>JAAYNY010000106.1 GCA_012520635.1 Clostridiales bacterium | reverse complement strand
TCCTCCAATAATTTTATTATATCATGTTCGGAGAAAAACTGTCCTATTTAGTATAGCCTATCCAATGTTCAAATAATCGCAATATGTACAGCGTAATGTTTTTGTATCAATAGTGGTCTTGTCTTTTGAATCTATTTTTCCACGAAATAGAAATGGTAGGAATTCATTTCTATATATATCGACACATTTAGTATAATCTTTTAGCGTACGTAAATCAAGTACATATTTTTCTTTTATGCTTATTTTACACTTAATAACTGCACCATTTCTGACATTTACGCCGAACTTATTAGTAGGATTCGTTGTCCACCATTTTGCCAAGGAGTAATCCAAATAAAAATATACTCCATTACCTAGCCAATGTTGCTTATTCGGTTTACATATGAATCCACCCTTAATTATACTATCTACATTACTAATATCTGTTCCATGAAATGCTTCTAAAAAGATATAAGTACCCATATCAGTCTCTTTTTTAAATGATAGTCTACATGTAATGTGAATTAATTCATATAAATGGTATTATAATACATTAACTGGATTTTGTAAACAAGCATTTCATATTTTTTACATTTTGTTAAAAATTAGACAGTTTCTATACTACTTATCAGTCTAGAAACTGTCCTTATCCTTATAATTACTTATTTCTCTTCGACTTCTATTTTTCGAATTTCTTTTGTTCTAATTTCCTTAGTAATATCATTTACAAATGTATCAAGAGGCTTTTGTCCTTCATCACCAAGGTAGCGGCTTCTTACAGAAACAACTTCTTCCTCTTCTTCCTTTTGACCTACAATTAGCATATAAGGAATACGATCAAGTCTTGCTTCTCTAATCTTATAACCTATCTTTTCTGCTCTTTCATCCACAGTAACAAGAACATTGTTATTTTGCAGTTCTTCCTTAACCTTACGTGCATAGTCGTGGTATTTTTCTGAAATAGGCAATATTCTAACCTGTTCAGGACATAACCAAGTTGGGAACATACCTGCATATTTCTCAATTAGCCAAGCCAGTGTTCTCTCATAACATCCTATACTTGTTCTATGAATAATATATGGACGTTTCTTCTCTCCACCAGCATCAATATAGGTCATATCAAAGCGTTCTGACAATACGAAGTCTAACTGAATTGTAATCATAGTGTCTTCTTTGCCATATACATTCTTAGCTTGAATATCTAACTTTGGTCCGTAAAATGCTGCATCACCTTCGGATTCTGTAAATTCAACTCCGTTATCGATAAGCAGTTCTCTCATAGTATTTTGCATGTTTTCCCAATCATCTTCATTACCAAGATATTTACTCTTATTATTGGGATCCCATTTGGATAAGCGGTAGGTAACATCATTTTCAAGGCCTAATGTCTTTAAGCAGTACATAGCAAGATCTAGACATTCCTTAAACTCTTCTTGTACCTGTTCAGGAGTCACGACAAGATGACCCTCAGATATAGTAAACTGTCTAACCCTAGTAAGACCATGCATCTCACCAGAATCTTCATTTCTAAATAAGGTTGAAGTTTCACCATAACGACATGGCAAATCTCTATAGCTCTTTGGACTTTGCTTATATACATAATACTGGAATGGACAAGTCATGGGACGAAGGGCAAATACTTCTGAGTCATCATTTTCCTCATCACCTATTACAAACATACCTTCCTTATAATGATTCCAGTGATCAGATATAACATAAAGATCCTTTTTAGCCATTAGGGGTGTCTTAGTTCTTACATAACCTCTACGCTCTTCTTCATCCTCTATCCAGCGCTGTAAAGTCTGAATTATCTTAGCACCCTTTGGCATTAAGAGGGGAAGACCTTGACCTACTACGTCAACCGTTGCAAATAACTCCATCTCACGTCCTAGTTTATTATGGTCACGCTTTCTAATCTCCTCAAGATGATCAAGGTGTGCCTTTAAATCAGCATTCTTTGTATATGCAGTTCCATATACCCTTGTAAGCATCTTATTCTTCTCAGAACCTCTCCAGTAAGCACCTGAGGAAGATATAAGCTTAATAGCCTTAATAGCTTTTGTACTAATTAGATGAGGACCAGCACACAGATCTAAAAAGTCTCCCATCTTGTAAAATGAAATTACCTCATCCTCTGGAAGTTCTTCTATTAATTCAACCTTATAAGGCTCATCTTTTTCTTTCATAAGGGCTATAGCTTCTTCCCTTGGTAAAGTAAAACGCTCTAACTGGGCACCCTCTTTAATTATCTTCTTCATTTCCTTCTCAATCTCATCAAGAGCTGCACGGTCTAAAGGAGCCATATCAAAATCATAATAGAATCCATTTTCAATTGCAGGACCAATAGCCAGTTTAGCCTCAGGATAAAGTCTCTGAACAGCCTGAGCTAGAACATGGGAAGCAGTATGACGATATACGTTCTTACCTGCATCATCATTAAAAGTTAAAATATTTAATTCACAGTCAGAATCAACTATGGTTCTAAGGTCTACAAGCTCACCATTAATCTCAGCAGCACATGCAACTCTTGCCAGTCCTTCACTAATATCCATTGCTATTTCATATACAGATAAACTATCTTGATACTCTTTAGTAGAGCCATCTTTTAGGGTAATCTTCATTTCACCCATTCTCCTTTCTTAAAATGTAAAAGGTGCCAGGCACTCTTTACATAATGTTCACAATTTTGGTACCGGTGTCAGGCACCGTTTACAAAAAGTTCACACTTTTGACACCGGTACCTGACACCGAAAAAGAAATAAAAAATCGTCTCTTTCGATTTAGACTTAAATCGAAAGGGACGAGCATATTATTTATACTTCGCGGTTCCACCCTTGTTGATGCACTTATATAAGGCACCCACTTAATTAGATTATAACGGAATCACCGGACCGGATTAGGGCCACTCCGAGGTAGTCTTCCTATGCTTCCAAATAAGATACTTCCACCAAATGTATCTCTCTCTGAATCCTTCCACATAGTACTGGTCTCATCAACGTGTTTTTGTATTAATTGAAATTAATTATATCACTCCAGGCTACAATGTCAAGAGCAAATGTTTCCAACTTGTGACATGGATGAACTTGATATATCTAGATACTTGGCGGAAAACTCCATCACATTGTCCAGACTAACCCTATCAATTCCATCTATTAGCTCCTCTAATGGCACAAGTCTTCCTCGGTTAAGCATGGACTTTCCATTGGAGTTCATTCTGTTTCTTGCTCCCTCACTACCCATTATAATCTCTGTCTTAATCTGCTCTTTTGCCATGGAAAGCTCATCCTTACTTATTCCCTTGGTACTTATGTCATCTACAATGGTATGAATCTTCTTAATTACAAGATCTTTCTGACTGGGATTCATAGCAGCATATATGTGAATAAGTCCTGTATCCCTATAAGAGCTACCATAAGAGTAAATGGAGTAAGTTAAGCCACTATCTTCCCTAATCTTTTGAAATAACCTAGAATTAACACTACCACCTAAGACAGAGTTAAGTACTGTGAGGGTAAATCTCTCCTCAGACAGATAGGATATGCCATCAAGTGCAATGTTTATATGAAGTTGTTCAATATCCATGTTTTTCTCATATTTTACCTTATGGTAAATAGGCTTAATCATTAAATCATTAGTGCCCCTGGTACTTCTTGGGTTAATACCATTAAATTCCTCTTCAACTATTGATAGTATTTCTTCTTTATCAAAGTTACCAGCTATGGAAATCACCATATTCTCGCCAGTATAATAGTTATCAAGAAAATCAAGAATCATATTTCTTGTAATCTTTTTTACATTAGTCTTTCTTCCTGAAATTATATATCCAAGGGGATGTCCATTCCAGATTCTTTTTTGAAGCATCTCATGAGCCAAATCTTCTGGAGAATCCTCATACATATCTATTTCTTCTAATATAACTTTTTTCTCTTTGTCTAAAGCCTCCTCCTCAATTAAGGAGTTATTTAACATATCACCTATAATCTTGATTGCCATCGGTAGATGTTCACTAAGAGTTGTGGCATAATATGAGGTACATTCCTTACTGGTAAATGCATTTATATTACCGCCTATCCTAGCCATCTCATCTGCAATCTGTTTGGCACTACGATTCTTAGTACCTTTAAACATCATATGCTCAATCATATGGGCAATCCCATTATTATCTTCATCTTCATTGGCAGAACCAACCCTAATCCATACACCAAAGGCAGCGCTCTTTAGATAAGGCATGGACTCCATTACAACAGTTATGCCATTGGATAATTTGTGGATACTTGTCATTAAGTTTTTCCTTTCAAATATATTAGTAAAAATTCGCAAATCTAGTCAATATGCGTGATTTTATCATATTTATATATAAAAGGCAATACAAAAGCACACAGACATAAAGCCTATGCATCTTGCATAATAGTTATATCTGTGTGCAAATATTTAAAGTAACATTTTATTTATACTACTTTATCTGATTAATCTCATAACCCATTTCTTCAAGCATGTCTAGAACACTATAATCACTAATATAATGAGCAGAACCTACAACAACAAAATAGGTGTTATTTCCTTCTTCTTTAAGCATCTGATCAATCTTATTAGCCATACCCTTATCTCTCTGGGTAATCATCTTATCATAATATTCATCGAATAACTCCTGTATCTTTTTATCTTCATCAGTAAGTTCAAGTTGATCATCAAGGTCAGTTGATGAGGATGTGATCTTTAGAAAACTCTCAACATCTCCCATTTTCCAATAATCCAAGGCTTTACTTAGGAAATTGCTATTGTCACCTGCTCCTTCTTCTGACACTTCAAGAAGTGCATAAATGGAAGTTTGTAATAATAATTCCTGAAGTTCCTCAGAAAAACTATTAAGCATATTGTATTGATAATCCGCACCCTCTAGCTCTATAATTGGTTTATCTTTCATATAAGCATCCACTAAAAATTTGGTATCTATTCCAAGTGCAGCAGCAGTTGATAAAGCCTCATCAGACTCAGGATTAATACTAGCCATTACATCAAAGGTAAGATATAAGAGCCAAGGCTTATAAATAGATACTAGATCCTCAGAAAGTCCTATCATCTCCCCTAATTCAACAACCAATTCATATGTTTCCTCAGATACATGATCCTTTAATGTAGAACCGTCAGTATAAAATCCATAATTTAATAACATTTCAGTTGTATCTAATGAAGGATTTAGTATATCAACTTCTACACCTAGGGCATCAGCACTGGCAAATGCCTCTAACATCTTATTGCTAAATGGATATATATCATAATCAGCAACATGAATTGAACCTAACAAGTACACAGTATTACCAGCAGAATTAATTTCCCATAAGAATCCTTTGCTGGCAGCATCCAGGACATCGTAGATATAAGTCACTAGCCTTGTAGCAATAACACAAGCCTGTTCAACACTACATTTGTCATCTAAGGCTTGTTCTCCACCTTTGCCTGTATATATACCATGACTAGTCATAAAGTCTACAGCATTACCATTTTCTTTTATACCAATATCACCATCAAACTCATAAGAAGAAACAAGTGAATATAATATCTCTAATGCTTCTTTTACTGTCATCTTTTTATTATTGGCAGAAAGTTTTAATGTTACATCATGTTCATCAATAATTCTATCTGTGTTTATCATCTTATAACGGAAACCAGATATTAAAGTTCTAAACTGGCCGTGTGTAATCGGCTTTTGCATTCCTTTATTGTACCAAGATGCTGGGTATATTCCATATGTATCCCCAATAATAAGGTCCCCATATGTCCATTCACTAATAGTCTCTTGCCCTAGCTGTAAATTATCTTCTGCTAAAGCAGTGTTTGTTGGAACTACTGTTAATAACATGGTTAACAGTAATAATAATGATAAAATTCTTCTCTTCATTATATCCTCCTTATTAATTTTATAATGTGAAATTATGCATGATTAAACATATGATTACATATTAAACCAATTCAAGATGTCTGTCAAATTAAATTACACAAACAAATATTAGAATTACATTAATAAATAAGCTACTAAAGTCCCTATAAGACTCTAGTAGCTATACTATCATTATATATTGTACTCTTACTCAACGTCTTTCATACTAAAGGATATTCTACCCATCTTATCTTTTCCTAAGCAAACAACCTTAACTTTATCCCCTAGGGTTAAGACTTCTTCTACATGTTCAATTCTACGTTTGGCAATTTTAGAGATATGAACCATGCCTTCCTTACCTGGAGCAAATTCTATGAAAGCACCAAAATCTTTGATACTGATAACTTTACCTTCGTAAATCTTACCTTCTTCAAATTCAGTAACTATCATCTCGATAATTTCCATAGCGGTATTTATACTTTCTTTATCTTCACCGCATATAGATACTGCACCTTCATCAGTAATATCAATCTTAACTCCGGTCTGCTCGATTATGGCATTAATAGTCTTACCTCTTTGACCAACAACCTCACCTATCTTAGCAGGATCAATATTAATCTGTACAATCTTAGGTGAATAAGGGCCAACCTCAGGCCTTGGCTCTGAAATAACTGGTGCCATAGCTTCATTTAATATAAAGGTTCTAGCTTCTTTGGTTCTGGATATAGCTTGCTCAACAATATCTCTTGTTAAACCATTAATCTTAATGTCCATCTGAATTGCAGTAATTCCCTTATGGGTACCTGCAACCTTAAAGTCCATATCTCCAAAGAAATCCTCAAGACCTTGTATATCAGTAAGGATAATATAATCATCATCTGTATCCCCTGTAACAAGACCAACTGATATTCCAGCTACCATTGCCTTAATTGGAACACCTGCAGCCATAAGTGACAAGGTGGATGCACAGATACTACCCTGAGATGTAGAACCATTAGATTCTAACACCTCTGAAACAGTACGAATTGCATAAGGAAACTCCTCTTCTGAAGGAAGAACTGGAACCAATGCTTTTTCAGCTAAAGCACCATGACCTATTTCACGTCTTCCAGGTCCTCTTGAAGGTCTTGTCTCACCTACAGAGTATGAAGGGAAATTATAATGATGCATATAACGCTTTGCTGTCTCATTCTCATCTAGTCCATCAAGTCTTTGAATCTCAGCTAGAGGACCTAATGTTGTTATAGTAAGAACCTGTGTCTGACCACGGGTAAACATACCTGAACCATGGGTTCTAGGAAGAATATCTATCTCACCAGAAAGTTTACGAATCTCATCTATCCTTCTGCCATCAGGTCGCTTTTTATCCTTTAGAATCATCTTACGAACAGTCTTCTTCTGGAATTGATATACTGCCTCTCCAAGAGAGTCAAGCCATTCTGGATGTTCTTCTTCATAACGGGCAATTAATTTGTCAGTAATTTCGTTAATATTTGCCTCTCTTACCTGCTTCTCATCAGTAAATACAGCCTTCTCCATACCCTCAGGGGTAATAAAGTTAACCATATCTTCATAGAGTCCCTCAGGAAGTTGAGATTTAGTATAGTCATGTTTAGGCTTGCCGCAATCAGCTATAATCTTATCAAAGAATTCAATAATAGTACCATTAAGTTCATGAGCTGCATATATAGCCTCAATCATCTTGTCTTCAGGTATTTCATTTGCTGATGCTTCTATCATAACAATCTTATCCCTAGAAGAAGCTACTGTAAGTGACATTTCTGATTTTTCTCTCTCTTCAGAATTAGGGTTATAAACGAACTTGCCATCTACTAATCCTACTATGGTAGATGCAATGGGACCATCAAATGGTATATCTGATACGCAAGTTGCAATAGATGATCCAAGCATAGCAAGAATCTCAGGTGGACAATCCTGATCAACAGATAAAACAAGATTATCTAAGGTCACATCATTTCTATAATCATCTGGAAATAATGGTCTCATAGGACGATCAATAACACGAGAGGTAAGAATAGAATTCTCAGAAGGTCTTCCTTCTCTCTTAATAAAGCCACCAGGGATTTTACCCACTGCATAAAGTTTCTCTTCGTACTCAACACTTAAAGGGAAAAAATCTATTCCTTCTCTTGGCTTGTCCGATGCTGTTGCAGTTGATAATACTACTGTATCACCATAATGCATAAGTGCGGAACCATTAGCTTGTGCTGCAACTCTTCCGATTTCAACGGTTAAGGTACGACCAGCAAGTTCCATTGAATAACTTTTGTACATATTTGCTCTCCTTTTAATTGGTATTTGTATAGAGCTTGAGGCACCGAAACAACTGAAAAATCTACAGACATAGATTTAGCAAACAAACTTCAATAGACTTTTCAGAAGTCTCGGGATGTCCTCAAAACCCTCTAACTATAATATTATACCATTATTATTACCAATATGCTACAAATATTTTCCTGTATAAGTCCTTACGTCTTATTCTTTAACCTCTCCTGTTGGATTCTCTATCAAAGTAGCAACTTCAAATGTATGACTATGCCCATCATTAAAAGATGAAACTGATTCCAGATAATGAACATGTCTCTTACCACTTCCTACTGCTACTGCACACCCAGTTTTACCTTTAAAAAGATGATGATGACCATTAAAGGTATCTGTAAAAAAGCATATCTCATGGATATGATCTTTGCCGTAAGCTATAGCCTCACCACTAATGGCAGAAAAACGATGTTCATGAGGGTCTCTTCCCGATAATTTCACACTACCTTGTACTTCATGAACGTGTTTTTGCTTTTTATTAGACTGCCAATTTCCTGTATAAATGCTTTTATAACTCATTATATACACATCCTTTTTTCTTATATCAATTTATATGATATATAATATGCAAAAAAGGATGTGTTGTGTCAAAACAAATCGAATTATGCAACTATGTTCTTAAGCCATTTTTTCTGCCTGTATCTTATATAGCTTAATATAAGCTTATAGACTTCCTCTATTAATATCATGGCATATACAATATATATAGGAAGCTCCAGAACAAGACCTCCTAGAACTGCCATTGGAATACCAATAAGCCATACACTGGTCATGTCAAGGATTAAGGAAGCCTTAGTATCACCACCACTACGAAGAATGGTAACAATAATCAAGGTATTTAACATCCTTATGGGCATATATAAAGCAAATACCGTAATACAGAGTTTAACATAGTCTAGAACCTGATCAGATACTTCAAATAAAGCTACAACTGGATCTTTTGCTATAAATACAATTATTGCTCCTATAACTGAAAGTATAAACATCATAACCATATAATTTTTAGCATGTTCCTCTGCCTTTTTAAGCTGATTTGATCCCAGTTCATTTCCAAGCAATACCGCAGCCGCATGACATATTCCAAAAAAGAATACCAAGGACACCTGCTCTACGGTATTAGTTATTGTAATAGCTGCTGTTGCTGCATCTCCCATTCTGCCATATACAAGTGAATACATAGTTACACCAAGACCCCAGATAAATTCATTAGCAATAACAGGAGCAGCAGTACTAAAATACCTTTTAAGAAATAGTTTGTTTAAAAATGGTTCTCCCTTAGCTTTTAACTTATCATATTGTAAATGAACAAAATCTCCTAATTTGCCGTCTCCTGCTTTGTGCCTATATACTAAAAAGAGCAAGACCAAACACTCTACAAGTCTGGCAATAAGTGTAGCAAGAGCCGCACCTGATACACCTAACATAGGAAATCCAAGTTTACCATAAATCAAAGTATAATTAAAAAATACATTTACTAGAATTGAAATACTGGTTATTATAACCGGAAGCTTAACATAATTCATACTTCTTAATATAGATATATAGGTCATAGTAACTGCTGTTAATGGATATGAAAACACAATAATAACCAGGTATTTTGCTCCTAAAGATATAGTTCCTTCAAGTGGCGTAAATATACTCATAACAAGTTCTGGAAAGAAAAAACCTGGTATGGCAAATAACAATGAACCACCTATACCCAAAATCAAGGATATCCTAAGCACCCTTTTAATGTTTAGGGGTTCTCCTTTACCCCAGTACTGGGAAGCCAGTACACTGGCACCTGAACCTACTCCAAACATTAATAAAGCAAATACAAAAAACAATTTATTGGCAAGACCAACAGCAGCTATACTTGTCTCACCAAGCTTACCAATCATCATTGTGTCCACTAAGTTGACTAAATTATTTAAAAGGTTTTGTAATACGATTGGTATAGTTATTTTAAAAGTCCTTTTTAAAAACTCCTTATCATTCCATATGAGTTTTAATCGATTCATCAGTCTCTTCCTTTTCATATGATTTTACATTAAGTAGAATTAAATAATATTTGAATATTATCACAAAAAAGGCTTTTGCAAAAATACAATTTTGCAAAAGCCTCTAGCTTTGATTGTATTACTTTCTTAAGCCTAAACGCTCAATAAGTTCACGGTAACCAGTAATATCTGTTTTCTTAAGATATTCTAGAAGTCCTCTTCTTTGACCAACCATCTTTAAAAGACCTCTTCTTGAGTGATGGTCTTTTTTATTAGCCTTTAGATGCTCAGTTAACTCTTTAATTCTTTCTGTCAACAATGCAATCTGAACCTCTGGTGAACCTGTGTCTTCAGGCGTTCTACCGTATTCTTTAACAATTTCTGCTTTTCTTTCTTTACTAATCATGATAATTCCTCCTTTAATT
>JAAYNY010000105.1 GCA_012520635.1 Clostridiales bacterium | reverse complement strand
TAGTATATACAGCCGGAGCTCAAAGTGTAGGTGAGATTATACAAAATAGGGAGAGGATTCATTCTGCTACCTATATAGGGAAAGGTAAGATAGAAGAAGTCAGAGACTTGGTACTGGAGACAGATGCCACAGGAGTTATATGTGACGATGAGCTATCCCCAGCACAACTTAGGAATCTAGAGGATGCCTTGCAGACGAAAGTTTTAGATAGGACCATCCTTATACTAGATATCTTTGCTAATAGAGCTACTACTAGAGAGGGTAAGCTTCAAGTTGAGATGGCTCAACTAAAATACCGCTCAACCAGATTGGTAGGTCTTCGTAACTCACTATCAAGACTTGGTGGTGGAATTGGGACAAGGGGTCCTGGAGAGAAGAAGCTAGAAGAAGACCGTCGCCATATTAGAGAAAGATTGTCACAACTTAAAAGAGAAATAGGAGATCTGGAAAAGAATAGAGAGACAGCCAGAAGTCTTCGTAGTAGGAGTCATATTCCTATCATAGCTATCGTTGGCTATACTAATGCTGGAAAGTCTACCCTTATTAATCGTCTTACTAATGCAGGAGTATTAGAGGAGGATAAGTTATTTGCAACACTGGATCCAACTACTAGAAACTATACCATGGAAAGTGGCCAGCAGGTCTTATTTACTGATACGGTTGGGTTTATCCGTAAGCTACCTCATAATTTAATAGATGCCTTCAGAAGCACATTGGAAGAAGCAAAATATGCAGATATAATTCTCCATGTGGTTGATAGTTCCAATCCTGATGCATACAAGCAAATGCATATAGTTTATGATACTCTAGCAAATCTTGGAATAAGAGACAAGGTAATTATAACAGCATTTAACAAGCAGGATAAACTTGATACTGATATTGTTATAAAAGATTTTAAAGCCGATTATACGGCTAAGATATCTGCTAAAACTGGTCAGGGAGTGACCGAGCTTTTAGACATTATAGAAAAAGTATTAATGGATCAAAAAGTATTAATTGAAAAGACATTTTCTTACCAGGATGCTGGTAATATACAATTAATAAGAAAGTATGGACAGCTTTTAGAAGAGGATTATAGGGAGGATGGAATATTTGTTAAGGCATATGTTCCTAAGGACTTATCAGAACGATTATAAGAAATAATGCAATAGTACTTAATAACTAAAAATACTAGATATTGTGGGAGGCTACAAAACATCCCATATATCTAGTATTTTTCTTATTGACTAAATTTCCTTATTCTGCTACTATGGAATTATGGTGGTTAATAAAAAAATTATGTGAATAGAATTGGGAAGGGGATTGTTACAGATGATTAATGTTATTAAAAGAGATGGACAAGTTGCTGATTTTAATCTAAATAAAATCAGTGAAGCAATCACTAAAGCATTTAATGCTACTGAGAAAAATTTTACGCAGGAAATTATCAGTTTACTTTCATTACGTGTTACAGCTGACTTCCAGAATAAGATTAAGGATAGTGAGGTCCATGTTGAGGACATTCAAGACAGTGTTGAACATGTACTTGAGCAATCAGGTTATACGGATGTAGCAAAGGCGTATATTCTCTATCGAAAGAACAGAGAGAAGATGCGTACTATGAAATCTACAATTCTTGATTATAAAGATACAATTAACAGTTATGTTAAAGAAGAAGACTGGAGGGTGAAAGAGAACTCTACAGTGACTTATTCCGTTGGGGGATTAATATTACATAACTCAGGAAAAGTGACTGCTAACTACTGGTTGTCTGAAATCTACGATGATGAAATAGCAAATGCCCATAGAAATGCTGATATACATATTCATGACCTATCAATGCTTACAGGTTATTGTGCTGGATGGTCTCTAAAACAGCTTATTCAAGAAGGTTTAGGTGGTATACCAGGAAAGATTACATCATCTCCTGCAAAGCATTTATCTACTTTATGTAATCAGATGGTGAACTTCCTTGGTATTATGCAGAATGAATGGGCAGGAGCACAGGCTTTCTCCTCTTTTGATACATACTTAGCTCCTTTTGTAAAGATAGATAATCTTGATTATGATGAAGTAAAACAGTGTATTCAATCCTTTGTATATGGTGTTAACACACCTAGTCGTTGGGGTACCCAAGCTCCATTTTCAAATATAACTCTGGACTGGACAGTTCCAAATGATCTTGCTGAGCTACCTTGTATTGTTGGTGGTAAGGAGATGGACTTCAAATATAAGGACTGTAAAGCCGAGATGGATATGGTTAATAAGGCATTTATCGAAGTTATGATTGAAGGTGATGCTAATGGTAGGGGATTCCAGTATCCTATACCAACATATTCTATTACTAAAGATTTTGATTGGTCAGATACTGAGAATAACCGTTTGTTATTTGAAATGACTGCAAAATACGGAACACCCTATTTCTCAAACTATATTAATAGTGATATGGAGCCTAGCGATGTTCGCTCTATGTGCTGTAGATTACGTCTAGACCTTCGTGAGCTTAGAAAGAAAGCAGGAGGATACTTTGGATCAGGTGAAAGCACAGGTTCAGTAGGAGTTGTCACCATAAATATGCCAAGGATTGCCTATTTATCATCAAATAGGGAGGATTTCTTCAAGCGTCTTGATAGAATGATGGATATATCTGCCCGTTCACTTAAGGCCAAGAGAAATGTTATAACAAAACTTTTGAATGAAGGACTTTACCCATATACCAAACGATACCTTGGTTCTTTTGATAATCATTTTTCAACCATCGGACTTGTAGGTATGAATGAGGTTGGTCTTAATGCAAAATGGCTTGGTAAAGATATGACGGATGAAGCAACTAAGGAATTCAGTAAAGAAGTACTTAATTATATGAGAGAGCGTTTATCTGATTATCAGGAGGAGTATGGAGATTTATATAATCTGGAAGCAACTCCAGCAGAATCAACTTGCTATCGTCTAGCTAAGCATGACAAGAAGCATTATCCTGATATAATATCTGCAGGTCAAGATAGTGACACTCCTTATTACACCAATAGTTCTCATCTGCCTGTAGGGTATACTGAAGATATATTTGAAGCTTTAGATGTACAGGATGAGCTTCAGACTCTCTATACATCAGGAACTGTATTCCATGCTTTCTTAGGAGAGAAACTTCCTGATTGGGAAGCGGCTGCTAAGTTGGTTAGAACAATTGCGGAGAATTATAAACTTCCATATTATACACTTTCTCCAACCTATTCAGTATGCAGTAGCCATGGATATCTAACAGGTGAACATTTTACATGTCCTGAATGTGGTGGTAGGGCTGAAGTTTATAGCCGTATTACTGGTTATTATAGACCTGTACAGAACTGGAATGAGGGTAAGTCACAAGAATATAAAGAAAGAAAAATTTATGATATGAGTAGAGCTAGGGAGATGCCTATAGGCACTAGCTTAAGTAGTGAAAGTCAACTAACTGACACCAGTGTGCTAGGTGATGGTTTATATCTTTTTACTACTAAGACCTGTCCAAATTGTAATATAGCAAAAGAATATTTGAAGGGTATGACCTATACTATAGTGGACGCAGAGGATAATCCAGAACTGGCAATTGATTTTAACATCTTACAAGCTCCAACATTAGTTGAGATAAGAAATGGTGTTGCTAAGAAGTATGCCAATGCTTCAAATATTAAAAAGTATGTTGATGATCAATTAATTAGATTATAGAATAGATTATATATATTACAAAAGGGCTGTTTATAACAGCCCTTTTGTAATGTGGTTTTATGATGCTTAAACTATATTTTCTTTACTACACTAGATTTTAATAGCATTGATCCAAAGCCATCTATCTTACAGTCAATATCATGTACCCCATCACTTGGATCATGAATTAATCTTATGTTTTTAACTGTTGTACCTCTTTTTACTGATGAATTACCTTTTAGTTTAAGGTCTTTAATTACTGTAACAGTATCACCATCATTAAGTACATTTCCATTTGCGTCTCTTATTATGCTTTCCTTTTCTTTATTAGCTTCAGATTCAGGCTTCCACTCATGAAAACATTCAGGACAAACTAGCATAAGGCCGTCTTCATAAGTATACTCTGAACTGCATTTTGGACAATTTGGTAAGCTCATTTTTTTACTACCTCCATTTTATTTATAATATAACGAATTTAATATTATCATAGACCTGATATTAAAGCAAAAAACAGAGATAATATGACTGGTATTTATTATTACTATCTTAAACTTGCCTACTTAAAGTATGTGAGTTACAATATTATTTAATATAAATATATTTATTTATTCAAAGAAATGGAGGACAATAATGAGTTATGCTGATAAACTTTTTATAGAGATGTGTAAGGATATATTAGACAATGGTACCAGTACTGAAGGTGAGAAGGTTAGACCAAAATGGGAGGATGGTTCATACGCTTATACCATCAAGCAATTTGGAGTGGTGAATCGCTATGATTTATCCAAGGAGTTCCCTGCATTAACCTTAAGAAGACTGGCATTTAAAAGTTGTATAGATGAGCTATTATGGATATGGCAAAAGAAATCCAATAATATTAATAATTTAAAAAGTCATATATGGGATAGTTGGGCAGATGAAGATGGTTCTATAGGAAAGGCTTACGGCTATCAGATGGGTGTAAAACATAAATATAAAGAAGGAGAAATGGATCAAGTGGATAGGGTCATATATGACCTTAAGAATAACCCTTATAGCAGAAGAATAATGACCAATCTATATGTGCATCAGGATCTTCATGAGATGAATCTATATCCTTGTGCCTATAGCGTAACATTTAATGTTACCAAGAAAGCAGATAATGATAAGCTTATACTTAATGCTATATTACATCAAAGATCCAATGATATACTTGCGGCAAATAATTGGAATGTATGTCAGTATGCAGTTCTAGTACACATGCTGGCTCAAGTTTGTGATTATCAGGTAGGAGAACTTATTCATGTAATTGCTGATGCTCACATCTATGATAGACATATTCCAATTATAAAAGAGTTAATTACTCGTCCTTGCTATGATGCTCCTAAGTTTTACATGAATCCAGATATCAAGGATTTTTATGACTTTAAGGTTGAAGACTTTGAGCTTAGAGATTATAAATATGGGCCACAAGTGAAAAATATTCCAGTGGCAGTATAGAATAAGATTTATTACTTGTATAATGAAAGGAAGAGCTTATGAATTTGATTGTTGCTGTGGATAAAAATTGGGGGATTGGATATCAGAACAAACTTCTTGTTAGAATACCTGCGGACCAGCGTTTTTTTCGCCAAGAAACTATAAATAAAGCAGTTATAATGGGAAGAAAGACTCTTGAAAGTTTTCCAAATGGTATACCTCTAAAGGATCGCCTCAATGTAGTAATCACCTCTGATCCAGATTATAGGGTAGATGGTGCTGTAGTGGTAAATAGTATAGATAAAGCAATTGAGGCTGTAAAAGACTATGATACAAAGGATGTATATGTGATTGGTGGCGAGAGTATATATAGGCAGATGCTAGATCTTTGTGATACAGCCCATATTACTAAGATAGATTATGCCTACCAAGCAGACACATATTTTCCTAATTTGGATGAGATGGATGAATGGGTCCTAACAGGGGATTCTGATGAGCAGACTTACCATGATTTAATTTATACCTTCAATAAATATGAAAGAATAAAATAAAAATAACAATAATCTTGAAATTTCGTAGAAAAAGGAATATTATAGTAAATAAATCATACTGGGATGACCAGTTGCTCTTAGGTGTTTGCCTTGGAGTAAGAAGGAAGGTAGAGTATATTGGATATTAGAATTGAAAGAACCAATACACCAAAGGATTTACCTGGTAAAGATAATCCTTTAGTATTTGGTACGATTTTTACAGATCATATGTTCATTATGGACTATGACACAAGTAAAGGTTGGCATGACGCCAGAATTGTTCCTTATCAACCCATAAGTCTAGAACCATCGGCTATGGTATTTCATTATGGACAGGAAATGTTTGAGGGGTTAAAGGCATATCAGGCAGAGGATGGAAGAGTTTTATTGTTCCGCCCAGATATGAATGCAAAGCGTACCAACAAAACCTGTAAGAGATTGTGTATGCCTGAAATCCCTGAAGAGGATTTTGTTCAAGCTATTAAAGAGCTGGTTAAGGTGGATAAGGCATGGGTTCCTACAAAAGAAGGTACCTCTCTATATATTAGACCTTTTATATTTGCAACATCTCCATTTTTGGGAGTAAGACCATCAACTACTTATAAGTTTGTAATAATTCTATCTCCAGTTGGAGCTTATTACCCGGAAGGACTTGATCCGGTTAAGATCTGGATTGAGGATGACTATGTTAGGGCTGTCAAGGGAGGTATAGGTGAGGCTAAGACTGGGGGCAATTATGTAGCTTCCCTAAAAGCTCAGGTAAAGGCTCATGAAGAAGGTTTTTCTCAGGTCTTATGGCTTGATGGTGTTCATAGAAAGTACATCGAAGAAGTGGGAGCAATGAACATATTTTTTGTCATAGACAAAGTTGTAGTTACACCTAAGCTCAATGGAAGTATTCTTCCTGGAGTTACTAGAGATTCTGTTATTAGACTCTGTAAAGATTGGGGTTATACAGTGGAAGAACGTAAGATTTCCATAGATGAGGTCTATCAGGCTCATAAGGATGGAATCCTTGAAGAGGTATTTGGTACTGGAACAGCTGCTGTTATATCACCTGTTGGTTATCTACGTTGGGGGAAGCATGACATGCAGGTTCAAGATGGGGGCATTGGTAATCTAAGCCAGAAGCTATATGATAGTTTAACTGGTATCCAACTTGGAAAATTACAAGATACTAATAATTGGACTGTAGAGATTGAGTAAAGCTTGCATACCTGCAGATTTTGTACTATTATATTAGTATGAATTTTGGTAATGATATAGAAAGGCACGGGTGTACAGATGAATCTACTTTATGCAGAAGCAGGAGTAAAAAGAAAGGATACAGCGTTGACCATTGGGCTTAGGGCTTTAATGATCATCGGGGTATTGGTCGGCTTGTTCTTAATGTTTATAGGGCAATTATTTAGTATTATAGGTTTGGTGTTAATTGTAGCAGTGTTTTTCTTCTATCCTAAGCTTGATGTAGAATATGAGTATGTATATGTTGATGGACAGATTGATTTTGATAGAATAACGGGAAAGTCAAAAAGAAAGACTTTACTCCGTGTTGACTTTGAACAGGTTGAAATCATGGCACCAAGTACTTCTCATGCTCTAGATAATTATAAAAATGCTCAGTTTGAAGTGAAGAATTTTACATCTTTAAATAAGGATAATAAGCATTATACAGTTATCGCAAACATTGACAATAAAAGGATGAAGGTGTTATTTGAGCCAAGTGAAAAGATGCTTGATTTGATTAAGAAGAAGAGTCCTAGAAAGTTAGAAACATATTAGAGTGATTTTAATGAATTACCAGGTTTAGTTAATTAAATCTGGTAATTTTCGTATTACAAAAGACAAAGTAGCATCTTTTTGCTATTTTTCTTTATGCGGTTGACAAGGTTTAGATAATTCGTTATACTTTTTAAAATTAAAAACATAGTGAATGAGTTAAAGAAAGTGAGGATTTATAATATGGGTCAAATCATTGGTGAAGGAATAACTTTTGATGATGTGTTGCTAGTACCTAGTTATTCGGAGGTAATACCAAATCAGGTGGATTTATCAACATGGTTAACTAAGAAAATTAGGCTTAACATTCCTTTGATGAGTGCTGGTATGGATACTGTTACTGAGAATAGAATGGCTATTGCTATGGCAAGGCAGGGAGGTATTGGCGTAATCCATAAGAATATGTCAATAGAGGAACAGGCAGAGGAAGTGGATAAGGTAAAACGATCTGAACATGGTGTTATAGCAGATCCTTTCTATCTATCCCCAGAACACACATTAAAGGATGCCAATGAACTGATGGGTAAATATAGAATATCAGGTGTGCCTATAACTGTAGGTAAGAAGCTGGTAGGAATTATTACTAACCGAGATCTTAGGTTTGAAACTGACTTTAGTAAAAAAATTAAGGAATCCATGACCTCTGAGGGGCTTGTTACAGCTAAAGAGGGGATAACTTTAGACGAAGCAAAGAAGATATTGTGGACAGCTAGGAAGGAAAAGCTCCCTCTTGTTGATAACGATGGCAACTTAAAAGGTTTAATTACAATAAAAGATATTGAGAAGCAGATAAAATATCCTTATTCAGCTAAGGACGAACATGGTAGACTTCTATGTGCTGCTGCAGTAGGTATTACAAGTAATATTATGGACCGTGTTGATGCTCTTGTAGAAGCTAAAGTAGACGCAATCGTTATAGATACTGCTCATGGCCATTCAGCCAATGTACTGCGTGTTGTAAAGTTAGTAAGAGATGCTTATCCAGAGCTACAGATTATAGCAGGAAATGTAGCGACGGGAGAAGCAACAGAGGAACTTATTCAGGCAGGGGTTGATGCTGTTAAGGTTGGAATAGGACCTGGATCTATATGTACTACTAGAGTGGTAGCAGGAATTGGTGTACCTCAGATTACAGCTATAATGAACGCCTATGATATCGCTAAAAGATACAATGTACCGGTTATAGCTGATGGAGGAATTAAATATTCAGGAGATATAACAAAGGCATTGGCAGCAGGAGCAAATGTATGTATGATGGGAAGTATCTTTGCAGGTTGTGATGAAAGTCCTGGAACCTACGAATTATATCAGGGAAGAAAATATAAAGTTTATCGTGGTATGGGTTCCATTGCTGCTATGGAGAATGGAAGTAAAGACAGGTATTTCCAAACTGATGCTAAGAAATTAGTGCCTGAGGGTGTTGAAGGCCGTGTAGCATATAAGGGTACTGTAGAAGATACTGTATTCCAGCTTATTGGTGGTCTAAGATCAGGTATGGGTTATTGTGGTTCTAAAGATATTGAGACACTGCAAAGAACTGGAAAGTTCGTTAAGATAACTGCAGCATCCTTGAGAGAAAGTCATCCCCATGATATTCATATCACCAAAGAAGCACCAAACTATAGTGTAGAAGAATAGTTATGTGACTGATTATAGATAAAAAGGATGTTTCAAATTATAAAAGTATAATTTGAAACATCCTTTTAATTTTATGTGATAATTTTGCAGATGCCCTTTATAGGGAAATGGTTATATCCCTACCAATAGGTTTATAGGGGCGATATAATACTTTTGCAGCGTCCATCATCCGCTTGGATGCCTTTACAGCGTCAGTATCTGCATACTTGTCGCTCTTATAGATGATTTCCTTTATTCCTGATTGAATAATAGCTTTTGTACATTCATTACATGGAAAAAGAGAAGTATAGAGTTTGGCACCTTTCATGTTTGTACCAGTATAATTTAAAATGGCATTAAGCTCTGCGTGACAAACATAGAAGTATTTAGTATCAAGGGGTGCACCTTCCCTATCCCATGGAAATTCCTCGTCAGAACATCCAAGAGGCATACCATTATAGCCAACAGATAAAATCTTATTATCTTCACTTACTATACAAGCCCCCACGCTTGTGCTGGGATCTTTGCTTCTTTCTGTAGATAATAAGGCTATCCCCATAAAATATTCATCCCATTTAATATAATCTTTTCTTTTCACAGTAACAACACATACCTTTCTTTAGTATTTATAGGTTTATTATGTCATTGAACCTGCGGTCTGTACTTTTACTATATTAGTGGTACCTGACACTCCAAGAGGCACTCCTGCTGTCATAACAGCTAACTCACCTTTATTAATATATCCAACTTTTTCAACAGCCTCTAATGCATGGTCAAACAACTCAAATGTATCATGTTCAACTGCTATTAGAAGAGGTGTAATTCCCCAGACCATATTTAGTTGTCTGTATACTACAGGATCTGTAGTACATCCAATTATATCGCATTGAGGGCGAAAACGTGAAATCATTCTTGCAGTTTTGCCTGAGGTGGTTACTGTTACAATCATTCTTGCGTTTAGATCATGGGCAATTGTAACTGTTGCACGGGATATAGCATCGGTTACATCTGGATCTGTAAGATTTTCTCTTTGGATAAAGCGTTTTTTATAATCAATATCTGATTCAGTGTTAAGGGTTATCTTAACCATGGCACGTAATGCTTCTACAGGGTAATCACCAGCTGCAGTTTCTCCGGAGAGCATGATGGCACTGGTTCCGTCATAGATAGCATTAGCAACGTCAGTAATCTCAGCTCTTGTAGGTCTAGGATTTTTAATCATAGAATCAAGCTTCTGAGTAGCAGTTATAACTTGTTTGCCACTGTTATATACCTTTTTGATTATCATCTTTTGCATGGCGGGTAATTCCTCGAAGGGAATTTCTACACCCATATCACCTCTGGCTATCATAATGCCGTCTGAAGCTTCGATGATTTCATCAATATTTTCTACACCTTGAAGGTTCTCAATTTTAGCAATTATTTTAACTTGAGAATTATGCTCGTCCAGAATTTTACGAATATCCTTAATATCATTAGCTGTTCTTACAAATGAAGCAGCTATATAATCAAACTTACGCTCTATGGCTAATAATATATCATCTCTATCTTTTTGACTTACATAAGGCATTGATAGATGAGCACCAGGTACATTAACACCCTTCTTACTTGATATATATCCATTATTTTTAACTTCACATACGATATCAGTTGAAGTAATATCAGTAACTGACAGCTCAACCAGTCCATCATCAATCAAGATTTTTGAACCAACATTAATATCGTTAATCAGATTAGGATAACTAATGGATACACGGGTTTCATCCCCTTCTATCTTCTCTGTTGTTAAGGTGAATACCTGTCCTTCTTTAAGATAAATTTTTTGATTATCTTTAAAGTCGCCAATACGAATTTCTGGTCCTTTTGTATCCATTAGGGTGGCTACTGGAATATTAAGTTCTTCACGTAGTCTCTCTATTATTTCGAACCTTCCCAAGTGTTCTTGATGGTCACCGTGGGAAAAGTTAAATCTTGCCACATCCATTCCGGCAAGAAAAAGCTCCTTTAAAACTTCATAGTTATTTGCTGATGGGCCTAGTGTGCATATTATTTTTGTTTTTCTCATGACTGTTCTCCATTTCTTACTTTCTTACTTATTTATTCTATTTTAATGATTAGTTTTATTTGATCACAAATTTAAACCAGGATTTTTGCGATATTTAATACTAATGCGTCTTTTTAACCTTTTATATATTATATAAAGGGTTAGACTACCTAGTAGGATGAATCCAATAATCATTAAGGCACAATGTAGGAAAAACTTAGATGGCAAGATGTTAATTACCGGATCAGTCCTTGGATCAAACAACCAATAGTCATTATTAAAAAATATCTTATGAAATACTACAAAAGCGGTATCAAAGTCTATAGCTAAAGACAATCCTGTAACAAGTGGAAGAACTATAGCTGTTATAGATGATACTGCCAAATAGCCAAAATCTCTTTTTTTAGACTTATATATTATTATAATTATAACAGATAAAAAAGAAAATACACTAAGTCCATAAAAAAATATAAAAATATCTTTCACTTCCTCGAAATGTTTAATACCTGAAGGTGACGATTCCAGGGTAGGAAATGATAGATTTCCTTTAAAAAATGGAGATGAATAATCAATTAAAGCATCATAATTAGCAATTATTTCATCCTTGGAATAACCTGAACTTGCAGGTATGTCCAGAGCCTCCACATCCATATAATATAAAGGTCTAAAGTTAATAGTAAATACAACCCCTATTGACAGAAAGAATAGGGTAAATATAACTCCGATTAATATGTCGGATATTTTAATTTTGAACTTATTCATAGACATCTCCTTACGTTAAAGTTCATAGGAATTATAGTATACTTTAGAAAGGTTTGCAACTGAAAATGTATGCTTATTTGTGGATATAAGTAAGTATAATAAGATAGATTAGAAATAATCAATTGTATAAATGTATTATGTAGGTTAATATTCTCATATAACAAAGAACAATGTAAGAAGGAGTGTAAGCATGAGAGCATTAATAAGTGTATCGGATAAGAGCGGAATAGTAGAGCTAGCTAAAGAGTTGGTATCCCTTGGAGTAGAGCTTATATCCACTGGCGGAACTTACAAAAAACTTAAAGAAGCTAATATCCCAGCAACAGAGGTATCGGAGATTACTGGATTTCCAGAATGTCTTGATGGCCGTGTAAAGACCCTGCACCCATCAATACATGCCGGACTACTTGCCATGAGAAGTAATCCTTCTCATATGAAGCAGCTTGCAGACCTTGATATAGAGACCATAGATATAGTGATTGTAAATCTTTATCCCTTTAAAGCCACTGTACTTAAAGATGGGGTTACAAGGGAAGAAGCAGTAGAGAATATTGATATAGGTGGCCCTACCATGCTTAGATCAGCTGCTAAGAATTATCAGGATGTAACTGTTATAGTGGATCCTACAGATTATGACAAAGTTTTGACAGAACTTAAGGATAATGGTCAGGTAAGCCTTGACACTAAGTTTTACCTCATGCATAAGGTATTTATGCATACGTCGGCATATGACACCTTAATAGCTGATTATCTTAAAAAGCAAAGAAATGATAAGTCACTTCCTGAGAATCTTACAATGACATTTGAAAAGGTACAGGATATGAGATATGGTGAAAACCCTCATCAGGCGGCGGCTTTTTATAGAGAAATTGGTCATAAGAGAGGTTCTCTAACAGATGCAGAGCAGTTAAACGGAAAAGCTTTATCCTTTAATAATATAAATGATACTAATGGTGCATTGGAACTGCTTAAAGAATTTGATGAACCCACTGTGGTAGCATGTAAACATGGTAATCCTTGTGGTGTAGGAAGTGCGGACAATATTTTAGACGCTTGGAAGAAGGCTTTCGCAGCAGACAAGGTATCAATCTTTGGGGGTATAGTTGTACTAAACCGAGAGCTGACACTGGAGATAGCAGAGGAGATGAAGAACATATTCCTAGAGGTGGTAGTTGCACCTTCCTATGAAGATAAAGCTCTGGAGTTATTGCAAAGTAAGAAAAACATTAGACTGCTTAAGTTAGCAGATATTGATCTAGCTCAGGATGAAAATGCCTATGATTTGAAAAAGGTTAATGGCGGGCTTATTGTCCAGACAATAGATAGTAAGTTACTTGATAAGGAAAGTTTGAAGGTAGTAACTGACCGTGCACCATCTGATAAGGAGATGGAAGATCTGCTTTTTGCTTGGAAAGTAGTTAAGTTCGTAAAATCAAATGGCATAGCTCTTGCAAAGAATAAGCAATCAGTAGGAATTGGCCCGGGACAAGTTAACAGAGTATGGGCTACAATACAAGCTATAGAACATGCGGCAGAATTAATTGATGATGATGCTACCAAAGGAGCAGTCCTTGCCTCTGACGCATTCTTCCCTTTTGATGACTGTGTGGAAGCTGCTCATAAGGCAGGAATCAAAGCAATTATACAACCAGGTGGTTCTATTAGAGATGAAGATTCCATAAAGAAATGTAATGAGTATGGAATAGCAATGGTCTTTACTGGTATGAGACATTTTAAACACTAGAATAAAATAAGAAATATATTTATCCAATTTGAAAAGGTCTGTATATAAATTATCCGCTTGAATAATTTATATACAGACCTTTGTTTAGTGTTACAACCACTTACTTTATCTTATCAACTTAGATTAAGTATTCAAGATTATAACTTCACTACATTTGCAGCCTGAGGGCCTTTATCGCCTTCAACTACTTCATACTCAACACTGTCGCCCTCTTCTAGTACTTTGAATCCATCCATTAAAAGAGCGGAAAAATGTACGAATACGTCATTTCCTTCTTCATCGGATATAAAACCAAACCCCTTTTTAGCATTAAACCATTTTACTGTACCCTTTTTCATAAAAAAAATGCCTCCTAAAAACACTATTATAATAATATTACCACAATTAGTAATGTAAGACTAAATTTACCACATGTTTATATAAAAGTCAATCGTTCGTTGATGATTTTTGTAATAAAAACGTAATAATTGATATGTTTTTTTACTATTTTAAAATGACAAATTATAGAATTCATGTTATTATGAATAAGCGATTACTATAAAATGCCATACTTTAATATATGTGAATAATAAAATAAATCTCTTTATAAAATGGAGGAGAAATATGAAGATAAATATACCATCAGAGTATAGACTAGTGTTTGATGAAAGGTTGGAAGACATAAATGGTCAAGGAGCCTATCTTTTACACATAAGAACAGGAGCAAAAATTGCTTTAATTAAAAATGAAGATACTAATAAGGTATTTTGCATTGGATTTAGGACACCGCCTCAAAATAGTACAGGTGTAGCCCATATAATTGAGCATAGTGTTCTATGTGGTTCAAAAAACTTCCCAGCAAAAGATCCTTTTATTGAACTGGCCAAAGGGTCACTTAATACATTTTTAAATGCCATGACTTATTCCGACCGAACTCTTTATCCAGTAGCAAGTACCAATAATCAAGATTTCAAGAACTTGATGCATGTTTATATGGATGCAGTACTGTATCCTAATATTTATGATAGAAAAGAGATCTTCAAGCAGGAGGGTTGGTATTATTCCTTAGAGGATGTAAGTCAAGAACTTCAAATTAATGGGGTTGTATATAATGAGATGAAGGGTGCCTTTTCTTCGCCTGAACAGCAACTTTTTAGATTAAATCTAAATTCCTTGTTCCCAGATACACCCTATGGAAATGAATCAGGTGGAGATCCAGAATTTATACCTGAACTATCTTATGAGGAGTTCTTAGATTTCCATAGAACATATTATCATCCTTCTAATAGCTTTATCTATTTGTATGGTGATATGGATTTTCAGGAACGTTTAAGATGGCTTGATGAAGAATATTTGTCTAAGTTTGATTATCTTAAGGTTGATTCAGAAATTCCCATGCAAGAAGGGTTTGACAGGCTTAAAGTAATAGAAGAATTTTATTCTATTGGTGAAGATGAGAATCCCAATGAGAATACCTATCTAAGTTTAAATATTGCCATGAGTGAGCTGAGAACCAAGAATCTAAGTCTTGCATTTGACATTTTAAATTATGTTTTATTCGATGCTCCAGGTGCGCCGGTAAAGCAGGCTTTAATAGATGCTGGTATTGGTAAGGATATTTTAAGTAGTTTTACAAGTGAATATCTGCAACCTACAATGTCAGTTGTTGCAAAAAATACAGATGAGGAACGGAAAACTCAGTTCTTATCAATAATTAGAGATACATTAACCCAGCTTTCTGATAAGGGACTTAATAAAAACTCCCTTAGAGGGGCCATAAATATCCATGAGTTTCAATATCGTGAAGCTGATTTTGGAAGTTTCCCTAGAGGGTTGATTTATGGAACACGTATTATAAAAAGTTGGATGTATGATGAAAATAAACTATTCGACAACTTAAAAGACTCTCTAGTATTTGAAGAATTAAAAGGTAAGATAGATACAGATTACTTTGAGAATTTAATAAAGGATCATATGTTAAACAATAACCATGCCACATTAGTAGTTCTAAAACCAAAGGTAGGACTAAATAAAGTTAAGGAAGCAAAATTAAAAGAAAAGCTTTCAGCATATAAAGAAAGCCTTTCCCATAATGAACTTATTAATATAGTAGAAGAGACAAAAGTTCTAAGACAGTATCAGGAAACACCATCAACAAAAGAAGAAATAGAGTCTATTCCCCTTCTTACAAGAGAAGATATTGACCCTAATCCTGAACCTATATATAATGAGGAAAAGATAGAGTCAGGAACAAGGCTTATTCATCATGAAGTCTTTACCAATGAGATAGCATATTTTAGATTATTATTTGATGTTAGGGCTATACCTAGTGAACTTCTTCCCTATCTATCTTTATTATCCCTTGTATTAGGGTATATGGATACGAAAAGTTATAGTTATCTAGAGTTTTCTAACGAAGTAAATATCCATACAGGAGGTATTTCAACTAATTTAATTAGCTTTTCTGTAAAAGAAAGTACACAGGAATACTTGCCAAAGTTTGAGATAAAGGCAAAGGTAATGTATAATAACATTTCCCAAGCTTTTAGGCTAATAGATCAGATGTTATTTAAAACCCAGTTTATTGATTATAAAAGGCTAAAAGAAATTGTTGATGAGATGAAGTCAAGGATGGAGATGAGATTCCAGTCCTCCGGCCATACTGTAGCTGTAAATCGTGTAATGAGCTATCACTCTGCCCATGGAATGTTTAAAGAGCTTACACAGGGAATTAGCTTCTATCAATTCCTAGAAGACCTTAGCAGTAATTATGGGGAAAAGAAGGATACAGTAATTGGAAAATTCAAAGAACTTTTAGAGATGGTATTCGTAAAAGAAAATCTCATGGTAAGTATAACAGCTGATAAGCTTGGATATGACAAGTTCACAAGGGATTTTGATGCATTT
>JAAYNY010000104.1 GCA_012520635.1 Clostridiales bacterium | reverse complement strand
ATAAAAGAATATTGATAGCAAATCGAGGAGATAGTGCAGTTAGGGTAATCCGTGCCTGTAAGGATATGGGTATAGAGACAGTCAGTGTATTCTCCAAAAGTGATAAAGGAGCACTACATACTAGGCTTTCTGACTATTCAGTATGTATTGGAGACGGTCAGAGCAAGAATTCTTACCTAAATGCATATAATCTTCTTGCTGCAGCAACATATTATAAAGTAGATGCAATCCATCCAGGGATAGGATACTTTGCTGAAAACGCAGATTTTAGTGAATTGTGTGAAAGTTGTAATATTGATTACATAGGTCCAAGCAGTGAAAATATATCTATGATGGGAAACAAAGTAGAGGCTAAAAAGCTTGCTAAGGAATTAAATATACCTATCATTGGAGATGACTGTGTTGAAATTAAAACTTACCAAGAGTGTCTTGACTATGCAAGAAAAATTGGTTATCCAATTATACTTAAGGTTGTAAATGGCGGGGGCGGTAAAGGAATTCGTGTTGTAAAAAGTGAGGAAGATTTATTACATGCCTTTAATATGTGCCTAAAAGAAGCGGAGAAGGTCTTTGGTGCAAGTGGTATTTTGGTGGAAAATTATCTAGAAAAAGCCAAGCACATAGAGGTTCAAGTCTTGGCAGATTCATATGGTAATATAATACATCTTGGTGATAGAGAGTGCACAATTCAAAGAAGCAAGCAAAAGCTTATAGAGGAAGCCAGATGTAATACCCTTGATGAAGAGATAAGAAATAAGATGTATCAAGGGGCAATTGATATATGCAAGCGTATCGGATATGTTGGAGTAGGTACAGTAGAATATATACTTAAAGGCCATAAGTTTTATTTTATGGAAATGAATACAAGGCTACAGGTTGAACATACAATATCCGAACTAGTTACTGGTATTGATTTGGTTAAAGAACAGATTCGTGTTTCACAAGGTGAATCCCTTCAGTATAAACAGAAGGATGTTAGCTTTCAAGGATATTCCATTCAATGTAGAATACTAGCAGAATGTTTTAAGGGCATGTTTATACCTGATTGTGGCAAGATTACAAAATTCAACATGCCAGGTGGATTCGGTGTGAGAGTAGATTCTTCCTATGAAGTAAATAATATAGTAACAAACTATTATGATTCATTGCTTTGTAAGATATCTTGTCATGATTATAATAAGGTAGAGGCGGTCAAAAAGATGTTAAGATGCTTAGAGGAAATCCAGATTGAAGGGGTTTTAACTAATGTAGACTTCTTAATTGATATTATTAAAAATCCAAGATTTTTAGAAGGGGATTATACAACTGAGTTTGCAGAAAGCTTTAGAATTTAGTTTATTGGAGTCAGTCAGTAAAAACATCTCTTAACAGTTAGGTTAAGAGGTGTTTTTTTGTTGTTGTTAAATAAAAATCTAATGTCAATATATAAATTAGATGATTATCTAATTTATATATTGACATTAGATAAACGCTATACTATCATATAACTACAAAAGAGGTAGTGTAAAGTGAACTATGAAAACCCTGAGTCAAAAAATTGGCTCTTTTAGAACCTTGAAATTTGCAAAATATAGGGTAATGATAGCTAACGCCACCCTTGACAGCATGACAAAGCAATGCTCT
>JAAYNY010000103.1 GCA_012520635.1 Clostridiales bacterium | reverse complement strand
GGATACGTTCCGCTAGATAATAATGTTTCAAAGGCACTTATTAGGCAAAAACCTGCAATTTACTCTTATCCTAATTCTGATTTTTCAAAGATAATAACAAGTTTCGCAAAACAGTTAATCAATAGTGAACATAATAGTGTCAAGGAAAAGAAAGGTATTGCTAAGCTGTTTTCCAACTTATTAAAATCAAGGATAATAAAATAATTGGGGGAGATTATATGCAAATCCTATACGATATAGTACAAATTGGAGATAAAATTGAAATCAAACAATTAGATAAAAAGGGAGATCCGATTAAATCTGCAAAAACATACGTAAGTCAAGTATTGGATTTATATGAAGGCAACAAAATCAGTATAGCCTCGCCCATAAAAAAAGGAATACTTGTATTACTTGAGGTAGGTGTAAAGTATAGGTTGGTTTTTTATACAATGAAAGGCCTTTATCAATGTGATTGCACTATGTTACAGAAATACCGGGAGAAAAAAATGGTTATCTCTCTGGTAGAAGTTAATACTGAACTAGAAAAAATTCAAAGAAGGCAGTATTATCGCCTAGAGTGTATTCACGAGATAGAATATAGAATCATAACTAAGGAGGAAACTGAACTAGAAGAAAAACTTGCAATTGGATTGTTTTCTAATTCTTCTGAAAAATCAGAAATAAGAAAAAAGTTAGCAAAGTTGAATCATGATTGGCTTCGTGCTTCTATAATAGATTTAAGCGGAGGGGGATGTAGATTTACATCTGAGCATGAACATAACCAGGGTGATAAAGTAGTAATAAAGTTTGATTTCTATATAAAAAATGAACTTAAAAGACTTAATCTGGTATCTGACATAATCATTTCTAGAAGGATTGAAGAGCGTTTGGGATTTTATGAACATAGGGCAGAATTTAGCAGCATAAGTGACAAAGACAGGGAAGACTTGATAAAGTATATATTTGAGCAAGAGCGAAAACTGAGAAAAAATGATAGGAAATAATCATTATTAAATAAATAAGAATATAAATTCAGAAAGGCATATAAGATGGCGAAAAATATTTTAATTATCGATGACTCTGCACTCATGAGAAGGGTAATTTCTGATATAATAGAAGGAGATAAAAGGTTCCATGTAATTGGTTCTGCTATAAATGGTCTTGATGGACTAAATATGTTGCAAGCCAATTGCGACAAAATAGATGCAGTTCTATTGGACATTAATATGCCTAGAATGAATGGCCTCGAGTTTTTGGCAGAGATTAAAAAACAGAATATAAAAACCACTGTTATTGTAGTCAGTGCCATAACAACTGAGGATGCAAAAGAAACAATACTTGCCTTAGAACTAGGTGCTTTTGATTTAATTACAAAACCTGAGGATGTAGAGGAACTAAGAAGTGATGCATTTTCCAAAAAACTTCTAGATTGTCTTGAGGTAGCAACAAAGCTAAGGTGGACTGACCCTAAGAAGAAAATTGACACAAATGTTACAAAAGAACCTGAAAAGGAAGATACAAAAAAGGTAGAAAAGGAAAAGCCTTTACATGTAAAGCAAGTAAAAATTCCTAAAAAGGGAATGGATAAATTAGTTGCAATTGCATGTTCAACAGGCGGGCCCAAAGCACTTCATTCTATAATACCAAAGCTACCAACTGATTTAGATGCGGGAGTAGTAATAGTTCAGCATATGCCAGAGGGTTTTACAAAATCCTTGGCAGAAAGACTAAACTCACTAAGTGATGTTCCTGTCAAGGAGGCTGAAGATGGTGATATAGTGAAGAAGGGAAGAGTATATATCGCAAAAGGAGGTATGCAGTTGCGTATTGTTCAAGATAAGAGTGGAGAACATGTAATTAAATTATCTTTAGAACAACCACGTCATGGCCTTATGCCTTGTGCAGATATTATGTATGAATCCCTAGCAGATACCGATTATGATGAAATCACCTGTGTTGTACTTACTGGTATGGGGAGCGATGGCTCAGCCGGAATAAAAAAGCTAAGTAACAAAAAAAATATTCATGTGATAGCTCAGGATAAAGAAACGTGTATTGTATATGGTATGCCAAGAATGGTTAGACAGACAGGATTGGTTGATCAAGTAGAAGCACTGCAAGATGTTTCTGATGCTATTATAAAGAATGTGGGGGTGCGTTAAATGGACGTAAGTCAATATTTAGAGATTTTTATTGATGAGACAAGAGAACATCTTCAAAGTTTGAATGAACATCTTCTGGTTTTGGAGAAAGAACCTGAAAATGAGGCAACAATTAATGAAATATTCCGTGCTGCCCATTCACTAAAAGGAATGGCAGGAACAATGGGATACAAAAAGATGCAGCGTTTGACCCATGATATGGAGAATGTGTTTTCCGAAATTCGTAATGGTCAGATGAAAGCTACATCAAGATTAGTTGATGTCTTATTCAAAGGCTTAGATGTTTTAGAAGAATTTTTAGTTAATATTCAAACAGATGGTACAGAAGGTAAAACAGATGGACAAGAGATAATATCAGACTTGAATAAGATCCTAGAATCAGGCCTTGGAAAAGATGATTCTTCTGCTAGTGATGCAAAAGATTCAGCTTCTACACCAGCCGATAAAGGTGAAGACAAGCCAAGTAAAGATTATGGTAAGTATAAATTTAAGTCATTATCTATTGATGAGCATGAAAAAAAGGCTATCGCCAAGGCCAAGCTCTTGAATTTGAATGTAATTGGCTTAACTGTATACATACAGGAATACTGTGTTCTAAAGGGTGCTAGAGCATATATGATTAATAGATCCCTTGAAGAGCATGGAGAAATCATAAAACTTAGTCCCAGTGCTCAGGATTTAGAGGATGAAAAGTACGATTATGATTATTCAGCTTTTGTAGTAACAAAAGAAACACCACAGCAAATTATAAATAATGCAATAAGTGTTTCTGAAGTAAAAGAAGTGGTAGCTGATTACATAAATCTAGAAGAAAAAGAATTAGAGAAATATCTAAACATTATAAAAAATGAAGAAAAACAATCTGCATTATCAATGACATCAGGAGATTCAGGAGACTTAAAGGCAAAAACTGCACCAAGCAGAAAACAGCCAAGCAAACCAATAGCTAACCGTTCAGTTCGTGTTGACATAGAGAAGCTGGATGTATTAATGAACTTGGTAAGTGAGTTGATAATTGCTAAAAACAGTTTGGTATCATCAAGTAGTTCATTACATGATCAATTAGAAATAGCATTCTATGATCAGATTGAATATCTAGAGAGAGTTACAACTAATCTTCATGAATCAGTAATGAAGGTAAGAATGGTTCCTATAGAAAATGTAGTTAACCGCTTCCCTAGAATGATTCGTGACCTATCTAAGAAGCTTAATAAGAAGATGGAACTTTATATGACTGGTGAAGAGACTGAGCTTGACCGTACTGTAATTGATGAAATTGGTGATCCTCTTATGCATTTACTTCGAAATGCCGCAGACCATGGTCTGGAAAGCAATGAGGAAAGAAAAAATCAAGGTAAGAATCCAGTAGGTTCTATATATCTTGATGCTTATCAGGATGGTAATAACGTTGTAATTGAAGTTAGTGATGACGGAAAAGGAATAGATGTAGAAAAGATTAAGAGAAAAGCTATTGATAGAGGTACAATTACTGAAGAACAAGCAAGTAGAATGACTGATAAGGAAATTATAAACATCCTATTTATGCCTAGTTTCTCCACATCAGATAAGGTTACAGATGTATCTGGAAGAGGTGTAGGATTAGACGTTGTAAAGACTAAGATTGAAGCACTTGGCGGGGATATTGAGGCAAAGACAAAGCTTGGTCAAGGATCCAACTTTATTATAAGCCTTCCTCTTACATTGGCTATCATTCAGTCCCTTATGGTTCAGATATCAACAGAAAAATACGCCCTACCTCTTGGTAATATACAGACAGTAGAGAATGTGACTCCAGATGAAATCAAGATGATACAAGGTAAAGAGGTATTAAACCTTCGAGGGAATGTAATACCTGTTATTAGGCTGGGCGAAATCCTTGACTGTGAAAAGAGCCAAGAAGCCGAAGAACTGGTTATTGTTGTTATTAAGAAAGGTGAAAGACTTGCAGGATTTGTTGTGGACGATCTTATAGGCCAACAGGAGATAGTAATTAAGTCTATAGGCAAATACATAGATAACCATAAAATTATTAGTGGAGCAACAATACTTGGTAACGGTGAGGTTGCCCTAATTCTTGATGTTAATTCATTAGTCTAGTAATGAGTTTGAAATATTGGAGGTTGTAAGCATGGATGAGATTAATTCAAAGCAATTTATCAGTGTAAGACTAGATAAAGATTTATACGGTGTGGAAATCACCTATATTGATAGTATAATAGTAATGCAAAATATTACTAGAGTTCCAAAAGCACAGCCTTATTTTCTTGGTATCATAAACTTAAGGGGAGAAGTAATACCTGTAATGAGTTTAAGAAGAAAACTAGGTCTTCCTGATGATGAGTTTACTAATGTCAGTAGAATATTGATAGTAAAACCTGAACCCTCAGTTGCACCCTTTGGTATAATTGTCGATGAAGTTAATGAGGTTATTAGCTTAGATAGAGATGAGATAGAGCTGATTAATTATGATGAAGATGACACAATGGCTGGATTTAGTGCAGGGATAGGTAAGTTAGGTGATGAATTAATAAATATATTAAACATTCCTGAGATTATTACTGGTAATGAAAAGTAGTAATTTGTAAGTATTGGGGGGTTATGGAAGTGTCAGAGTTGAATTTAAATGGAATGGATAATATGCAGTACGATGTTCTTCGTGAGATTGGAAATATCGGTGCAGGAAATGCCACCACAGCACTTTCCCAGATGATCAATTCTAAGATTGATATGAAGGTGCCAAAAGTAGAATTATTAGAGTTTAGAGAAGTTTCTGAGATTGTTGGTGGAGCAGAGAACAATGTATTAGGCATATTATTCACACTTGGTGTGGATATTGATGGAATGATGATGTTTATGATGGAAAAGTCCGCATCAAGACATATGGTTAATCTTCTTCTTGGCGAGGGACAAGATACCCTAGATGAAGATGATAAAGATAATAATAATACTAAGAAGGAAATAGATGATAAAGAGTTTACAGAGATGGAGCTTTCTGCCCTTAATGAAATTGGCAATATTATAGCTGGGGCATACTTGTCATCTCTATCTTCATTGACAAACTTAACAATAACATCTAGTATACCTTATATGGCTATAGATATGGCGGGGGCGATTTTAAGTGTACCAGCTATTGAGTTTGGAAAAATCGGAGATAAAGCATTAATGATTGAAACAGAGTTTGGAAATTTTGAGAAAGCTTTAAACGGTTATTTTCTGCTGATACCAACATTGGATTCCTATACGGCTATATTAACATCATTGGGGTTATAAGGTGAAATAATGAGCAAAATGATTAAAGTGGGCATGGCAGATGCTAATGTATGCATAACACCGGATGCTCTTACTACACTGGGCCTTGGCTCATGTGTCGGTATTGTTTTATACGACCCGGTTAAGAAAATTGCTGGATTAGCACATATTATGCTACCTGACAGTACAAAAATAATAAATAACGCAAACAAATATAAATTTGCTGATACGGGTATAGATAAACTTATTGAGGATATGACTAAAATAGGTGCAGGCAGGGCGAATTTAGTGGCAAAGATTGCTGGTGGAGCTCAAATGTTTAGCTTTTCTAACAATCTTGAAATGATGAGAATTGGTGACCGTAATGTGGAGGCCACTAAGGAAAAGCTAAATAGTCTGAGAATCAAAATCTTGGCTGAGGATACCGGTGAAAATTATGGTAGAACAATAGAGTTCTATCCTGAAACCGGTAAGCTGCATATCAGATCTGTTGGTAAGGAGCAAAAGATCCTCTAGTTATATTCCCTATTATAACTGCTGATGGAGGATGAGAAAATGAGTGAGAGATATTTACCTGCATTTGTTATGCTTGTAGCTGGTGCAATTACTTGCATATTTGATATATATCATAAAACAGAATTATTACCCAGTTTAAAGCGGCTCTTCATTGTTCTTATTATATTTTATATTATTGGTTTGATTGCTAGATCCATTATTGTTAAAGTAATCACTTATAGACCAAGAATAGATGAGACAGAAGGAGAACAAGAGAATAAAGAGAAAGATGAATCAGAGGAGCTTAAGGGAACTGATTCAAATATAGATTAAGATCAAGCTAGGTAACAATCAGTTTTATTATAATTTTAGGAGGCATTATGAGCGAAGAGACTAGACAGAAGCTTTGGGAAGAATATGCCATTAAAAGAACTCCTGAACTTCATAAGAAAATTATAATCGAATATGCTGATTTAGTTAAAGTTGTTGCTGGGCGACTAAGCATGTATTTGGGACATAATGTAGAATATGATGACCTAGTTGGTTACGGCACTTTTGGGTTGATTGATGCTATTGATAAATTTGACTATAAAAAGGGCTATAAATTTGAGACATATGCGTCCTTGAGAATTCGAGGTTCGATACTTGACCAGATTCGTAAGATGGATTGGATACCAAGAAGTATTAGGCAAAAACAAAAAAAACTTGATAATGCATATCAGAATTTAGAGAGCAGATATGGTAAAAACTATAATGACGAAGATCTTGCCAAAGAACTGGATATAACTATTGAAGAGTTAGAGGATTGGCAAAGCCAGACCAAGGTTACTAATGTTATATCATTAGATGATTTTTTAGAGCAAGGTTCTGAAGGAAAGTCAGAGCAATACTTAGCAACAGAATTTGACCAACCAGAAAAAATAGTTGAACGCCAGGAGCTAAAGGAAATTCTGACAAAAACATTGGAGACATTAACAGAAAGAGAAAAGAAAGTTATTGTCTTATATTATTATGAAGATTTAACATTGAAAGAGATAAGTAAGATACTGGAGGTTTCAGAATCTAGAGTATCTCAATTACACACTAAAGCACTACAAAAATTGAAAGCAAAATTAGGAGTAAATATGGATGTTCTAACCAGTTACTAATTGATATCACAGCCATATTTACATACTATCTTATATAGATTGGACTAAATGATTAAAATTCTAGAGTGAGGAGGATAAAGCATGAGTGCTATGAACGCGTATTTCCAATTAGTAATTAGAGAAAATGGAACATACATAAAGCTATTTGCAGCTGAAGCTGGAGGATATCCTCTTATTTATGATGAAATTAGCAATTATTTAATTGATCGAAAAATATATGAATTTGATAAAATTGCCCTTGGAAGGGCTATGGCAACATTAAAAAATGTGGCTGAGGTTAAGCTTACCCCTGTGGTAATATTATCCCAAGATGAGTATGTTAAAGTAGAGATTGATGCTGATAGACTGTATGCTAAGTGTAGATTCTATCCGCCAAGTATAGGAAACATCAATGGCAACTTACTTACTAAAGAAGATATTATATCTGCTCTTGGTCGTGCAGGAGTAAAGTATGGCGTTGATGAGGCCAGGATAAATCATTTTCTTAAGACACGTAGGTATTGTACTGATTATATACTAGCAAAGGCAACTCCTCCAGTCCATGGACGTGATGCAGAAATAACCTATCATTTTAATACAGATTTAACCTCAAAACCAATGACAAATGAAGATGGCTCAGTTGATTTTCACAAACTTAATATAATCACTAATTGCAAGAAAGGTGATCTTCTTGCAACCCTTAGGCCCTTAGATCCTGGTAAGCCTGGAATTGATGTAAGAGGCAATGTTCTACGACCAAAGAAGGTCAATAACAAAGTGCTTCGCCATGGTAATAAGGTTAAAATGTCTGAAGATGGTCTTCAGCTTTTTTCTGAAGTGGATGGACATGTATCCCTAACAGATGGAAGAGTATTTGTATCAGACACATATGAAGTTCCAGCTGATGTAGATCCTTCAACAGGTGATATAGATTACGAAGGTAATGTAATAGTTCGAGGAAATGTTATCACAGGATTCTCCGTAAAAGCCAAGGGAGATATTGAGGTATATGGTGTGGTGGAAGGAGCATATCTTGAAGCTGGTGGACAGATAATTCTAAGACGTGGTGTACAGGGAATGAATAAGGGGCTTATTAAGGCTAAGAGTAATATAGTATCAAGGTTTATAGAAAATGCTGAAGTAATATCAGGTGGATATATTAATACTGATTCCATAATGCACAGCAAGGTGTCAGCAAAAGGAGATATAGTTGTTAGTGGCAGAAGAGGCCTAATTACAGGTGGAGTAATTCGTTCAGCAACAATGATTTCCCTAAAATCTGCTGGCTCACATATGGGAACTAATACAGTCCTTGAAGTTGGTGTAGATCCAAAAATCTTAGATGAATTTAGAGAGATAGAAAAGCAAGTAGATGTTTTGAAAGCAGAGAAAGATAAGATTGCTCAGGCTCTGGCAATTATGCGTAAAAAAATTTCAAAGGGGGCTAATATAAGCCATGAAACACTTGCAAATCTTAAACAAATCACCCAGGCTAGTATTCAGTTAGATGTACAGATTAACGAAGCTTATGCCAAATATAATACTTTTAAAGTTGAGGTTGATAGTAATATAGAAGGTATGATTAAGATAGAAGACAAGGCTTACCCTGGAACAAAGATAATTATATCCAATGTGGTTTACTATGTCAAAAATATTATTCATCATAGTAAATTTGTCCGAGACAGAGCAGATATAAAGGTAGAACCCTTATATTAAAGATAACGGTTTTTTAGGCAATCATGACTTCCCCAGTTTCTCATCATATAACTATTAATAAGATGCAAAAGTATAATTATAACTAAAGGTACTAAATTTAAGGGGGAATAAATATGCCAATACGGCCAGTAGATATCGTTAAGACTCCAGATGTAGCTCAATATAGGCAAGCCCAGACACAGAGGGCTCAACATGAACAGGTACATATTAACAAGAACTTTAATGATATGGTAAGAGAAGAAATCTCAAAACCTGTTGAAACCTTAAAAGCAGATAACAGAGAGTTTCGATATGATGCCAAGGAAGAAAGTAGAAATAGCTACAGTGGCAAAGGCAGTAAAAAAAGACGGGACAAAGATAAGAAAAAAGGTGACCAAGGTTCCGATGACAATAATAAGACTGGTGGAGCCAGAGGAATCGATATTTTAATTTAAAATATAAGACATTTTATCTTAGGTGATAGATTGACTATTAAAGAGAGCAGGAGTGGAATAAAATATGGACCTGTTAGAAATTATAATGCTTTTAATTGGTATTGCTGTCATTATTATTAGTAGCATAATTGTTAAAAATAAGTCTAGTGAAGGTGATATCAGTAAGGAGAAAGAGCAGGATAAGCTCCTTAAGATAAGCCAAGAGTATAAGGAAAAGCTAACCGCAACAAGTGATGAGCTTATGGCAGACACTGAAGAATATCTAAGCAGACTATCCAATGAAAAAATAATGGCTGTTAGTGAATTCTCAGATCAAGTTCTTGAAAAAATAAACTATAACCATGAAGAAGTGGTTTTTCTTTATAATATGTTAAATAATAAGGAAAAAGAGTTAAAAGAACTTGTTAAAGAGTTTGGTAATACAGAGCAAAAAACCAAAGATTATATAGAAGATAACAAATATGAGTCAGGGCCTGATAAACCTAAAAGGATCAACGTACAAGCACAGGCTATGAATGGTAGTAGTAGCTCAGTAGATGAGGAGGCAAGTCAGTCTACAACAATAAACAATGCAGAGATACTGAAACTTCACTCAGAAGGCCAATCAATTATGGAGATATCCAAACAGCTAGGAATTGGCCAAGGGGAGATCAAGTTAATAATTGAACTTTATAAAGGTAAATAAAGATAGATGATGACATGTGAAGACAAGCAAATCAATATATATTGACCGATAAAGATTAAGCTTATTCAAAGATTTTGATTTGAGGGAAGGGCATATTAGGAGGACGTGGGATTATTATGAAGTTAAAATACTATATGAGAGGTCTTGGTGTCGGAATAATAATAACAACCATAATACTTTCACTTGCTAACAAAAATAAAGTACTGTCTAATGAGGAAATAATATCTAGGGCTGAGGAGCTTGGTATGGTAATGAAAGATAAAGAGACCAATGACAAGCTAAAAGAAGTCATAGAAAATTCACTAGATAAAGATGATAATACAGAAGAAGTCGCTGATGATACTATAGATGATAAAATTATTACAGATGATGAAGTTACTATAGATGAAGAAATTATAGTAGATGAAGAAGATTTGAATGGTGAAAATCTTACTAATGAAGATATAGACGACGAAAATATATCAGATGATACAGGTAATCATCAGATAACAGAAGAAGACACAGTTAATCAAGAAACTAACGACGATAATAAAACACAAGAACCTGATTTGGCAGAAGAGGATACAATTACATTTACAATAACTAAGGGTATGACCTCAGGCCAAGTGGCAGAACTTATCAAACAAAGTGGTCTAATAGAAGATGCAAAAGATTTTGACGATTATATAAGGCAAAATGGTAAATCAACAGTAATAGATTATGGTAGCTATGTATTGCCAAGAGATGCAAGCTATAAAGAGATTCTAGATGCCATAGTAGCACAATGATTACCACATATGTCTTAATAATAAATTTAAGGGTGCATAATGTATGAAATTATGCAAATACCCTTTACACACGAAAGTTGTTGTGGTATAATCACTTTCGTTAAAACAAACTTCTAAGTAGGTGCTGATGGCTGCAAACGTTTGCATTTATTGATGAAGTGAAAATAACACGCATACTGATTTCATGTATGGTGCCGGAGCTTCCGGTCTACATGAAATATGATGTATGCGGATGACATTAACCAAATGGAGGTAAATTATGAGCGTTATTTCAATGAAACAATTATTAGAAGCTGGTGTACATTTTGGACATCAGACAAGAAGATGGAACCCTAAAATGGCTCCATACAT
>JAAYNY010000102.1 GCA_012520635.1 Clostridiales bacterium | reverse complement strand
GGAAACTCAAGTAAATGCTAGACAAACTTATGAGATAAACTGACTTATGGGAACTTGTGAAGTATACTATTATATATTAAAGTAAGTAATTTAAAGAAAGGCATGGTATTTTATATGGGAGATTTACAAAAAATCAAAAAAGATATTGATAAGGTGGATAATAAGATATTAGAGCTTTTTGAATATCGGATGGAGCTGTCTAATAAAGTGGCAGATTATAAAAAGGCAAAGAATCTTCCTGTGTATGATCCTGATAGAGAAGAGGAAAAGCTAGCTAATCTTAAGAAATTAGCAAAAAATCATATGAATGCAGATGCTGTGTCTGATTTGTTTTCTCAGATCATGGCTATAAGTAGACAAGTACAGTATAGTCAAATGGAGGATTTTGAGGATCTAGGTTTTGTGGCTGTAAATGAATTTCTTGCAGGAGAAGACACTAGGATTGTATATTATGGTGAGACAGGCTCTTATACTGAGCAAGCCATGAAAGAATATTTTAATGGCCAGGGAATTGGAATATCCATGGATACCTTTGAAGAAGTTATGAAAGCTCTTGAAAATGGTCATGCAGATTATGGTGTACTTCCCATTGAGAATTCCTCAACAGGAACCTTATCTGATATATTTGACTTATTAGCAGAACATGATAACTATATAATAGGTGAGCATGTTATAGCAATTGACCATAATCTTTGGGGACTTAATGAAGCCCAGTTGGGGGATATTAAGAAGATTTATTCCCACCGACAAGGTCTCTTACAATGCTCAGAATTCCTAAAACTTCAGCCAGGTATAGAGACGATTGAAGGAAGAAGTACAGCAGCTTCTGCTAGAAAGGTATGGAGCGATAAGGATATTAGCCAGGCTGCCATTGCCAGTAAAAATGCCGGTGAGACCTATGGCTTGAAACTACTTAAGTCATCTATTCATAATGATGAGAATAACCAGACCAGATTTATTATTATATCAAAGAATAGGCTGTACCTTATGAAATCTAAACGTATAAGTGTCTGCTTTACCCTTCCCCATAGAAGTGGTGCACTTTATAATATCTTATCACATTTTATTCATAATAATATAAATATGACAAGAATAGAATCTAGGCCTATCAAAGGAAAAGCATTCCGTTATCGCTTCTTTGTGGATTTTGAGGGAGACTTGAAAGATGTGGATGTTAAAAGTGCAATCTATGCCATAAATCAAGAAGCTGATGAGCTGAAAATATTAGGAAGCTATATTCCAGTTGAGTAGACAATAATTCATATTTTTTTCAAAAACTAATCACAAAGTAAACATATTTTGTTGTTAGAATATCAGTAATAAATCAACAAGAAGTGGTGATAAGTTTTCGAAAGGAGCGAGATATATGAACATTAATGAAAATGATATAAATAATAGTGATAAACCAAAGAAAAAGAATAGAATTTTTTTAAGGTTTATTAGATTTGCTGCAGCAGCCCTAGTATTTGGAATTATTGCAGGTGCAGGAGCTTCAGCATATCAATATTTTTTTCAAGGTGGAAAAGATAGAATTGAATTAGCTAACAGACAGATAGAAGACAATGGGTCTGATGAAGAATCTTTACATCTAGATAACAATTCTGATACCGATGTAAGCTTAATACCAACCACAGCAAGTCCACAAGGTATTATAACTGATGTATCGGATGTTGTGGAAAAAGTAATGCCATCTATTGTTACAATCAATTCAACAGATATTATCACCCAATATGATATATTTTTTGGTAGACAGTTTAGCAAGCCTGTAGAAGGAAGCGGTTCAGGTATAATAATTGGCCAAAGTGATTCTACAATTCTAGTAGTGACCAATAACCATGTAGTAGAAAATGCCAAGGATATAGAAATAGTATTTTCAGATGAAAGTAGTGCTAATGCAACGATTAAAGGAGCCGATGTAAGAAGTGATTTGGCCATATTAGAGATAGATATGGGAGACCTATCAAAGGATACATTAGATACAATAAGAGTTGCTAATCTGGGACATTCAGATGAATTAAAGGCTGGTCAGATGGTAATTGCTATAGGAAATGCTCTAGGATATGGGCAATCTGTTACCGTGGGATATGTAAGTGCTCTAGACAGAGTAGTAGAGCTTGAAAATGGTATTAAGATGAATTTGATACAGACAGATGCTGCAATTAACCCTGGTAATAGTGGTGGTGCCTTGATAAATATAAATGGTGAAGTTATTGGCATTAATTCACTGAAGTTCGCCAGTGAGAAGGTTGAAGGTATGGGTTATGCTATTCCTATATCCGATGCCATTCCCATGATTAATTTACTTATGAATGATCAGGCACTGGAAGTTGCTGAAATGGGCTTCTTAGGGATTAACGTAGAGACAGCCCAAGATGTAAACGAAGTCTTGGCAGAAAGATTTAATATGCCAGTAGGAGTCTTTATTAATGATATAGTAGAGGGCTCTCCTGCAGACCAGGCAGGTCTACAACAAGGACATATTATAACTGGTTATAATGATGTAAAGATAGAGACCATAGAAGAACTTATAAATGTCTTAACCTATTCAAGACCTGGTGATAAGATAGTACTTAAAATAAAGGTGCTGCAAGATGGAGAATATATAGATAAATCATTAGAAGTTGTATTAAGTGAAAGACCATAGATACAAAATCATTAAAAGAAAGTCTGACAATTGTCAGACTTTCTTTTAATGTGAATGGTGCCAGGCACCGTTCATAGAAAGTTTACAATTCTGACACCGGTGTCAGGCACCGTTCATAGAAAGTTTATAATTCTGACACCGGTGTCAGGCACCGTTCATAGAAAGTTTATAATTCTGACACTAGTATCTGACACCTAATGAATGTTATAATGTTCTAAAAAGACACAAGGAGAACTAAACATGTTTTGCACAAATTGTAAATCAGAATTAGATGTAGGAATAAGATTTTGTACCAATTGTGGTGTTGAAGTTGTAAAAAATACTGACCAGACTTCGAATAAAACTAACCAAACACCTTCAGTGGTAGAAAATAAATCATCAAGTGTTAATGCCTTAGTCAGAAGAGGTTTTTTGTTACTAGAAGACGGTGATTATGATAAGGCAAATGAACTACTGGATAAAGCACTTAATGAGGAACCAGAAAATGCTTTAGCATATCTTGGATTATTATGTGTAGAATTAAGGGTTTCAAATGAGCAGGAATTAGCGAATTACAAGGAACCTATCGCAGAATATAATAATTTTAAGAAAGCAGTTGGCTTTGGTGATATTTCACTAGTAGAACGATTAAACGGTTATAATTCTGCTATTTTAGATAGACTTAACATGGAATCCAAGGAAAATTATTATCAATTGATTATTAATGAGCTTGAGAAAGCAAATTGGTTACCTGACCTTACAGAAGTGCAATGTACATACAAGTCTAAGACACTTGCTCAATTAGCAGAAAAATTCAAAGAGTTAGGTAATTATAAAGAAGCCGTGGTTTACGTAGAGCGCTGTGAGAAAGCTGTGATAGAACTTAAGGGCCTGGCAGCACAGCACATGGAAGAAAGTCTTATAGCTAAAGCATTAAAGAAAAAGAAAAGGAAAAAAGGATTTTTGCTTACTATAGGTATAATAGGGTTTATTACTGTGGGAATTATAGGATTTAAGGCTTATGATAATTACTATAAGTCTCTTCCAGGTAAATACTATGTAAAATATAATGAAGCACTTGCTGATGCCGATTTTGATACTGCAATGGAACTTTACAAAAAATATTTGAATTATTATGATCACGATGAATGGGGTTTGGTGACGGATGTTAGAGTATTGGATGAGAATTCTAGAGAGCTAAAGGATAAGGATGATGTTATTGCCTACTCAATTAAAGACTTCTCTGAAAGGTGTGAGTATATGAGAATGGCTAATGAAGCATTTGAATATATTTGCAATGGAGATTATGAAAAAGGAAATGAATTGTTCATAAATAACTGGACATCACTTTCCTGGGTATCTAAAAATCGTTTTATTGAGAAATTTCCCGAATTTTTAAATGGATTAAATGCGGTTGAAGTTTTGGGTTATGGTTCAAACCTATATTGGCTTAATGAAGACGGAACAGTAGGGAGAATAGGTGGTAATTATTTGGTGGATGATTGGAAGGATATAGTAGATATTAGGGTGTATGGGGGGTATGATATTGCCGGTCTTAATAAGGATGGTACAGTAATTTTTAACGAATATACTATTGAAAATGTAGTTGATTTCATTGTAGGTGCTGGTTACCTAGTAGGATTGTTACCAGATGGAACTCTTACTTGGCAAGGAAATACTCATCCTCCGATACAGAGTGGTTTTGATGATGTGAAAAACTGGTCAGATGTAAAATCTATCGAATATTTTGATGAGCGGGTTGTATCAACTTCGATAATTGATCCTGATGGTGTATTTTGGTCTGAGTATTCAAATGCTAAATTTGATTTCTTATCAGTTCCTTGTTTAGTTGTAACAACAAATGATGGAAGAGTTTTAGTCTCAGCTTATAATATTAAAATTACATATCCTTCAGCTGACCAAGTCGCAAAAAACATAGTTTCATCTATTGATGATGGTTGGGATAAAGTTATTGATTATTTAAATGGTAATTCCCTGTCAATTGGATCAGGGGGAATAAGACCAAATGTGGAGCTTGTGCCGCTTACAATTGACGATTATCCGCAAAAAGAAACCAAGACAGTTCAAATAAATAATGTAGTATTTAAACAAGATTCAGATAGTAAATGGAAGGTTGAAGATGATTATTAAAGAATAGGTAATATAGAGAAAAAAGGAAGTCTGTCAATTGAACAGCTTCCTTTTTTCTTACCCAGTATGGCTGCTAGACAAGGTCTACTTTAGATTTGAATTCTTCATCAGTAAGATTTTGAGTAGTTGCAGCAGAGATGCCATTAATAAGGTTTATTTAGAGGCCAGTTTAGGTAATATAACTTCATTAGAATTGTGGGACATGCTAGAGGTCTCAGATAAAGATAATTATTCTAAAATTGAAAAGCTGTATTTAGATACATATTTAACCCTTGATGAGCAGTTTGTTGAAGTGGCCAAAAGGTTAAGGAATGATTATAATCTTGCCATATTATCCAATGACGTAAGTGAGTGGGGAAGTTATTTGAGAGAAAAACATGGGATAAATGACTTTGTGGATGTTTCAATAATTAGTGGAGATGTGGGTTGCCGTAAGCCTTCTAGTGATATATATAAAATTGCACTTGAAAGATTAGGAGCAGAATCTCATGACTGTATTTTTATTGATGATAGAGATAAGAATTTGGTGCCTGCTAAGGAAATGGGAATGCAGGTTATAAGGTTTTTAAGAGATGATAGTGATTGTAAGCTTGAGGGTGTAAAAACAATTAATAGCTTTATGGAATTAGAGGAAAGGATAAATGCTATTACATAGAAACTATTAATTGGACTGTTATGGAAAGTAGTAAAAAACCTGTATTAGATACTCTTGGAGATTAATATTTGGACTTAGGCACTATTACAATCACAAAACCATACCGGATACCATATATTAGTAAGAGTAATATTATTTCCCAGGGGGATTTGATGAAACGGAAGCTTATCTGCATACTTGCTTTACTTGTAATGACAGCTACCTTATTTGCTGGTTGTAAAGGAAAGAACGACATGATAGAAATTACTCTCAATGAGGTTGCACACTCGGTTTTCTATGCTCCTATGTATGTAGCCTTTGAAGAGGGGTATTTTGAGGACCAAGGATTAAAGGTAAACTTAGTGAATGGTCTGGGAGCCGACAAGACTATGACAGCGGTAATTTCCGGTGAATGTGAGATTGGGTTCATGGGCTCTGAGGCATCTATCTATGTATATAATCAGGGTGCAGAGGATTATGTCATTAACTTTGCACAGCTGACACAGCGGGCTGGCAACTTTC
>JAAYNY010000101.1 GCA_012520635.1 Clostridiales bacterium | reverse complement strand
TGTTAAATGATTTTGTATTATTAAAATATAATGGAACCAGTAGTACACCAGAGATACCAAAAGGAACCATCTGTATAGTGAATAGTGCTTTTGAAGGTAAACCGATTACCGCAATTTCTATACCTTCTACGGTAAAGTACATTGGGGAGACTGTATTTAATAACTGTATAAATCTCAAAGAAATAATACTACCAGAGGGTTTGGAGAGGATTGGATTAGGAGCCTTTTCAAGGTCAGGTCTAACTAAGATTACCATCCCGGATTCCGTTACGGATATGGAAGATTTTTTGTTTTTTGAATGTACAAATTTAAAGGAAATTAATTTAAGTAAGAGTTTAAAAAATATTGATTATCATGGGTTTATAGGAACACCCTGGTTGAAAGATAGAGAAAAAGATGAGTTTATTATCATTAATGATACATTATTATTAAAATATAATGGAAGTAGTAAGTATCCAGATATTCCAAAAGGAGTAGAGAGCATAGCAGAGGAAGCTTTTTTTCGAAGGGAACTTGAATTTATTGAAATACCTGCGACTGTAAAATATATCGGTAGTAATGCATTTTCCCAGACTGGTTTAGAGAGTATTTACTTTAAGGGAAATGCACCAGAAATTATTGGAACTCCATTTACAGTAGAGTTACTTGATTGTGAAAATGAACGCTACACTAAGGTATATTATCAAGAGGGGAATAAAGGTTTTGATGATAGTAGATGGACTATATATGAGCCAGAAACCTATGCAATTCATACTATAACTTTTGATGCAGATAATGGTGATGAAGATATTGTGATTCGGGTTTATACTGGTCAGAAAATGAAAGAGCCAAAGATAAGCAAAATGGGTTATACACTAGATGGATGGTATTATAATGGGAAAAGGTTTGATTTTGATAAAATTATAAAATCCGACTATACTTTAATAGCAAAATGGAAGAAGGTTCCAAAGAATGATAATATCTATATTGTTAAAGAAGGTGATACACTAACAAAAATTGCGAATAAGTATAATACAACAGTTACTAAAATAGCTAAAAGGAATGGAATAAAGAACATAAACAGAATCTATATAGGACAAAAATTAATTGTAGGTCAGACCCAATGATTTTGATCTTAAAGGAATTAAGTTATCGTTGAATATTTGATGAAGAATTATTCTTTATGATAATTATTTAAAAGGGTCTATAAAAACAGTAAATAGATACATATGTAACTTGACTATTTCAGTTAATTTGCTACCATTATATGTAAGTAGTTTGAATAAATTTACTCGAGTAAGAAACTGCTAAAAAAGAAAGTAGATAGGAGAAAGAAGATAATTTGAAAGTTATAAAACGAGTAATTATTATGTTAATGTTAGGTGTAATTATTGTTTCTAACTGTAGTTTTTTATTAGTATCTGCTAGTAATTGGAGGGATACTCCATATTCCACTTATAGTGGAGATGGATCTGATTCGAGTACTGAAATTAGAGCCAAAACAGATACAACAAAAGTGTATGCGTATAATAAAAATACTAATGATAGAACTCATAGGATAAACATAGCTGGAACTCATAAAACATCAGGTTATGGTTCTACATTTTCATATAATGATTGTACTTATGGTGCTTATTATTTTGATATAAAACCTGGAATGAGGAGATACATGAGTAGCCTTGTATATGAAAGAGGTTATAGAAATGCTTATTTAGTTTATGCAGAAGCAAACCATAAATTAGGAATGCTATATGGTGTTTGGAGCCCTGATAGTATAGGCACATATCAGTAAAGAATTCATGTTAAATAATATACTTTAGTTTAATCAAGGATTATGTAACGGCTTTACAATATTAGTTGTATAATGTCAAAAACGGAAAAGCATAATAATTATTGATTTATTATGTTTTTCCGTTTTCAAATATACAAGACATGAGGTAAAAAAGATGAAAAATAGTAAGGTAGTAAAAAGAATTCTATTATTCATAGTAGCACTGGTGATTTTATTTAGTACAGCAAAAAGTTTAGATTTACTAGAGGATAATAATATATTGGAGCAAATGAAAAAAGAACAAAATGTAGAAGAAACTAATAGTCTTAATGCTCCGGAGGAAGAAACTGAAAACTTAAGTAGCAATATAGTTGATAATGATATTTTGGAAGCAATTAGCTGTGAAAATGAAGGACTACCCATATTATCACAGGTTGACCAAATCAAAAATGATTATTATGGATATGTAATCAATAGTATATCAGTGTCAAAAGAACTTGGAGATTTTCATAATCCATATGATATTTTAGGAAATGTTGATAAAGAAGGGAATACGGTTGGTGCATATTCGTATATAATTATTAATTTGACAATTGAATGTTATAAAGAGTTTCCGGAATTATATTTAAACACTTTAAGGATTTATCTATATAAGGGTGCAGATTTATTGCGTGGATATGAAGCCTTAACTTCTAATAATACAGTATCTATGACACCAAGTAAAAGTGATATGAGGTGTATTATGAAAAAGGGGGAGGAGAAAGATTTTAATATTGTATATCTAGTTGATGATGAGTATATAGAAGATGCGGATTTTTATCTTTATATCAATAACCTTGGAGCGTCATATGGTCATGACACTGAAAACAAGAGATTAGTAAAGTTAGATACTAAGGAGGCGTTCAATTGAAAGCCATATATAAAAACGAAATTAAAAGAGCATTTACTTCCCTAGGTATGAAATTAGCATTATTATTTGGGTGCGGCATTGCAATATGGCATGTCATTTCAGTAATAGTACCAATACATAAGCTTTTGATTTCTACACCGCAAATATATATAGAAGACCCCCTTTATATACCAGAAGGGATTTTTAATAACTGGATGGGGAATGTATTATTTCCATTACAAAGCTATATTTTTTACTTAGTATTACCATTGTTAGCGGTGCTTCCTTTTGGTGCGTCGTTTTTTGATGATAGAAAAAGTGGATATTATGTTAATGTATGTATTCGAGAAAAGAAAGAAGTCTATTATCGAGGGAAGTATTTTGCAGTATTTTTGTCTGGTGGACTGGCAATTATCATTCCTCTAGTAATAAATCTTATGCTAACTTCCCTACTTTTACCAGCCATTTATCCTGATAATGCTTGTAATACGACAATAACCTGTAGAACAATGGCATATGAACTGTTTTATAAACAACCATGGTTATATGTGCTAATGTTTCTATTCATCAATTTTGTATTTGCAGGAGTAATTGCAACCCTTGCTTTAAGTTATACATATTATACAGAACATAAATTTGGAGTAATGGTGGCCCCTTTTTTAATATACTTCTTTCTATATTCTCTTATGAATTTACTTGATCTCACAGAATATTCTCCTTTCTATCTACTAAACGGTGGAACAGGTAATAGTAATATAATAAGTTATTTTGCTATCTTTTTTATGTTTTTTTGTTTGTCCTATCTGATATATATGTGGAAAGGGAAAAGAAATGATGTCTTATAAAATTGGAAAAAGACAATCCTATATTGCATATATGATAAAAGATAGCGGTAAGTTAATTGTCTGTTCTTTATTTTTGTTCTGTTTTTTATTTATACTATATACTGTAAGCAATTGTAACGGTATATATTACTACGGATACCGATACTGCTTAGCAGATGCATATGTTTGGTTTTTGAAACCCCGTGCCTATGGGATATTAATTGCACCATTAGTTCTTATATTATTTATTAATTTCACAAAATATGATCAAATGCCTTCATTGTTAATTAGGTTAGGAACTATTGCAAGCCTGGTCAAAAGAAAAGTAACAGTGGCAATAGTATTTTCTTTAGTTGTGACTATTACAGCTTTAGTGATTATTACTCTTATCACTAGTCTTCAAGTTACTACAATAATCAATTGGGATAGGGAACACAGTGTGTATTACGCTATGACGCATAGAACAAACGAGAATGTTAGGATAGGACATGTGATTTTGATGGCATTTATCACCATATTAATAAGAAATATATTCTTGTGTCTGTGTTCAATTCTTATATCATTGAAATTTAATAATAATATATTTACATTTATTCTTATTACTTCGGTTACGATTTGTGAAGCGTTACAGAAATATGTTCCGCTATTTTACAATTTCATATCCATAGATTATATTTTTTGGAAAAAAAAGAGCTTATTTTTCTTTATGCTAGTTATTGCATAGCTATGTTTTTTGTTATGAGTACTACAATCATAAGATGTAGTAAGAAAAGGGAGTGGCTTAATGAAGAATAAGATCAAGTTATTAAAGCGACAAATAATATATGATATGAAAATTATACTATCATTTCAGCATAAAAGGCACCTTATATTTATAATTATAAACGTGTTTTTATTTATGTTATTTCATCGTAAAGTTAATGGGTATACGGCTATATTAGAAGATGACGGGATAGGATTCTGGGATTATTTAATATATATATTTTGTGGGAAAAATAAGATGAATAATTTGACTCAACTAGATATATTTGATATGCCAGTGGAGTGGCTATTGATACATAGCTATATTTTATTAGCAGTAGGGACCTATCCTAAAGTAGAATATGGAGAGAGAGGTTATCAGTTTTTATTAAGGGCAGGTAATAAATGGTGCTGGTGGATTAGTAAGGGATTTTATATTATAACTGATGTTATGCTTTACTATTTTAGTATAATGCTGGTAGCTTTAGTGTCTTCAATATTGAATGGTACAAGTATCAATAATATTAATAAAGATATTTTGTATTATGTCTTTGGGATAGATGGTTCAAAACTGACAATGAATGATATTGTGAGGAGTACAGTTATTATGCCATTGCTTATAATTATAGCATTGTGTATAACACTAATGTTTATTTCATTTGTAGTTAATATTATGATATCTGTGATTATTTTACTTGCTTATCTCAGTGTATCTGCTTACTGGTGTAGCAAATGGTTACTAGGTAACTATACGATGGTGTTAAGGACAGATGAAGTACCTTTTGTTGCAGGTGTTTTGATAGCATGTGGAATTACTGTTATATTTTTCTTATGGGGATATCTTTATTTTAATCAAATGGATATGATCGGAAAGCAAAGAGAGGAAATGATCTAATGTATATAGAGATAGATAGTCTAACTAAAATAATAGGTGGCCAAAAGGTTTTACAAGATATTAATTTACAATTAAAAAAAGGAGTTATTTATGGAATAAAGGGGAAGAACGGCAGTGGAAAAACAATGCTTCTGCGTTCGATTTGTGGATTAATAAAACCAACAGAAGGAACAGTAAAGATCGATGGAAAATTGTTGGGAAAGGATCTTACATTTCCTCATAGTGTAGGTGTTCTGATAGAAAATCCAGGATTTATAGTTAATTTGTCTGGTTATGATAATTTAAAGATGTTAGCAGATATCAAGGGTGAAATTGGGAAAACAGAGATAGAGGAAGTAATGGAGCAGGTGGGATTGAATCGGAATGACTTTAGAAAAAAATATAAAACATATTCCTTAGGTATGAAGCAAAAGCTAGGAATTGCAGCTGCGGTGATGGAACATCCTGATTTGATACTATTGGACGAGCCAACTAATGCACTAGATGAGGAAAGTGTTAATCGAGTAATTGCACTTTTAAAGAAGGAAAAAGAACGAGGAGCATTAATTATTATTGCATCCCACGATTTAGAGGAGCTAAATTATCTATCCGATACTATACTTGTTATGGAAGAAGGAAGGATTAAGAGTCAACATGAAGAAGAGAGTGATTAAGATTGTCAGTATTATTCTTATAATTATGTTATCAATAGGATACGGGATTGGAATATGTAAGATAAATTCACGATATAAAGTAGAAGTAGAAGAAATACCTTTTGGAGTAACATATGAAGTAATAGATGGAGTTAAAATGAAAGTGAATGGATATAGATGTTTGGATAAGGAAGAGCTTGTCAAGGCCTATGACTATATGGTGGATTATGAGGGAGATATAAAAGCGATATTGGTTTCGGTAACTTATAGAAATGAAAGTGGCCAAACAAAAGGTGTTGCTACATATAACAATAATATAGAGTTAGTGGGCTATTCCAATGGAATAGATCCAATTTTGTATAGTGTCTGTAATTCCTTTGATCTAGAGTTTGGATTAAAAAATGGAGAAGAGAAGGATATTATATTAACATATATATTGTTAGATTTTCAGTTCACAGATGGTAAGTGGAAGCAAATTGAGGAAGAGGAATTTTTATTATCAACCTCTAGGTATCCAGTAAAAACAATTTGGAGATTAAGGTAAGAAATAAATGATATATCATGGAAGCTCAGGAGAGTATCAAAGTGTATCATTATTCGAAAAGTCTTGTAATTATATAGCACAATTAGACATGATTCGACTTAAATTGACCTGTTTTTGTAACATTTCATCATATATCTACATAATATATTATTGAGCATAGCTCAAAAATATATAAAGAGGGTGAAATATTTGGCAAATAATTGTAATTATTATTCTAAGAAACCAAAAAAGAAAAGTATATTTTTAGAATGTGGCTTTAATCCACAGGATGCAGTATTTGAAATTGATGATGGGGAAGTAGAAGAGAATCAAGCTTTTGTATTGGATCGTATATTAATTGATACTTCTGGACTGATTGCCCCTATAATGATGATTGACTTTTCAGGATTAATAGTTTTTGCTGGTGAAGATGAAGGAACTTATGAACCTGAGGTAGAGGTTGATTTGTTATTCCGTTTAGACAGAATATGTAATGGTGTTAGTGAGACCATTCAAACTTGGAGATATCAAAAAGAAATTGACGTGGAAGACGATAATGAAACAGCTACTCTTGAGCTTGAATTAGAAATCAGTGAACCTTTTTTTGTAACATACTGTGATAGAAATTGTCCAGGGTGCTGTGAATATAGAATTGTTGTTGAAGGTAAGGATTTTGAGGGTGAGTTTGATTACCTTAGAGTAGCCAAACCTATACTTACTGCAATTGTGCAAGGTGAAGTTCAAGACTATTATTAGTAATTAGATAATTAAGCAAGTAGCAATACAATAAGTATAGCTGGGCGAGTCTATGTGCTTTCTCCGCTTATTCCAATTGGAAGGTATTGTATGGGAGTCTCTATGGTCCTACATTTTCTTATAATAATTGAATAATATATTAAAAAAAGATTGTTATATAGCAACTTAAGCCTGTAAGCCTGTAGAAAAATTTACATTATTAATGGTATAATAATGCTAGATACTAGCCTTGTAAAATTAACGCAAATTGGCAATAACTAAATATATGCTAGTAAACATTTAGAATAAGGAGACATAAAAACATGGCAAAAAATAAAGTAATATGTACTGTAAATGACGTTGATTACCTATCAATCAGGAAAGCGATGACTGCTGGTGCAAGAACAATAGAAGAATTAGTTGAACATGCAGGAGTATGTACAGAATGTGAAGGATGTAAAAGTGAATTAGATGCTATATTAGCATCTGTTTGTGGTTGCATGAAGGTATCCTTAGAAGCGGTGGTAAATGCAGTTAAAAATGGTGCTGATACAGTGGAAAAGGTTGGAGAAGTAACAGGTGCTGGAACAGGTGTAAATGAAGAAACTGGTGAGGAATGTGGTAAGTGTAAAGGACTCATCCAAAACATTATAGACCTGGGAAGATAAAGACAAGACCGGGACAAGACAGGGGGACGTTTCCATCGTCTTATTGTACACAATAAGACGATGGAAACGTCCCCCTGTCTTGTCCCGGTCTCCTGTTATTGGAATATTTTTTTAATACCACTTGATTCTAGGTACTTTAATAATGTAAAAAGGAGTATTGTTTCAATTGGAAGCATTATTATTGATTTTAATGCTCGTAATGGTAGTAAAGCTAAGAAAGCTTTTCCCTGTAGTATGGAGAGCCAATAAGTATGTAATATCAAATTGACGATAATCATTTCCACTGCACTGACAATAAAGATACGCTTTATACTAAGTGGCTTCTTATAGAGAAATGCTCCAAAGATTACTCCTGATAAGATTGCATCAAATGTAAATCCGAAGAAGAATGGTCCAGTTGGTTTTATGAAATAATTAAGTATATCCATAGCTCCTCCAAATATACCACCTGCCACAGGTCCAAAAAGGTAAAAAGCTGTTTGGTTTGGCAAAAAGGTAAAGCCTATTTTTAGAAAGTTGCCTATGGAGATAGTAAAATATCCAAGAACCATAGATATAGCACCTAACATGGCCAGTAAGGTTATACACCTTAATTTCTTTAGTTCCCTGCCTGAATGTGTGAATAAAGTAATAAAATTTTTCATAAAAAATTACCTCCTTTGCAGACCTTTTACTACAATGAGAGATAACAACAAATATACTTATTTGATTATCTAACTGTAGCAGCGGGATGCGGAATACGTACCGCAAGAAAATCTTTTCGTCCAGCTGTCAACTCCCTGTACAGCCAGCACTTAACGCACGTAATCCTACTCTGCTTTATTTGTTTTTATTAAATATACCACAATTCTGAATAAATGCAAGAAGAAAGACATGGGGACGTTTCCATTGTCTTTCACTTTCTTTTATCATCACACATATACTTATATGAGGTGATAATTATGGATGAATGTGAACTCGTTGCCCTCATATCTACCCTAGCTTGCTCAATATCAAAGTGTTACTCCAATGATGATATATCACTTTTAGCAGCAGCCCTTACTCAGCTTGGTGATACCCTTGCCACCATTGTTACCAAGAGAGAACTTAGTGATAAACCAAACAATAATAAATATAATAATTGTACTTAAGACAAGTAGTAATTCATTCCTATAAGTTGATTAGATGAGTGCATTAAAATAAAGGTTTGATAGTCAAACCTTTATTTTAATGTATTAATTTATGCTTCATCTATAGATAAAGCTCACTGTTATACAAATATCCCTATAAGTAGACCTAATAATTGGTTTTCCTATTCAAACCCACGAAGAATTTGACAAAAAGAGAAAAAAATTGTAATGTTATTTAGGAAGGTATCTCCATATTGAAGAAAATGCAGGGATTCTAAGGTGGTCTTATAAGAATGAATATGATGATGAGGGAAGGTTAAATAAAAGATATTTTTATGATGATAAAGACGAACTTACAGGTTATAGTATGGTTGAATACAAATAGGCTGAATAATATTTTTATAAGAGGTAAGGTATGATATTTATTAATTGTATTGATATATCAAAAATTAATAGTGATAATTATCAAATGCTTAGACAAGCAGTATCAAATGAAAGACGAATGAGAGCAGATCGTTACCACTTTATAGAAGATTCAAAAAGATCTATTTGCTCTGAACTATTACTTCAATATAGTTTGTTTCAAACATTTGGAAGATTTATAGAAATAGACACAGCTTATAATGAATTTGGAAAACCATTCATGAAAGATATGAAGGGGTTTTCATATAACATATCCCATTCTGGAAAGTGGGTTGTAATTGGATTTGGAGAAAACGAGCTTGGAATTGATATTGAAGAAATATATAGAGGAAGAGAAGATATTGCAAATAAATTTTTTACTGAAAGTGAAAAAAAATTTATTTTTGCAGCTAATAATGAAGAAGAAGCAAAAAGAAGTTTTACTCAGATATGGACCCTTAAAGAGAGTTATATAAAATATCTTGGAACAGGTTTATCAACCATGTTAGATTCATTTTCTGTAAATGCCATTGAGGGAGTAGTGGTTGATCAAGATGGTGTAATTCAAAAGGATATAAGACTAAAGAATTATAGATTTAATGAGGATTATTACCTATCAATATGTAGTACAGACGAAGAGGTTGAAATCCGTGAAATTATGCTGAAGGACTTAATCCAATTTATTAAGAAAAAATAATAAAGAGCAAACCTTTGTATTATTCGGATTCCTTTCAGAAATGCGGTGGTGCAAAACAGGCTGCTGATACTATTGAAAGAGTTATGAAAAGTCAAGTATAAAGTGATATAAAGTACCTTGAGATAAGCTTAATAGAGATAGTGATGGAACACGGTATTGTAATTTGTTCAATATCGTGTTATTTCTTTTTCTACTTTAATATACCAATTATTGACAAATGTCTAAAAGTATGATATTTATAGGATGTAAAAGATTTACAGGACAAGATGACTGGCCTATGTGATGGCTAATAAATGACATTAAGAAGAATACATATGGGGTAAAAAATAAGTGGTTAAGAAAGGAGAAAGTATGAAAAAGTTTTTAAAAGTTTTAAGAATTAAAAAATCCTACGCTAGAGCTATAGCAGTAACACTTGTGATTTCATTAGTCTTATCTTCGATGACTCATGTGTTTCGCTCAGAAGCTGCAACAAGTCCACGGGCTGGAGACTCATACTATAACTATGGTGAGGCTATGCAAAAAGCAATTTTATTCTATAAGGCCAACCGCCTGGGTGATTTACCAGATGATTATATTTTGCCTTATAGGGCTGATGCGGCCATGACTGATGGGCAGGATGTAGGTCTAGACCTGACTGGTGGCTGGGCAGATGCTGGTGATGGTATAAAGTTTACACATCCTATGTCTTATGCAGCTGGGCAATTAGCCTGGGCTGTATATGAATACCGGGAAGCCTTTGAAAAGGCAGGACAGTTAGATATTATTCTTGATGAGATTAAATGGGCTACAGACTTTTTTATAAAGGCACATCCAGAACCTGATTTATTGTATTATATGTGTGGTTATGAGGCTTCAGATCATTCTGTATGGGTAGCCCATGAGCTTCTTGATTATACAACTGAGAGGACTTCTTTCTGGGTAGATAGGTCCACACCAGGTTCAGATGTGGCAGGGTCAGCATCTGCTGCACTGACCATAGCATCTATAATATTTGAAGAGACGGATCCTGAATATGCCAAGATATGTTTGGAGCATAGCAAAGAACTTTTCGATTTTGCAGACAAGTACAGAGGTAAAAATCCTTTAGCAACACTTTATCCATCAGGCAGTTACTTGGATGATATCGCATGGAGTGCTATATGGCTTTATATAAGGACTGGCGAAGAAATCTATCTCGACAAAGCTAAATCTGCTTTACCCCTTACATCACTTGGTGGTACCCATACCCATTGTTGGGATGATGTAAGTTACGGTGCAGCATTAAAGATAGCACAGGTTACCAAGGATATAAACTATGCAGCTATGGTAGAGAAAAATCTAGATTTTTGGTTGCCAAATGGGGGCATAACATATACTCCTGGAGGTCTAGCTTGGCTTTCTCAATGGGGGTCCCTAAGGTATGCTTCTACTGCCGCCTTTCTAGCATTTGTATGGTCTGATGATCCAACTGTAGGAACTGCATCTAAAAAGGAAGACTATCGTATTTTTGCAGAAAGACAGATTAATTATGCCCTAGGTGATAATCCTAGGAATGGAAGTTATGTGGTAGGGTTTGGTGAGAATGCTCCCCAACATCCCCATCATAGAACTGCCCATGGATCATGGACCAGTCAGCTAAGTTCACCAACTTATCATAGAAATATTTTATATGGTGCCTTGGTTGGAGGGCCAACATCAAGTGATAGCTGGAAGGACGATATTACAGATTATACCTTAAATGAAGTGGCTACTGACTATAATGCTGGATTTGTAGGTGCTCTGGCAAAGATGTATGACATGTATGGTGGAGAGCCTCTTAAGAACTGGCCGCAGCCAGAGGATTTTATAGCTCCAGAAGATGATATAATTGATTACTTTACTAGATGCTGGATAGTTTTTGAAGGTGATAGCAAGTTGAATCTTTTATTCCAAATAAATAACCGATCAGCTAGGCCAGCAACAATGAAAGATACACTTTCCTGTCGTTATTTTATGGATTTAACTGAAGTGTTTGAAGCAGGATATGGACTGGATGATGTTCAAGTAAGGCTAGTGGCTCATGAAGGAGCTAAGCTATCTGGTTTACACAGATATAAGGATAACATTTATTATTTTATACTTGATTTTACTGGAACTCAGATTTTACCTGCAGAATGGCAAATGTGTGAAAAGGATGCCAATGTAGAGATAACATTTCCTAGAGGAGTTGAAAATTATAATAATGATTGGTCTTACCAGAACCTAACGGCTTCACCTGACTATAGCGCTATTAGTTTTGCTGGCTTAAGTCCGTATATACCTGTATATGATAATGGCCATAAGATATATGGTTTGGAACCAGGAGAGGAAGTTGTAATAAGCCCAACTCCAACCCCTAGGATAACTCCTACGGTAACCCCTACTCCAAAGGTTACTCCGACTCCCAAGGTAACCCCAAGTCCTACTCCTACACCAAAACCTACACCTACACCTGCCCCAACTCCGACCCCTGCACCAATAGATGGTATAAGTTATGAATACCAAGTACAAGGAGATTGGGTAACTGGTTTTCAAGGACAGATTGTTATTGAGAATAAGTCATCAAGAACATATAATGGGTGGACATTGACCTTTGATTTTAACAGCACTATTACCAACCTTTGGGGAGCTGAGTTAGTAAATCAAAATGGAAGCAAGGTTACAGTGAAGAATCCGTCTTGGGCTCCAGAGTTTTCCCCAGGAGATAAGGTAATCATAGGCTTTATAGCAAGTACAGGAAGTGATAAGGAGGCTCCTACTAATTATTCTTTTAACTAAGTTTAGTAATATTTCATATTATTTTAGAATAAAGTAAAACAAATTAACTCCTCGTAGATGCATGTCTACGAGGAGTTTTTCAGTAATCATAATTAACAGATCAACTATTTATAATTAAATTTGTAGTAAAAATCTGCTGATGGTGAGCCATATCCTTGCAAACCAAATGATACATAGCCTCCAGCATCTATTATATTATTGTAATAAAGGGGTGAAATAATAATAAATTCACCGTCTTCTGTGGCTGAGGCAGCCCAGATAAATTTCAAATCAAATTCTGATTTTTTTACTGTCAGTGTCCAATCTTTTATATCTTTATCAGATTGATTTATGATATCAAAGTCTATTATGTATTCAGAGTTCCAATCATGAATTGACATGTTCATTTTTAATGGAGACTCTGGTTCTGGTTCCCAATTAGGTTTAACAATCACTGTTACCACATCATATATAAGTTCATAATTACTACCTACGGCAATTAATATATAAGTTGTAGTTGCAGTTGGAAATACTTCTAAGGAACCAGATAGGGGGAATGACAAATCCTCCTCTTGTTTTTCTAAACCAATGATAGTTACGGTCTTTGCATTATTAGTCTTCCAAGTTAGTTCCACGGTACTTCCTAATGTAATCATTGATTGGGATGTGGTAAAAGAATCGATAGAAACATTAGATACATCTTGACTACCATCAACTTTCACTGTTATAGAGGCGGTGGCACTTCCTCCATCACTTGTAGCAGTTAGAGTGTAGCTTGTTGTCTCTAAAGGCCATACCTCAAGACTTCCGTTTAAGGGTAGAGAGTCTTCTTCTTGCTTTTCTAATCCTGTAATTTCAATGCTGGTGGCGTTGACCACATACCAAGATAAGACAACGGTTTCACCTAATTCTACGCTTGTGGAACTAGCATTAAAGGATATGATCTTAGGTCGTTTGGGGGGTTCATATATAGTAGCTGTTACGGTGGCAGAACTTAGGCAAGAAAGAGAAAGGACAAGAGTCAGTATAAAAGCACATTTTTTAACTTTATTGATGTCTTTCAATGAAACAACCTCCTATACAATAATTTACAATTATACTACATTATTGGTGAAAATATGTCAATAATAAACTGATATTTACATGTTAACCAAGAGAGTTTTGGCACAAAGACTAAAACATATTGGGCATTGAAGATATAAACACGAAAAAACATACAATAGAAACAAACGGGATATCAAACAATAAAACATGAGTTATCAGAAAAATCTATTGACATGTGGACAAGATGATGTTAATATAAAAATGTAAAAAAATGTAATGTAAATAAAAGGAGGAATATTATGAAGAAGAACAAAGGTATTTTAAGAAACATGAAGACTGGCTTTATGATTGCTTGCATCCTTTCACTCTTTTGTTTGCCCCTTACAAGCGTAAAGGCTTTGTATGAGCCACCTAAGGCACCAAAGGTACTATTCTTTACTGCAAGTCAGAATGAAATTATGCCGGGAGAGACTGTTACATTGACATGGTATGTACTAAATGCTAGTACAGTTGATATTCTGGGAATTGAGAAAGTCGAAGAGTGTATATGGCCTATAGTTGGAAAGACAGAAGTTAATCCAACAAATACTACTACATATGTTTTAACAGCCAAGGGACCTGGGGGAACTGCCAGTGCATCAGTAACAATTAATGTAATAGAAGAGAAGACACCTGCTATCATCAACTCATTTACTGCTTCGGCGGAGGAGATTGATGAAGGTAATGTTGTAACTTTAGAGTGGGATGTTTCTGATGCTGTCCTTGTTACCCTTGATTCAGTGGAAGTGGAAGCCCAAGGAAGTTTGGAATTAACTCCTGCTGAGACAACCACTTACGTACTAGAAGCAGTTGGAACAGATGGAGAGACTGTATCTGAAAGTGTTACAGTAACAGTTATACCAAAACCTGAGATTATAAGTTTCACAGCTTCTTCTGACACAGTGGAAAAAGGTACTTTGGTTACTCTTAGTTGGGAAACTGAAAATGTTACCTATTGTGAGATAGTAACGGATGATGGTTTAAAACTTGCTGATAGAGCACCAATAGGTCAGGTGTCCATAACTCCAAATAAGACCAAAACATATACCTTAATAGCATATAACGTCAATGAAGTGACTGCAGAGGAAAGTATAACTATAACAGTTGAATAAGTGTCATTTAGCAAAGGTGTGAGATTTTAATTTATAGAATACAAATATATTGATTCAAGATATTAAATAATTAAGGAGGTATAGTTATGAAGAAGAAAATTAGTATATTGAAATCAGTTTTATTATTGGCTTGCATAATTTCATTATTCAGTCTACCAATGATGGTGTATGGAGCTAGTAGTACACAGAAAAGCTTACCAAAGATAAACGAGTTTAATGTTAGTGAGAAGAACGTATCTATTGGGGATACAGTTATCCTTACTTGGGATGTGGAAGATGCCACAAGCATCAAGATCCTTGGCTTAGAAAAAGAAGAAGAGGACAAGCTACCTTTAAGTGGTAGTCTAGAAGCTTGGCCTATGGCAACCACTACCTATGTATTAATTGCAACAGGTGAAGGTGGAACATCAAGCTCATCAGTAACTGTTAATGTAGATAAGGTTGGTGATGTGTCAATTGATTCTTTTAATGTGTCAGCAGAAAAGGTGCTTCTTGGAGATACAGTAAATCTAAGTTGGAAAACATCAAATGCATCTATGGTAACAATTCTTGGCTTAGAAAAAGAAGAAGAAGATCAGTTACCACTATGTGGCAGTATCGAAGCTTGGCCTATGGCAACTACTACATATATAATTCAAGCTACTGGATATAATGGTGAAGTTGTAAGTAAGGCAATAACAGTAAATATAGTAGATTGCCTACCTGCAGTGATAAACTCTTTTACAGTATCCTCAGAAGAAATATATGAAGGAAATACTGTAACTTTAGAATGGGATGTTACAGATGCTGTTTCAGTAAAAATCAATGATACTGAAGTGGATAGCTCTGGAGCTATGGATGTAACCCCTGTGGAGACAACAACCTATGTATTAAGTGCAACCGCTGCTGATGGTCAAGTAGTATCTGAGAGTATCACAGTAACTGTTATATCTGGACCAAGGATTATAAGCTTTGATGCTTCTGCTACAACAGTAAGTAAGGGCAAACTTGTAACCTTGACTTGGACAACAGAAAACGCCACAGAATGTGTGATATTAACTGATGATGGAATTAAGCTTCCCAATAGACCTATTAACGGTCAGATATCTGTAACCCCTAATAAAACCAGGACTTACACTCTGGTAGCTTATAACGATAATCAGATTACAGATCAAAAGAGCATAACAATTACCGTAAAATAAGTAAGATTTAGTTTACATAAAGGGGCAGCAAAGTGTTGCCCCTTTATAAAAAGTACAGCAAAATATATTAAAGTACAGTTATAGAAGGGAGAACCATAATGGTAAAAATCAAAAATAGAATGTTCATCCTAAGTCTAGCCTTAATGATATTTGGCTTTAGCTGTATTCAAGGTAATTCATTTGCACAGGTAAATAAGGTTGTTGTAGATGGTGAACTGGTGAAAACCTTTGAAAATGGAAGTCTCTACAAGGTAAGGGATAAAGAGAAGGTAAGGGATGTTATAGTTTATAATGATGGTAGAATTGAAGGCTTTTTGGAAGCCAAGCATGGTAGTTATTTTAAACATGAGAAAGTAGCCAAGGAACTTGATAAGCTGATTAAAGATAATGAAAATCAGACAATTCCTGTGGCTATTTGGTTTAAAGATCTAGATTATATTTCTTTGGATGAAGAAGCAAGACAATTAACTAAAATAGATGACTTTAAAAGTTCTGATAGAAAAAAAGTTCAAACATATATAGAAACTAAAAGAGAACTTGCTAAGAAGCAATATATTTCGGAGAATAATGATTACTATTCTAAATATTTACCTTATGAAGAGCTGATATTTATTAGTAGTTATGCACCTTACATAATAGTAAATATGCAGATTAAGAAGATAGAAAAACTTGCTATGTACGATGATATAGCTTATTTTGAATTGATTAATGACACTAAGAAGATTGAGGAGGTTAAACATAGTGTTCCTAATATTAATGCTAATTATACTCGGGATTCTATTGGTTTAAGGGGTTCTGATATCAAGGTTGGAATATTAGAAATGTACTATTGTGATAAATCCAATGATCAGCTAAGGGATAGGGATATAATCTTTGATGTGTCAGATGCTATGGCAAGTGCAGATACTGGTGTACATGCAACAAAGATAGCAAGTATAATTGTAGGTAACACTGAGGGAATTGCACCAGATGCAAAGGTTTATATGGCAGCGGCAAAAAATCGCATACAGGATTATCAAAAGATTGAGTGGTTAGTTAGCCAGGGAGTTAATGTAATCAATTATAGTTCTGGCTATTCTGCCGGAGCAGGTACATATAGTGATATGGCAAAATGGATAGATCATTTGAGCGTTTGCCATAATGTTACCTTTGTAAAAAGTGCTGGAAATGGTGGTTCGGGATCATATATTACAGATCCAGGAATGGCCTATAATGGACTGACTGTTGGTTCTATATTCGACAATGATTCCTATAATGAGCCTGATTGGACAGATGATAGTTTCTCCTCTTATAGTTCTTTTAGGGAAATTGAGGGAGGCTATAAACCTGATTTAACTGCCCCAGGTCAAGGTATAGAAGTTGCAGGTTACATAAGTGCTAGTGGTACAAGTTACTCTGCAGCCCATGTTACAGGGGTAATAGCACAGATTTTTCAGTCTAAACCAGATTTGATGATTAAGTCAAGTGCATTAAATGCCCTGTTAAAGGCAGCTACTAACCATAAGACTGCTTGGGATTATAATGATTATACTTTAATATCCAACTTCTCCAATATGGAAGGAGCCGGAGTAATTGATGCCAAGGGTTCATATGACCTGGCACTTGCTGGTAATTATATTCAAACCAAATTATATAATAGTGAATTTCCATATATTCAATCGATTACTGTTAGCTCTTGTGATAACCCAATAAGAATTACTCTAAATTGGTTAAAGCAAAATACATTATTAGCTGAAGGTACTGTTGATGTAAGAGATATATCTGATTTGGACTTGTATCTTATAGATCCTAATGGGAATTTACTTGCAAGTAGTACGACAGCAAATAATAATACAGAGTTGATTGAGTTTACTCCAGATATTACAGGAACTTATACAATACTAGTTGATGGATACATACTGGAAAATGACTATGAGCTATTAGGCCTAGCATGGTATCAATAGTTAAAATTTTATATTATTAGAAAGAAGGGTAAAGTATGAAGAAATTAACTGGTTTATTATTGATAATTTTATTAATAGGCATAGCACAGAATAAATTAGTCCAAGCATATGAGGATTTTGAAGAACTTGAGTTAACATTTGAAGATGCTTTTGATTATATAACTATGAATATAGTAGATAAAACAATGAACTTTCAGGGTGAAAATGAAAGCTGGGAGGCTAGCCTTGTATTAGATGAAACAGCAAAAGAAACAGGGGAATCAGAATACCTTGTTAATCTTACATTAACTCCAAAGAAAAGTGCAATTACATGGACAAGATTTGATTTGATATCCGATAAGGGTACTTATTCAAAAAACGAATGGCAGATATTTAGAAATCCAATAAAGATTACTACAGAGAGTGTAGTACCAGCCATAGATGAGAAGGTTGTAATTGTAGCATCACAAAGACAATTCGAGGATAAAGATATATTGTTTTTGAGTAACAAAAACGATACTAATATGATTTCAGCGAAAGAAGCTATTAAAATATTTATTGAGAAGTTTTATGAAACCTTTGGTATATATCCGCCTACATCTTATTCCTATGAAATATCAGTTTATAATGGAGATTGGTTAATTTCATTTGATGATAATGACGGAATTGGTGGGAAGTGTGTACTATTAATTGATGGAAAAACTGGTTATGCAGATGATATAAAAATGGATGAGTAGTCCATAAATAATATATGAAAGGAAGGATGTTATATGTGTAAAAGGTTTCCTAAAATAGTGAAATATACTGTAATCTTATCCTTTTTATTATTGGTACAGTTGATCATTAGCTCAACAGTTAAGATACAAGCGGATAATATATTAGAGCTTACAAGTTCAGCATCTACTTGGTATAATGGCTACAATATGAATATGACAATTACAAATACAAGTGGCAGTGAAGTAGAAGGTTGGACTCTGAGGCTAAAAAAATCTGATTTTACAATTACAAATATCTGGTGTGCCAAACAGACGGTTTCTGGAAATGATATTATCATAACACCTGAAGCATGGAATAGTAAAATTAGTGCCAAGGGAAGTGTTACATTTGGGTTTATAGGTGAAGGGACATTAACTAGTGATTTTTCATATACATTAGATTCATCAGGAGTAGCTCCAACGGTAACCCCTGGTTTAACACCTAGTCCAGTAATAACACCTACCCCGATAATAACACCTACCCCAGGAATTTCACCAACACCAACACCAGTACCATCAGGAACCTTCCATGTGTTTTTATTGTTAGGTCAATCCAATATGGCTGGATATCCCAGGGCACAGGCTTCTGATAGGGTAGAAGATCCTCGAATCCTTGCATTAGGATATGATGACAATCAGTGGCGTGTAGCAAAGCCGCCTCTTCATGAGACTTGGCAAGATGCAATAGGCCCTGGTGATTGGTTTGCAAAGACATTAATAGAAAAGCTTCCAGAAGGTGATACTATAGGTCTAGTCCCATGTGCGATTAGTGGTGAAAGAATTGAGACTTTTATGAAATCCGGTGGTAGCAAATATGATTGGATTGTAAGCCGGGCAAGACTTGCTCAAGAAAAGGGAGGAGTTATATCAGGTATACTTTTCCATCAAGGAGAATCCAATAATGGAGATCCTAGTTGGCCAGGTAAAGTAAATACTTTGGTAGAAGATTTAAAAAAGGATCTGAATCTAGGAGATATCCCCTTTATTGCTGGTGAACTACTTTATAGCGGTTCTTGTGCAGTCCATAATCAATTAATTAACCAGCTTCCCTCTGTAGTTAAAAACTGTTATGTGGTATCTGCTGAAGGATTAGTAGTTGATCCCTCTGATGGTCAATGGCGGTTACATTTTAGTCATGACTCACAGGTAACACTAGGCGAGAGGTATGCAGAAAAAATGATTGAAGCCTTAGGATACTAGCAGAATAAATAATGGCCACCCAGGTGGTACAAACCCCCCATAAGATGGAGTTTAATCCCAACTTATGGGGGTTTTATGGTGTAATGCTCTCTATATATGGTATAAAGATACTATATTTAACATAATGACTTGACATCTGTATAAAATAATGGTAATTATGTGATATAAGTGTAAAAAACTTATATAAATAAAATGCAATTACCTTGCATTTAAATTACTAAGGAGGAAAAGATGTTAAGTACAAAGAAGCTGAAAAAAATTATTTCAGGGATGCTAATAGCAGGATTAATATTTTCTATACTACCTGCTAGCCTAAGTGAAGCGGCGGAGAAAGAGAAGATGTTTCCATACGTATTATATGCAGCAGATCCTGATGGAAGCATTGATATTAATGCAACTGCAATAACTGTAAATGGAGATATTCATAGTAATGGTGATTTCATACGTTCATCAAATTACTTTCATATGAATGGAAAAGTTACAGACAATGAAGTGATTTCTGAGAGTCTGATGAAAACAGTAACAGGGAGTTCAATAACTTATTTAGGATTAAAAATGGATGGAAAATATTTTGCTCAGGAAAGCACTGCATTTCATCCTCAAGGTTATGCCTATGCTGATATGAATATGAATATCATCAATAATATATTTGCACTTAAAGAATTGTCTTTTACAGGGAATTTAGCATTAAACAGTGCTGTTGGTGCTATAGAAGATGTAAGAATATCTGATGGAAACTGTAATGCTAACACGGCTGTTATTTATTCTGGATTAGGAGATGTTATAATTACTGGACAACAGGTAAGTGTAAATGGTATAATATATGCTCCATTTGGAACAGTAGTAATTGATTGCGAGAATTTTAATCTTAATGGAATGATTATAGCACAGAACATAATTATAGATTGTAACATTGTCAATATGAACTTTAGTCATTCACTTATGCAAGAGATTATTGATATAGAAGTAGAGCCAGTGGAGCCAGGGGAGCCAGGCGGACCTATAATAGCATAGGTGCCTATAAAGGTAGAGGATTAATAATTACATAGGTATATATTTTCTTAATTAAGATCAAGCCACACTTAGAGTCTTTTTAAAAAAGGTGTTTTACACCAAACTCTATAGTGTGGCGTTTTTATTCAAAAACACCAAGGAACTTTTTTCGTTGTAGGACAGACCAAATTATGATAAAATTGTGAACGGTGTCAGGTACCGGTGTCAATATTGTGAACGGTATGTGAACGGTGTCAGGTACCGGTGTCAATATTGTGAACGGTATGTGAACGGTGTCAGGCACCGTGTCAAAAAAGCACTATCTGCAAGATATGTGACAGAATATGCAACAGCTTTTGCAAATGTTGCGAGTATAATATGAGTGTAGTATAATAATAAGAGAGCTCATAGGAGGAGAATATATGTATTTAGATAGTTTGTTAGATGGTGTGGATTATACCTGTTTGCAGGGTGATGAACATACTTTGGTCACAGATTTGGTGTATGATTCAAGGAAAGCAAGTAAAGGTTCTGTATTTGTATGTATGGTAGGTGCGGTTACAGATGGGCACAACTATATAAAAGATGTTATAGATAAGGGCGCAGTAGCCATTGTTATAGAAAAAGATATTGAATTACCAAGGGATATTATCGTTATTAGGGTAGATAATGCAAGGCAGGCACTGGCTTTTATGTCAGCTGCATATTTTGGTCATCCTGCAAGTAAGCTTACTACCATTGGAATTACTGGTACAAAGGGAAAGACCACTACTTCTTATATGGTAAAATCCATTTTAGAAAACACAGGTATTAAGACTGGGCTTATAGGAACTATAGAAACTATTATAGGAAATAAGGTGATCCCAGCTAATAATACAACCCCTGAATCCTATATAATTCAAGAAACATTTGCCAAAATGGTAGATGAAGGTATAGAATGTGTAGTTATGGAGGCCTCATCCCAAGGTTTAATGCTTAATAGGATGGATGGCTTTATATTTGATTATGGAATCTTCACTAATCTTGGTTATGATCATATAGGTGAACATGAGCACAAAGATTTTGATGATTACCTTAGATGTAAAAGCATCTTGTTTAAGCAATGTAAGCTTGGCTTAATTAATATAGATGATAAATACGCCCAAGATATAATGAAAGGGCACACTTGCAAGATAGAGACCTATGGTTTTTCAGAAAATGCCCATATATATGCTGCCAATACCCAGTTGGTTCATAAGCCAGGTTACCTTGGAGTATCTTATCAAGTAAGAGGACTTATGAATTTGGATGTAGATATAGATATACCAGGAAAGTTTAATGTTCTCAATTCTTTATGTGCTATAGCAATATGTAGACATTTTAATGTAAATGAGAATGTTATTATTAAGGCCCTACAGGATATTAAGGTTAGGGGTAGGGTGGAGTTGGTTCCAGGAACTGATAATTACTCAGTTATGATTGATTATGCTCATAATGCCATGAGCTTGGAGAGTCTGCTTACAACTATTAGGGAGTATAATCCTAGACGTCTAGTCTGTGTATTTGGATGTGGTGGCAATCGTTCCAAGGATAGAAGATTCCTTATGGGTGAGATTTCTTCTAAACTAGCAGACTTGACCGTGGTAACATCAGATAATCCCAGATTTGAAGAGCCTGAGGATATAGTTAATGATATTATAGTTGGGGTAAAAAAAGGTCAAGGAAAGTATGTTAAAATAATTGATAGAAGAGAAGCTATTAAGTATTGTATAGATAATGCCCAGGAAGGTGATGTAATTATAATTGCTGGAAAAGGACATGAAGATTATCAAGAAATAAAAGGTGTAAAACATCATATGGATGATAGAGAGCTGGTTCTTGAAGCACTTGGCCATAGAAAATAATAATAAAAGGATATAATAACAATTAATATTTGAAGTACAAAGGAGGTTGCTATGTCTTATCAAAGCTATGCTGATATAATAATTGATATATCCCATGAGAATCTTGACAAGACATATCAGTATGCTATTCCTAAGGAGTATTCCTCCTTTGCAATCATCGGAGCCCTTGTGGTAGTCCCATTTGGAAGAGGGAGTCGCAAGATTAATGGATATATAGTAGGTCTTTCAAATGAACCTAAAATCCACATAGATAAGATAAAACCTATAGACCATGTGGTAGAAGGAGCTCCGGTTATTGAGAGTCATCTTATTTATCTGGCCCACTGGATAAAAGAAACCTTTGGCGGGACTATGAATGATGCTCTTAAGACGGTAATGCCTGTTAAAAAAGCAGTAAGGATTAAAGAAAAGAGAAGAATAGTAAGCGACAAAGCCTACGAAGAGCTGAACTTACTATATGAGGAACAAAAAAGAAAGAATAACCTTGCCAGGGTAAGAATTCTTGAGGCCTTATTGAAAAATAACATATTAGATTATGATGAAGTTACAAAAGGGCTAAATATTTCTAAGCCTACATTAACCTGGCTTGAGAAAAATGATATAATAAGAATAGAAAGCAAGCAAATATATCGTAACCCCATTGACAAAAAAGTCACCTCATATAAGCCAGTTACCTTAAATGATGAGCAAAAGCACATAGTAGAAAATGTTCTTAGGGATTATCATCAAGGTAAGCGATATACTTATTTGATACATGGTATAACTGGAAGTGGCAAGACAGAAGTGTATATGGATATTATTTCCGAGGTAGTAGCTTCTGGTAAGCAGGTTATTGTCTTGATCCCCGAAATAGCCCTAACATATCAGACTGTCAATAGATTTTATAGTAGATTTGGAGATCGCATATCTATATTAAATTCCAGGATGTCAAATGGTGAGCGTTACGATCAAAGCCTTAGGGCGCAAAATGGTGAAATTGACATAATGATTGGTCCTAGGTCAGCATTGTTTACACCTTTTCAGAACCTTGGACTTATTATTGTTGATGAAGAGCATGAGGGAAGTTATAAAAGTGAACAGACCCCCAAATATCATGCTATAGAAGTTGCAAAAATCCGTGCAAAACTTACTGGAGCCTTTGTTATACTAGGCTCTGCTACTCCCTCTTTAGAATCTTATTATTGTGCAAGAAGTGGTGAGTATAAGCTTTTTCATTTAAATAATAGGGCAAAGGAAGCTAACCCACCTAAGATATGGATAGCGGATTTACGGGAGGAGTTAAAACAAAAGAATAGATCTATATTTAGTAGGAAACTAAAAGAACTAATAGAAGATAGACTTAATAAAGGTGAGCAAATAATGTTATTTATAAATCGCAGGGGATATGCAGGATTTGTATCTTGTAGAAGTTGTGGTCATGTAATGAAATGTTCCCACTGCGATATATCAATGACTTCCCATATACAAGGCAAGCTACTTTGCCATTACTGTGGTTCCAATGAGCCTATGCCAAGGACATGTCCTACTTGTGGTTCAAAATATATAGCCGCCTTTGGAACAGGTACCCAGAAGATTGAAGAGATGGTGAGGCGGGAGTTTCCAAGGGCAAGAGTGCTAAGGATGGATGCTGATACTACTAGGAATAAAGGTGGCCATCAGAAAATCCTTTCCGCATTTGCAAAACATAAGGCGGATATACTGGTAGGAACCCAGATGATAGTGAAAGGACATGATTTTCCCTTAGTTACTTTAGTGGGAATAATCGCAGCGGATTTATCCCTTTATGCAGGAGATTTTAGGGCAGGAGAAAGAACTTTTCAACTACTTTCTCAAGCAGCAGGAAGAGCTGGAAGGGATGTAATACCAGGGGAAGTGGTGATTCAGACCTATAACCCTGATCATTATAGTATTACAACTGCCGCCAATGGAGATTATGAGGCCTTTTATGAACAGGAAATCTTGTATAGAAGGCTTATGCAGTATCCTCCGGTGGCTAATATGTTACTGGTTCTAATAAGCTCTAAAGAAGAAGATAAAGCTGATAAGGCTATAACTTACACAGATGATGTTCTGAAAGATTATATAAAAAGGCAAAAATTATCATCAAAGATTATCGGTCCAAGTCCTGCAGGAGTTGCTAAAATCAAGGATATATATCGTAGGGTTATTTATATTAAAGAAAATAATTATGATGAACTTGTGCGGCTTAAGAATTATCTAGAGGGTTATTTTAACTATAGTGGACAGTTTGCGGGATGTAGTATTCAGTTTGATTTTAATCCTATGAATACTTACTAAGTATGTGATAGAATATAAGTAAGAAAAATTTATTTATATGATAACTTGTAGAAGGAGAAAGAAAGCAGACAAAGGGAATAATAGAGGCCAAATGATATAAGGGTTATGGAGAGATATGTCTGATGTATATTACAAGATATCTTGTA
>JAAYNY010000100.1 GCA_012520635.1 Clostridiales bacterium | reverse complement strand
TAACATTGGGAGTATTATTAGTTGTCCTAGGCGTATATTTCTTTAAATTTCCCAACAACTTTTCTATAGGTGGAGTAACTGGTATTGCAATTATTCTTAGCAACATGCTTAACAACAGTATCAGCTCTGGTACTATTGTATTAATTGTCAATCTAATATTACTGGTTATTGCTTATATATTCCTTGGTAAAAGTTTTGGTAATCGAACTGCTTACGGAAGTTTATTATTATCAGTATCTTTGCAGCTTTTAGAAATAATAGTTCCAATGACAGGGCCTTTGACAGATGAGCCTATGCTGGAACTATCATTTGCCATAATTCTTCCGGCTGTTGGTTCAGCAATACTCTTTAATATAGGTTCTTCTACAGGAGGAACAGACATAATCGCAATGCTATTAAGAAAATACACTAAGATAGATATTGGCCTTGGATTGCTATTAACAGACTTTCTACTAACAGTTGCCACCTTCTTAGTTTTTGACTTAAAGACAGGTTTCTTGTCCATATTGGGCTTATTAATCAAATCCACCTTAATTGATAGTGTAATTGAGAACCTTAACCTGAATAAATACTTCACTATAATATGTAAGGATCCTAAACCAATTGCTAAGTTCATAACGGAGAAGTTAAATCGAAGTGCTACCATATTTGATGCAAAGGGTGCCTTTACAGATCAAGATAAGAAAATAATCCTAGCTGTTATGAATCGTCCTCAAGCGGTTCAGCTAAGGGAGTTTATTAAAGAAACTGATTCTGATGTCTTCCTGTTAATAACAAATACCAGCGAGATTATAGGACGAGGTTTTAGAGGATTATCCTAATAATATATTCTTTCTCTGCTATTTTACCTTCCTTTTGCATATACATAGGTGTAAAGAAGACAATGGAGGTAATCTATGGACCAAAATCAATCCTTTGAAACAACCTTGATGGAACACCGATTCTGGCTACAGGTTATGGGCGACCATGGAAGGTTTATATTTTTCTCACTATCACCAAACGAAGTGGAACATCTTCAAAGATCACAAGATTTTATTATTAGTTTTGATGATCTTCTTAATCAAGTAACTAATTCTTCTAATAAAGAAGAACTTGAGCTAATAAGCAAACAAATATCTCAGCTTATATTGCAGTTTCGCGAATATAAGCTTTTTCTACTTTCCGAAAGCTTAACTGCAAATATTAAGATACACCTAAGCCCATCTTTTATTAATGACATGCTAAATGAACTGGAGGAATATCTCACCATTCTTCAACTTACTAAAGATGACAACACAATACTCTTTCATCCCCTTCACTATCATTTATTGTGGTTGACAGATGCCGTCGGTCATGCTGCATCAGTTTTGGCTAACTTAGATTTTACTGAAAAAGATCTTATAGATAAGGCAAGCTCATATGAAATGAAGTTTACTGACCTCCTTCTTAAAGCCACTATGACGAGAGGATTCCTACGGACAGAACTTGGGGATTTTCCTGCACTAAATAGACTAAATAAACAAGTAGAGATATTAATAATCTCCTTCAAAGATTATTTGGAAGATTTACGTGATCAAAGAATGGATGGGCGGGTACTTGGCACATTATCACCTTTGATAGCTGATCATATGGCCAGGGAAGAATGCTATTATTTGTGGAAGTTATCCCAGTCAGCCGGTCTTACCAAGCGACTGGATTGCGATCCAACCAGACCTAGAATTGGTCAATAGCATTTCTTACATATTCACTTTCTTATAATCATAAGATGTATAAAAAACATGATTTCAAAAGGAGAGAAATGGAGTTTCAACAAAGCGAAACATATACCAACCTGCAAAATGCTTTTGAAAGAGAGCTTATGTTAAGTACTTTATTCTCTATCTATAGCGATACAGCTAGAAGGGAAGGTTATCAACAAATAGGCAATATCTTTGATACCTTTAGTAGAAATAATAAGGAACACGCCAGAATATGGTTAAGGCAAATGAATGAGGGTACACTTCCTAATTTGACTGAAGCTCTTGCTAATTCAATGGAACTAGAACAGTATAACGTCACCCAACTTTATACAGAGTATGCTAGAATAGCCTCTGAGGAGGGATATATGGATATAGCATCACTATTTAATGGTGTTGGTAACATTGACCGTAATCATGAACTACAATTACAAACCCAATATAATAATGTTATACGAAATGATGTCTTCTGTAAGGATGAACCCCTCTTATGGATATGCATGCAGTGTGGAAATATTATGAACGGAGAATGTGCACCTGAAATTTGCCCAGTTTGCGGATTCCCACAAGGTTACTATAGATTATATGGAGTTGATCCAATATATTAGTTATCATACAATATATAAAAGTAGACAGGTATAACCATCACGGAATGTGCAACACACAATGCTAGGAAATACCTGTCTACTTTTATTTTTATGTTATAATATCTTTATTATTACTAGATATAATTAATCAGTGAATAACTGAGTCCAGTAAATAACACCGCCTGATTGATATACACCAATACCTATTTTATTAAAGCTTGCATTTAGTATATTGGCTCTGTGTCCTGGTGAATTCATCCATCCATTTACAACTTCTTGTGGAGAACGCTGACCATAGGCAATATTCTCACCTGCTGTCCTATAAGAAACTCCGTATTCTTGTAAAGCTGTTGAAAACTTACTTCCGTTAGGTCTTGTGTGGGAAAAGGATATCTTAGTTTCTTCTGCACGCTTGTTAGCAGCTGCTGTTAATGAGGAATTAGTAGTCAGATTAGATAATCCAGCTTTGTTTCGTTCAATATTAACAAACCTTAGAACCTCATCAGCGTAACTATTATTGGAAGGATTGCTAGGTGCACTTGTAGGGGTTGTTGTAGGGGTTGTTGTTGGGGCTGTCTGTTTTGGTGTTGATTGTTTCGGTCTTGGCTGACTTTCTTTATCACCTATGAAGGAAAGGATATCTTCTAAGGAACTTACATTTTGAATATTATCCATAGTAATTTTCTTATATCCCTTCTTCTGAAGTTCATTTACTACATCCTGAGTAGAATTACAGTCTGATAAATCAACATTCTTATAAATATATTTATTGCCGTTATCTTTCTTACTATTTACATTTATATTTGTATCTTGCTTAGTTTCATTAGTATTAGTATTGATGCTAGTGTTGTTATTGGTGTTGTTATTGGTGTTGTTATTAGTATTCTTAGTAACATTGTTGCTAGCATTGTTATTAGTATTCTTATTATCTTCTTTTGCAGCCTTATTTGTATTAGTTACAGATTTCTTATTGCTCTTCTTATAATCTTTTTTAGTTTTCTTACTTGTGCTTTTTTCTTCTGTATCTTCCGCCTTAGGGGCTTCCTCTTCTATATTAGAAACAATATCATCTTCCACAACAGTTTCTTCTGTAGTTATATCCTCCTTAGGTAGACTAGCTGTATCTTCTACTTCCTCAGTTTCTTGCTCAAGCACTAGCTCTTCTTTATTATTATTTATAACAGCTTCATCCTTAGGTTGAAGCTCATTAGCGCCGAAAGAAGCTGCAAATGACAGTGCGATCGAACATAAAGTTACTATTATTTTTCTCATTATATTTACCTCCTATTTGGTGTCTGTCTTGCTGCTCCTTAAGACTACCATGGTAGAACTTTGTCTGCAATAGTCAATTTCTGGTTCACACTCTATTCACTGGAATATATATACCTTTTATATCCACTAATATTGCTATTATGTGTAAAAATCATTTAATTCTTTATCCCATATAACCAATGACAAATCCCACTGTTATAGGGCTTACAAGAGTTTTACTATAATCAAAATATGCTAGGGGATTGTAGTGACTTATGATTAAGTTCTCAGCTTCTATTTAGCTTAATTTATTTCATTTATTTTAATAGAGTGTTACAAATATATTAAATCATCCTGATGTTTTCCCATATTCAGGAACACCTTCTTGCAAATGTTACAAATATATTACACGTTCAATCATTTCAATTGATGGTATATTTATTGCCAATCTACTAAAACTAATATTATAACTTTAAAAACAATCACTAGCGAAAGGAGTATACTTATGGACAGATTTAATGATAATAAAGGTACACCTACAAAAAGAACAGGATCTAAGGGTGATAACAGTAGCCAAGATAGTAGATTCGATAATAACACAGGTAAAGATAATGGAGATGGGGGAATTACACCTGAGATATTGGAGCCAAAACCCAACTCTGCCACCCCTACAATTCCTACAGAAATGCCTGCTAGAGAAATAAGATAAACTCAATCAATAAGCAAGAACATAATAGAAGGCTATTGTAAAAGTAAATTTACAATAGCCTTCTATATGAATAGCAATAAGGTTAGTAATATTTTATGGTTTTTTTGTAAACTGATGACTTGATGATGATTGCTGCTCATCACCGCTGATATAGCTTCGAGAATTATCCATAGCATTTTTATACCTTTTCATATCTTCTGCATCTATAATCCTTTCAGCAAGGCCATTATTCTTTCCAGTCATAAGGGGATTCTTTCGATTGGCTTTTTCTGACATAGTTTTACCTCCATAAGATTATAATAATATTATGCTGATAGAAATACATCTTTATGCACCACTCTTTTGCATCTTAAAGTATCCTTCTTAAGAACTCTCGTGTTCTTTCTTCTTTTGGATTATTGAATATCTCTTCTGGACTTCCTTCCTCAGCAATAACTCCCTTATCCATAAATACAACACGATCCGCTACCTCACTGGCAAATCCCATCTCATGAGTTACAACCAACATAGTTAAGCCACTCTTTGCCAAATCCTGCATAACACTTAGCACCTCTCCAACCATCTCAGGGTCTAAGGCTGATGTAGGCTCATCAAACATAAGCACATCTGGCTCCATAGATAAGGCACGGGCTATAGCAACCCTTTGTTTTTGCCCTCCAGATAGTTGGTTTGGCTTGGCATTAATATACTGATCCATACCAACCACCTTCAAAAATTTCATAGCAACTTCTTCTGCCTCTTCCTTACTTCGATTAAGCACCTTAATCTGACCTATAGTACAATTTTCTAATACATTATAGTTATTGAAGAGGTTAAATTGTTGAAATACCATACCAAGCTTTGTTCTATATTCATATACATCGTGTTTGTTGTCTAAGATGTTCTTCCCATGGTAAATAATCTTTCCACCATTAGGCTTCTCCAACAAGTTAATACAGCGAAGAAGGGTGGACTTTCCAGAACCAGATGAACCTATAATACAGACCACTTCACCTTTTTTAACTGTAAAATTTATATCTTTTAAAATTTCATTTTCACCAAAAAACTTACTTAAATGTTGAACTTCTATAATATCTTCCATTCTTTAATACCCCCCTTAAGCTTCTAACCTCTTTTGCCAATCTTATTTGCCACATGGTCAGGTCTTGCCACTTGCATCTGATTTCCTGGAATAACGTTAAAATTCTCAGGTCCATCCATTTTCTTTTCTATTAGTCTAAGTATTCTTGTAACGGTTAATGTCATAATCAGATATATTACACTAGCTATCAAAAATGGTTCGAAGAAACGAAAGACATTACCTGTTATTGAACTGGTCTGATAATACAGCTCTGTAACTGATATAACATTTAGGACTGAGGTATCTTTAATATTTATAACAAACTCATTACCTATGGCAGGTAATATATTTCTAACCACCTGAGGTAGTACCACATAAAGCATGGTCTTTGCATGGTTCATTCCTATGGCATGAGCCGCCTCAAATTGTCCTTTATCCACAGAAATAATTCCTCCGCGAACTATTTCTGCAGTATATGCACCAGTGTTGATTGATACTATAAATATACCTGCAAACATCTTGTCCATATTAATGTTAAAGAGCATTAATGAGCCGTAGTAAATAACCATGGACTGAACTATCATAGGTGTCCCACGAAACACTTCCACGTATACTGTAAGGATAAAATTAACAATCTTTAACCAAAATCTTTTAAATCCATTGTCTGAAGGGGGTATTGTACGAATTGTACCTATTATCAGGCCAATTATCGCTCCAATAACGGTTCCAATAATAGATATGAGCAAGGTCACTCCTGCACCTCTTAAAAACATAGGCCAATATTCTTCTATTATCTTAAAAAACCAACTCCAAGTCATATTGTTTACCAAGCCTTTCTTATTTTATTACATTAATAAATATCCCTTATTCTGATGCCGGTTGATTCTTTATAGCCTCATCCATAATTTTAATACGTTCTTCTTCAGATATTTGGGCAAGTATTTCGTTAATATCATCTAACAGTCTGCTATCCTTTACTAAGCCTACTGCTATTGCAGTATCATCAGTTGATGTCTCAAAACCATCTTCAAATACTACCATTGCAAATCTATCATTAGCTGATGTAGCGCTGATTCCCTCAGGTCTTTCAGAAACATAACCGTCTATGGCACCTGATTCTAGTGCCACACGCATAGCAGTAAAATCACTCATGGCAGTTTGCTTGTCCACACCTTCAATCTGGTCTATTACAGTGTAGTGGAATGTACTAAGCTGGCCGGTTATCTTAGCTCCTGCAAAATCTGATAACTTAGTAGCATTTTCATAAGCACCGCCCTTTTTCACTACCATAACCAGATCAGATTCATAGTAGTTGTCAGTAAAATCAATAGACTGCTTACGTTCTTCTGTAGGAGACATTCCAGCTATAATAGCATCAATCTTTCCTGATATAAGTGCTGGACCTAGACCAGCCCATTCAGTTTTAACTATTACCAATTCTTTTCCTAATCCATCAGCAATCCTTTTGGCTATTTCAACATCATAGCCTCCTGCATATTCTTTTGCTCCATCAATAGAAACAGCACCATTAGAATCATCAAGCTGTGTCCAATTAAAGGGGGGATAATCCGCCTCAAGTCCTACTGTAAATGTGTTTTCTGTATCTTTTTTGCCACAAGCTGCCGCAGCCATAATTACCATTAGTGTAATAATTAATAATCCTACTCTTCTTTTCATAGTAATCCTCCTTTTAATTAATCCTTCTACTTTATTATTATGTTCTATCTATCAGGTATCTAAGATTGTAAATAAAAAAACCTGAGGTTCTCTCAGGT
>JAAYNY010000099.1 GCA_012520635.1 Clostridiales bacterium | reverse complement strand
GACACCAAGGAAGGTGAAGTTATGGATGAAGAAAAAGATATAGAAAATGATATAGAAAATGATATAGATAAAGAGGATGAATATTCAGATATGAATAATGATTATCCAGAACCTACCCTTATTCCTGAGCAGATAAGTACTGATAATCCCAAAATAATTGTCAAGAAGAGTGATAGAATACTAGAATTATGGGACGGAGATGATTTGATGGCAACTTACCCTATAGGCCTTGGATGGGATCCTATAGGAGATAAGCAAAAAGAGGGAGATGGAAAAACCCCTGAGGGTGTATATTATGTATGCACTAGAAACAACTATAGTAGATTCTATTTATCATTAGGTTTATCTTATCCAAATAAAGAGGATGCATATGAAGCTTTAGAAGAAGGCCTAATAAATCAGAGCACCTATAATCAAATTGAGGATGCAATTAATAATGAAGTACAGCCCCCTTGGTATACTCCCTTGGGAGGAGAAATCATGATACATGGACATGGTTCCCATTCTGATTGGACAGCAGGTTGTGTAGCAGTAAATGATGATATAATGGATATTCTTTGGGATAATTGCCCCCTGGGAACTCAAGTTATAATTGAACCATAGATTAAAATACTAGCAAAGAAATAGAATGATTTTACATGGTTGTTAATAGGATCCGTACATTGTACTGGGTTCTATTTTAATTTGGTCCTTTATTAAATTTGTGGTTTGACAAAAAGTTGACAATTAGAGCTTACTTTAAAAGGTTTAGAATTTATAGAATCAGATAAGGTTGAGAGTAGTCTGGTAAGTTTTGATGATGCTTTTACATTTATCCATAAATACGAAGAATCAAATGGGAATAAAATAAATGATAAGATAGAGGAATTGAAAAGTGATATTTTAAATAATTATTGCTTGGCTTACTATTTATTAGAAGAATATGAGAAAAGTCTTGATTATGGAAATATGGCGTTTAAAATTAGATTCATATGTATCCTTTTGAGTGTATACAAAACATTTTCTATCAATGCTTTCTATATACATGGCTTCTTCCACATCTAGTAGATAGATATCTTCATTTTTCTTTACTGCTAGCTGGCGATTCATCATTCTCAGAGTAGCTAGTAGCTTTTCAATCTCAGGAGTGAGATGGTTGCAAGTAATAGAAATTGATAATTCTGTGGCTTTCTCATCCACTTGAATGTCTATCTTCAAAACATCACCGCCTTTCATACATCAGTATAAAATATTAGGTTTTACTTGGCAATGATTTTGACGTAAGTTGCCATTTTATAAACCTAAGTTGCCATGTTTCTATTACAAATTTGTTGACAATCAAATGTGGATAGTTTACCATTAAAGTATTGCAAAAAAACAGTTTAGTACTAAAGTAACTGGAGGTGGAATAAATATGTTTGAAACAGATGTGGCAATACAACTTAGGGAAATAAATACTAAGCTAGCCCAACTAATGCAACAAAAGATAAATAAGTATGATTTAAGAATTGGTTTAGTTCATCTGGCGATTTTAGTTAAAAAAAATCCAGATATGAATCAGAAGGAATTGGCTAGGGAGATGAGGTTTACGGAAGGCGCTATGAGTCATTGTGTAAAGACACTTATTAAGAAAAATATCCTTCGGCAAATACCTTTGGAGACGGATATGAGATATAACAGATTAGAGATAACACAAAAAGGCGAGAATTTGATTAAGGATTATGAAAGTTATATTTTTAATCTATATAAGGATATCTTCTTTGGGTTTAATAATGATGAGTTAAGAGATCTTGATAGATATCTAAAGATATTAAATTCAAACATAGATAAAATAAATGAAAAGGAAATTATAGATATATAAGACAGGAGGAACTCTATTGAAAAAGTTATTACCATTAATGAGAAAATACATTGTATTTGCAATACTAAGTCCAATATTTATGATTTTAGAGGTGCTGGGAGATGTTATTATTCCATATCTCATGTCAAAAATCGTAGATATAGGGATTGCAAATCAGGATATAGATTACATTATTACAATTGGAATAATAATGATAATAGCTGCAATATTAGCTATGGTTTTTGGTGTTTCAAGTTCGTTTTTCGGAGCCAATGCTGGCTATGGGTTTGCAGCTGAGATTAGGCAGAAGACTTTTGAGAAGATTCAAGGATATTCATTTGCTAATCTAGATTCATTTACAATATCATCACTAATTACAAGGCTTACTAATGACTGTAATACCATAGGCCAAGTAACTATGATGAGTCTTAGGATGGCTATAAGGGCTCCTTTTATGTTGGTGTTCGCCCTTATAATGTCCTTTAGAATAAATTCATCTTTGGCTAAGATTTTTTTAGTGGCCTTACCAGTATTGGCCATTGCCATATTCTTTACCTTAAGCAAGGCAAGACCACTATTCTTGAAACTTCAAACTCATGTTGATAAGGTTAACGGAGTTATCCAAGAAAACCTAACTAACATACGGATAGTTAAGTCCTTTAACAGACAGGACTTTGAAGAAGCAAAATTTAAAAAGAGAAATGATAATCTTATGTATACAGCTTTTAAGGCTATTTCATATATAATCATTTTAATGCCTGTGTTTAATTTAGTTGTTTATTCAACAATCATAGCTGTTTTGTGGTTTGGAGGTAAGCAAATTACAATTGGGACTATGACTGGAGGGGCTTTGATATCCTTCATAACATACATTACACAGGTTCTAATGTCATTGATGATGATTTCCATGTATTTCATGAATCTTTTACGGGGCTCTGCATCTGTATCTAGAATATTAGAAGTGGTTAATACTGAGTCAGAAATTAATGAGATAAGTATGCCTATAGATGAGGTTAGAGATGGAAGTATATCATTTGAGAATGTAAGCTTCACCTATCCAGGAAGTTCTGAAAGAACTCTAAAGAATATTAATTTTTCTATTAAGTCTGGTGAGACCTTAGGGATTATCGGTTCAACAGGTTCTTCAAAATCAACCTTAGTTCAGCTGATACCTAGACTTTATGATGTGACCGAAGGTTCTGTTAAGGTAGGAGGAGTAGATGTAAGAGAGTATGACATGGAAATACTTCGCCATAAGGTATCCTTTGTATTACAGAAGAACACCTTGTTTTCAGGAACTATTAGAAGCAATATGAAATGGGGCAAGGAAGATGCCACTGATGAAGAGATTATAGATGCATTAAAGAATGCACAAGCTTGGGAATTTGTATCTAGCTATGATGATGGACTGGATCATATAGTTGAGCAAAACGGAGATAACTACTCTGGAGGTCAAAAGCAAAGACTTGCAATTGCCAGAGCTTTACTAAAGTCACCAAAAGCTATTATACTAGACGATTCTACCAGTGCTGTTGATATGACTACAGATGCCAAGATACAGAAGGCCTTTAAAGAGAATCTTCCAGATGTGACTACGATTATTATTGCTCAGAGAATTTCATCTATAGAGCATGCAGACAGGATTATTGTTATGCATGAAGGTAGTATAGAATCTATGGGTAGTCATGAAGAATTGTTGGAAAAATCACCTATTTACAAGGAGATATATGTATCACAGCAGAAGGGAGTGATTGGACAATAATGAATAAGAACAAAAAGCCTCAGTTAAAACCAAAGAACATAAAAGGAACTCTTTTAAGATTATTTAGCTACTATAGATTCTATAAAGGACTATTTGCTATTGGAATATTGTCTATAATTTTTGCATCTTTAGCAGAAGTGGCTGCCACTGGAATGTTAAGTCCAATTATTGATGTATTTGTAAGTGATGGAATTCTAAAGGATGCTATAAGATATATACTTATAATGGCTGTATTTGTAATTATTATTGCCCTTGGGCAATATGTAGGAAACCGTACTATGGCCAGTTTGGCACAGAAGATAATCCATAAAATTCGTGAAGAAATGTTTTCTCATATGGAAAAGTTGCCAATTTCATATTTTGATAGCCACTCTCATGGAGAGTTAATGTCTACCTTTACCAATGATGTGGATATGTTAAATCAATCCTTGGAGCAGGCGGTATCTCAGATTATAGTGTCTACAATAACAGTTATTGCTACCTATACAATGATGATTATAATAAGCCCCATACTGACATTAGTAGTAACTATTATGCTTGTAATAATGTTTTTTATAATAAGGTTTGTAGGTTCCAGATCATCAAATTACTTTAGAAATCAGCAGATTAGACTTGCAGATATGAATGGATATATTGAGGAGATGATGTCAGGGCAAAAGGTAGTCAAGGTATTTAACTATGAGGAGAGAGCCATTGATGACTTTAAGAATAGGAATGATCAACTAAGAAAATCCTCATCAAGAGCCTCTACATTCGGTGTTATGTTAATGCCCATCATGGGGAATCTTACTTATATGCTTTATTCCGTAATTGCTATGTTAGGATCTTTTTTGGTTATTAAGGGCTCTATTAGCCTAGGTAATATTGCTTCCTTCCTACAATATACAAGAACAATTTCAAGACCAATTACTCAGGTGTCCAATCAGCTTAATACCTTGTTTGCGGCTCTTGCAGGTGCTGAAAGAATCTTCAATGTCCTTGACCAAGAAGTGGAAATGGATGAAGGGGACGTAAGGCTGGTAAGAGATTACAATGGACCTGGCAAACATGGCTGGAAAGTGCCTAATAAAGATGGAAGCTTTGATATGGTTGAATTAAATGGCCATATAAGATTTGATAATGTGGATTTTGGATATGTGCCAGATAGGCAAGTGTTAAAAAATATTAATCTATATGCAAAGCCAGGGCAGAAGATAGCCTTTGTTGGTTCTACTGGTGCGGGAAAAACCACTATCACCAACCTAATTAACCGTTTCTACGAAATAAATAATGGTAGTATATTCTACGATGGTATAGATATAAGAAGAATAAATAAGATGGATCTAAGAAGTACAATGAGTATGGTTTTGCAAGATGTTCATTTGTTTGAGGGTACTGTGGCTGATAATATCAGATACGGAAGACTAGATGCAAGTGATGATGAGATAAGGGAAGCGGCAAAGCTTGCCAATGCCCATTACTTCATAAGCCATCTACCAAAAGGTTACGATACCATGCTAACTGTAGACGGTCTAAACCTTTCACAAGGTGAGAGACAACTTCTGTCTATTGCAAGGGCAGCTATTGCAGATCCGGAAATTTTAATCTTAGATGAGGCAACATCCTCTGTAGATACAAGAACTGAAAGACTTATATCAGAAGGAATGGATAAACTGATGGAAGGAAGAACCACCTTTGTAATTGCCCACAGACTTTCAACTGTCCATGATTCTAATGCTATAATGGTGCTTGAGCAAGGAGAGATAATTGAGCGTGGAGACCATGATGATTTAATGGCTGAAAAAGGTCGTTACTATGCTTTAAATGCTGGAATAATTGAATTGGATTAATCACAAATACAGATGGCCCTGAATAAGATGAATTAAGTTAATAATTAATTCTAATAGATCAGGCAATGGCAGTTTTATGCTACATGTAGCCGGGCCATATTTGGCAACAGGAGTAAAACCTGTGGGACTATATATATTTATGGTTCCATGGGTTTTTTGATAATAGAAAGTATCAAATTAGGAGGGAGATATTTGGCCAATAATAATGTGAAGCAGGTTAAGTTTGTACTGTTTATAATTTTGTTTGCAAATTTAATAGTAGCAATTATAAAAATCACAATAGGTTCTATTATTAAAAGTACAAGTATGACAGCAGATGGATTTCATTCTATATCTGATGGCTTGTCTAATATTGTAGGCTTAGTTGGTATTAGATTAGCATCAAAGCCTGTAGATAAAGAGCATCCTTATGGTCATATGAAGATTGAGATTCTTGCAGGGATTTTTATTGCTGGAATGCTATTTGCCATGAGTGGTAAGATAATTATGGATGCTATTAATAAGTTAATTAATCCTGTAATTCCCCATATAACATTTGAAAGTCTTATCATGTTGTTTATAACTCTTATTATTAATATATTGGTCTGTGTATATGAACATAAAAAAGGAAAAAAGCTAAAAAGTCAAATTCTTATATCCGATTCCTTGCATACAAGAAGTGATATATATGTATCCTTAGGAGTCTTAATTACACTTGGATGTATAAAGTTGGGCTTATCCCCTATTATTGATCCAATAGTATCATTTATTGTGGCAGGACTTATTATTTATGCGGCATACAGAGTGCTAAGGGAGAATGGTGGCATCCTCCTTGATAGGGTTGTGGTTGATCCTGATATTATAAAGAAAATCGTACTAAGCTATGAAGAGGTTAAGGATGTTCATAACATTCGAAGTCGAGGTTGTGAAAATGATATGCACATTGACATGCATATTATGACTGAACCAGATTTAAGTATAGAAGAGTCTCATGAACTGATTCATAATATTGAAGAAAAAATCAGAACTGACATTAATAAAAGTACACAAGTAATAGCACATCTGGAACCTTATGTAGAAGAGCAAAAAAATCATAGATAATTTACTCTTACCCAATTTTCAAGAATTATGCTTTAGATATATGTATTTACTTAACACTTTACAGGTGGTAATATTAGGGTATAATGAAAGGGAATAATAATAAGGTTTCTTTATGGAGGTAATAATTGCTGTTACTTTATTTTTAAAATCAAGTATATTTCAGAAGAAAATATAAATATAAGGGAGAAAAAATGAAATATACAATTAAAGAATATGAAAATTATAATGAGCAGGAAATTATAGATTTATACAATAGCGTAGGTTGGACTAATTATACCAATAATCCTAATATGCTGAAAAATGCTTATAGCAATTCCTTGAAGATATACGGTGCTTACGCTGAAGATAAATTAGTTGGGATAATTAGAGTAGTTGGAGATGGTTTTTCAGTTGTTTTTATCCAGGATATTTTGATTTTACCCAAATATCAAGGTCAAGGTATTGGTACAGCACTATTACAGCGTATTTTAAATGAGTACAAAGATGTTTATCAGAAGCATTTGTTAACAGAAAATACTGATAAGACCATTGGGTTTTATAAATCTATTGGATTTGAAATGGATACAGATATAGATTGCCGTGCTTTTACAAAAATATATTAGGCAAGCTTAAATACTAACTCTATAATCTAATATGATAAAATGCGTAGTGGTTTTTACTGCTACGCATTTTTTAAATCTGTAATAGTGTAGCTGTAAAAAAAATATTAAATATCGAAACTATCTATCTTATATCACGGCTATATGTGTCTACTTAATCCAACCGTGACTTAATCTCTTAATAAGATAGTGTCAAATTAAGCAAATAATGATATAATAAGCAATAATTGCTAATATAGACATATAAGGTGGTGAGCAGAGTGATAAATTATATAAGTGATAAGATATTGAAAATAAAAGCAAATAAAGGTGATGAAGATGCTGTCAATGAATTAATGTTGAGAGCACTGTACCAAGAGAAGATAGGTTTAAAAGGTATTGATGATGAGGAATTAGTATACGTTACTTTTATTGTAAATCCTCAGATTGAGAAATTAAAAGAATTATATACTCAGTTAATATTAAATAAGCAAGCATATCAAGATAATATAGTACTTGATAGTTTTCATTCTGCAACCATAGAAGGTGCCCGTACCACTGTAGATAATGTTGTTAATGCTATGAAAGATAAACCTAAAACCAAAGATGATCAAATGGTCGTAAATAGTATAAATGCATATTACTATGCTTTTAATAATCTGAATACTATAGAAAATCTGTTGGAATTATGGAAGATAGTAACTAAGGATGTTTGTGATAATCAGGATAAAGTTGGGAGTAGGTTTAGAACTGGCATGGTGTATATCCATCCATTTGCAGATGGAAATGGAAGAACAGCTCGGATAATGATGGCAAGTATAATGCACCATGCTGGGTACGATAAAGTGGGAGCATTACCAATCTCCCGTTGTATAAATGATAGACTAAGCAGATATTATAATTCATTGGAAGAAAGCGAGGAAGTGAAAAAAGGGGCTAATAGTAAGTATCTTGATATAACTCCTTTTATAGCAGAAATGTTAGATGTATTGGAACTTGCAATGCTATCAGCGATAGCTTCACAAAATGGATTAACTAAAAATGAAAGTATGCTCTTGATAAAAATGAAGAAGCGTAAAGGTGCTGAGATTACAGTTGAAAAGTGTGCAAGCATCTTAGAAATAACAAATAGTAGTGCGAAAAACTTATTACAAGGTATGGTTGATAAAGGATATCTGATAAAGATAGGTAATATATATAGATCTAAAGTGTGAAACTAGAAGTATGGTTTATAATATGAACTACCAACAATAATATAGTTGGTAGTTCTTTGTATTAAAATGAGCTCAGTATATTATAAGATAAAAATTATCTTAAACATAAAATCAATATGTGATATAATACTAACATACAATTTTGATAGTAGGCTTTACGAAGAAGAACTATCGATATAAAAAGAAAAACCCCTAAAACCAGTAATTTTGCTAGTTCTAGAAGTTTAATTCGCTGCGGATGGAGGGACTTGAACCCTCACGAGTGTTAAGCTCGGCAGATTTTGAGTCTGCTGCGTCTGCCATTCCGCCACATCCGCTTGGTAACGAGGATTATTCTAACATAATTATTTTTGTTTTTCAAGTATGAATATAAAATAATATTTAAAACAAACATAATTGTAATGTTTTTAAAGGAGCATAAAAATGACATGTATAAAAACACAAAGCTTAATCACAGCATTTATAAATGATGAATTAGAGATAGATGTACTAGAAGCTTTTGTCGAGCATATCCGTACTTGTGATGAATGCAGTGAGGAGCTTGAGGTTTACTATGCCCTTTTAACAGCAATGAAACAATTAGATGAGGATAAAAATCTATCAAATAATTATAAGCAGGAACTAATTGAGAAATTAGATAAAACAGAGGAAAGAATTATACATTTAAGGTATAATTATTATCGAAAGAAGGGTATTCTAGTATTTATTATGCTTTTATGGGCAATGTTCTTTAGCCTTCAGCATTACTTTGATCCCCCACCTTTAGAAAATCCTGTAACAGAAAGTAGATTTGGCCTAAGGAAGTCCTTTATGGAAGATAGATTTGATAAAACTTCAGAAGAATTAGAAGGATTTCTAGAAAATCAAGAGTAGAAGAGAAAGGTGTTAATATGGATAAAAAGATAGTATTAATTGATGGACATAGTATATTGAATAGGGCATTTTATGGACTTCCAGATATGACAACTTCCAAGGGAGAGCATACCAATGCTGTGCTAGGATTTATAAATATACTCTTTAAAATATTAGATGAGGAGAAACCAGAGTATCTGGTAGTTGCCTTTGATACACATCATCCAACATTTCGTCATGAAATGTTTACTGAGTATAAAGGTACCAGAAAGGGTATGCCTGATGAGTTAAGAGAACAGGTTCCTGTTATGAAAGAAGTTCTAAAGGCTATGAATATAGCAGTTATTGAAAAGCCTGGATTTGAAGCAGATGATGTTCTTGGAACCTTAGCTACAAAAGCTGAAAAAGAAGGATACAAAGTATCACTAGTGTCAGGTGATAGGGATCTTCTGCAACTAGCCAGCGATAATATAATGATTCGTATTCCTAAGACTAAAAGAACCGGTACGGAGATAGAAGATTATTTAGCTAAGGATGTATTAGAAAAATACAAGGTAAGCCCCAAGCAATTTATTGATTTAAAGGGGCTTATGGGTGATTCTTCAGATAATATTCCTGGTGTTCCAGGGGTTGGAGAAAAGACAGCAGCTAAACTAATTGATCAGTATAAGTCCATGGAGAATCTGTATGAACATATAGATGAGCTTCCTAAAAGTAAGGTTAACACTTCCTTAAAGGAGAATAGAGAAGTGGCCTTCCTATCTAAGGAGCTTGCAACAATATGTACAGATTGTGATTTGGATTTTAAGTTTGAGAATGCTGTACTTGAAGACCTATATAATGAAAATGTATATGTATGGTTTAAGAATCTAGAGTTTAGGAGTCTACTTTTAAGATTTCAAAATGTGGATATAGATCATTCATCAGGGATTGAAGAACACTTTAAAGTAGTAGATGATCTTGCAGAAGCAGATAGGGTCTTTGGGGAAGTTAAGCCTATGGATGACCATATGGTAGGACTTCAAGTGATTGCTCACAAAGATGATCTTCTTGGTGTGTCCATATGCTACGATGAAAAGAAGATTTTTTTCATCAAGGTAAGTGGTATGATAACATCCGATTATATAGAAGATAAAATAGCCAAACTTGTAAAGGATAAGACCTCCATATCTGTTATTGGTCTAAAATATCAACTTAAATATTTAAGTGTAGATGAAAATGATAAGGTGTTTGATAGCGCCATAGCTGCCTATTTACTTAATCCTTTAACTGATTCATATAATTATGATGACATAGCAAGAGATTATCTTGATATGACAGTTCCATCAAAAGGAGATTTGTTTGGAAAGATGGAAATGGCAGAGGCTTATGATACAATGCCAAAGGAATTTGCAAATTATGCTTGTTATAGTGCTTATGTTGCATTTGCATCAGCAAGTAAGCTTAGAAAGCAACTGGAAGATGCTGGTATGTTAAAGTTGTTTGAAGATATTGAGATGCCACTTATCTATACACTGTGGGATATGGAGTGTAGAGGTATTCGAGTAAATGAAGAAGCCCTAAAAGAATATGGGGATCATCTGGAGATTGGTATAAAATCTCTGGAAAAGCAGATTTATGAACAGGTTGGGGAGAACTTTAATATTAATTCACCTAAACAACTAGGAATAATTTTATTTGAGAAATTAGAACTTCCCTTTGCTAAGAAGACTAAGACAGGATATTCTACTGCGGCAAGTGTCCTAGAGAAACTTCAAGGTGAGCATCCTGTAATATCTATGATATTAGAGTATCGCCAACTTACTAAGTTAAAGTCTACTTATGCTGATGGATTAGCTGTATATATTCAGGATGATGAAAGAATCCATGGAAAGTTTCATCAGACCATTGCTGCAACAGGAAGAATCAGTAGTACGGACCCTAACCTTCAAAATATACCTATTCGTATGGAGTTAGGAAGAAAAATAAGAAAGGTATTTATTCCAAAAGAGGATTATGTATTTCTAGATGCTGACTATTCACAGATAGAACTTAGGGTACTAGCTCATTTATCAGGAGATGAACTTCTTATTAAGGCATATAAGGATGCAAAGGATATTCATAAGATAACAGCTTCTGAGGTCTTTCATATACCTTTTGATGAGGTTACCCCTCTTCAAAGAAGTAATGCTAAGGCTGTTAACTTTGGAATTGTATATGGTATCAGTTCCTTTGGCCTAGGGCAGGATTTGAATATTTCCAGAAAGGAAGCAGAGAAGTTTATTAAAAAGTACTTTGAAGCATATCCAAAGATTAAGGAGTATTTGGACAATCTGGTGGAAACCGCCAAGAATGAAGGCTACTCTGAGACTTTATTTGGCCGTAGAAGACCTATACCAGAACTTTCATCTAGTAATTTTATGCAACGGTCCTTCGGTGAAAGAGTAGCTATGAACTCACCTATACAAGGAACTGCAGCAGATATTATAAAGATAGCAATGAATAGAGTCAATAAGAGACTAAAAGAAAATAATATGAAATCTCAGTTAATATTACAGGTTCATGATGAACTATTAATTGAAACTCATAAGGATGAGATAGAGGAAGTTAAGGCTATTCTTACGGAGGAAATGCAAGGAGCAGCCAATCTTGATGTACCTCTTATAATAGATATTAATATGGGTGAAAATTGGTACGAAGTTAAATAAATGACCTCTAGATTAGGAAAGGAAATTGTACAATGAAGGTAATTGGAATCACCGGAGGAATTGGCAGTGGAAAATCCTTAGTTGCTGATATTATGATTAAAAAGCATAATGCATATCTTATAGAAACTGATAGAATTGCTAAGGAGCAGATGATGCCAGGGGGAATCAGCTATCCAGGTGTAGTAGAATACTTTGGAGATGAAATTCTAGCTAGTGATGGATCAATTGATAGAATTAAATTATCTATAATAATATTTAAGGATAGGAATAAACGGCTTATGCTTAATAAGCTTACCCATTCCAATGTTCTGATAGAGGTTGAAAAAGAAATTGATGATAAGAGAAAAGAAGGTAGGTTTTCTTATTGTATAATAGAAACTGCATTAATGATAGAATCTGGATATGACTTTGTCTGTGACGAGGTCTGGTATGTACATTCTCCGGCAAAAATACGGAGGGACAGACTAAAAAAAAGCAGGGCATATTCAGATGAGAAGATAGATGACATTTTTCATAGTCAAAGCAGTGAGAAGGAATTTTTTGATAGGTTTAAAAAAGTTATATATAATGATGGAGACCTGCCTCATATAGAGAAACAGATAGATACTTTCCTGGAATTATAGCCAGCCGTTTATTCTTGACAAATGGGTTTAAATAGTGGATACTCTATAAGAATATCACATAAAAGATAGGAAGATTGACATGAAATTATGCAGTATTGCAAGTGGTAGTAGTGGAAATTGCATTTTTGTAGCTAGTGACCAGACAAATTTGCTTGTAGATGCCGGAATCAGCGGAAAAAGAATTGAAAATGGTCTTAGTAATATAGATATTAAACCTGATACCATTCAGGGGATTTTAGTAACACATGAGCATTCTGACCATGTATCTGGGTTAGGGGTTATGGCAAGAAGATATCATATGCCCATTTATGCTACATATGAGACGGTTATGGCCTTACGACGTATAAAATCTCTAGGTGAAATTTCTGATGAACTATTTCACTATGTAGAGCCTGATAAACCATTTTATATTAATGACATACTTGTGGAGCCATTCTCTACATCCCATGATGCTTCTGATCCAGTATGTTATACCATGGAAGTTGATGGGGAAAAAGTAGGTGTAGCAACAGATCTTGGTAAATACGATGATTATATAATCTCAAAATTAGACGGTTCGGATTTACTTATGATAGAGGCTAATCATGATACAAATATGCTTTTAGTAGGCAAATACCCTTATTATTTGAAGCAAAGAATCCTAGGGGATAGGGGACATCTATCTAATGATAGTTCCGCAGATTTAATAAGCAAGCTAATTGGTGGGAAAAAACAACAAATTATTCTTGCTCACTTAAGTAAAGAAAACAACTATGAGGAGCTTGCCTATGAAACGGTATTAAGTGAACTTACAAGACTAGGGATAGGTTCTTCTGAACTAAAACTTACTGTGGCTCGTAGAGATGCTCCCTCTGATTTAGTAACCGTGTAAGTTCTATGATTCCCTTTAAACATATTATCAATGATGATATATATTATAAATAAGATAAGAGAGGCATGATCATTTATGAAGAAAACAGTTATTACTGTTGTTGGTAAGGACACAGTAGGAATTATAGCAAAGATATGTACTTATCTGGCTGGCAATAACATTAACATTTTAGACATATCTCAGACAATAGTCCAAGATTTTTTTAATATGATGATGATTGTTGATGTATCCCAGTCACAAAAAAGATTTGATGAAATTTCTGCAGAACTGGAGCAGGTTGGTTCAGAAATAGGTGTAGATATTAAAGCCCAACATGAAGATATATTTAATATGATGCACAGAATATAGATGGAGGGCAAAAACACATGATTAATATTAATGAAGTCATCGAGACTAATAAGATGATAGAACAAGAAAATCTGGACGTTAGAACCATAACCCTTGGTATAAGTCTTTTAGATTGTGCAGGGCCAGATATTTCAGAAGTAAACAAAAGAATTTATGATAAGATAACACGAGTAGCCAAAGACTTAGTATCTACAGGTAATAAGATTCAAAAAGAATTTGGAATTCCTATAGTTAATAAGAGGATTTCTGTTACACCGATTTCCTTAGTAGGGGCATCCGCCTGTAAGACTATAGATGATTATGTATCTATTGCTAAGACCTTAGATGAAGCCGCAAAAGAAGTAGGTGTTAACTTTATTGGTGGCTATTCAGCTCTTGTTTCAAAGGCCATGACTGAATCGGATGAGCTACTTATAAGATCTATTCCAAAGGCTATGGAATCAACTGAAAGAGTCTGTAGTTCTGTAAATGTTGGTTCTACTAAGACAGGAATTGATATGAATGCAGTAAAACTTATGGGCCAAATTATCCTTGAGACAGCAGAACTTACAAAGGAAGCTGATTCCATAGGATGTGCTAAATTAGTAGTATTTTGTAATGCACCGGATGATAATCCATTTATGGCCGGTGCTTTTCATGGAATTACAGAAGGTGATGCTGTAATAAATGTAGGAGTTAGTGGCCCTGGTGTAGTTAAAAGAGCTCTTGAGAGTGTTAGGGGAGCAGATTTTGAAACCCTATGTGAGACTATCAAAAAGACTGCATTTAAAATAACAAGAGTAGGGCAATTGGTAGCCAGAGAAGCTTCAAAGCTCCTAGGTATACCCTTTGGTATTGTTGATTTAAGTCTGGCACCAACACCTGCAGTTGGTGATAGCGTAGCTGAGATATTAGAAGAAATTGGTCTTGAGTATGCTGGAGCTCCAGGTACAACAGCAGCCCTAGCCTTACTAAATGATCAGGTTAAAAAGGGCGGTGTTATGGCTTCCTCCTATGTTGGAGGATTAAGTGGAGCCTTTATTCCTGTCAGTGAAGATCAGGGAATGATTAGGGCAGTTGAAGTTGGCGCTCTAACACTAGAAAAACTTGAGGCTATGACTTGTGTATGTTCAGTAGGTCTTGATATGATTGCAGTTCCTGGGGATACCAAAGCAACTACTATATCTGGTATTATTGCAGATGAGATGGCTATAGGTATGATAAACCAAAAGACAACTGCAGTTCGTATTATACCTGTAAAAGGAAAAGGACTTGGTGATAGTGTGGAATTTGGTGGTCTTCTTGGTTATTCCCCTATTATGAAAGTTAATAACTTCTCATGTGATGATTTTATAAATCGTGGGGGTAGGATTCCTGCACCAATTCATAGTTTTAAGAACTAATTACAGAATTTAATCGTCTAATTATAAATAAATGGTCGATAATGACTGGTATAACATAGAAATTAGAAAAACATGTAAGAAAGGCAAGGTAATATGGATAAACGCTTAGAAGAAATGGACTACAAAGGAATATTCAAATACTTTAGTGAAATATCAAAGATACCAAGGGGCTCCGGCAACGAAGGAGAAATTAGTGAATATCTGGTAAGCTTTGCAAAAGAACATAATTTAGAGTATAATAAAGACTCAGCAATGAACGTTATTATTATTAAAGAAGCTAGCCCAGGTTATGAGAATGAGCCTACCATTATGCTTCAAGGTCATATGGATATGGTTTGCGAAAAGCTTAAGGAAGGTACTCATGACTTTTTAAAAGACCCTATAAAATTAGTAGTTAAAGGGGACTTTCTTCATGCAGATGGTACAACACTTGGTGCAGATAATGGTATTGCTATGGCCTATATGTTGGCTTTATTATCAGATAAAGAATTAAAGCATCCAAGAATTGAAGCTGTAATTACATCTGATGAAGAGGTAGGAATGAATGGTGCAAAGGCACTTGATTTATCTTCATCAAAAGCAAAATACTTGATAAACCTGGATTCAGAAGAGGAAGGTTATCTTCTAGCATCTTGTGCAGGGGGTCTTACAGGAACCATTAATCTGCCTCTAAAAAGGGTTACAGAGAATGGTAAGAAGATTAAGATAAGTATAGGAGGTCTAAAGGGTGGGCATTCAGGTATGGATATCGTTAGTAACCGCAGTAATGCCAACAAACTTTTAGCTCGCTTATTATTTGATTTAAGAGAAAAGTCTTCTTATGGTGTTATTCACATGGAAGGTGGATATAAGGACAATGTTATTCCCCGTGAAGCGTTTGCTGAACTGGTAATTGATACAGACAAGTACAGTGAAGTTTCTGATAATATTACTAAAATTATGGAGACTTTTAAGCATGAATTAGTAAGCAGTGAACCAGAGCTTGATTTTACAATAGAGGATATGGGTGATGGAGAATATACTCCTGTTCATTCAATTTCATTTGAAAAATTATTGTTCTTATTAATACAGATACCATATGGAGTTCAAGTGATGAGCTCAGAGATAGAGGGGCTTGTAGAAAGCTCATTAAACCTTGGAATATTTCGTCTAGAAGAGGATCAAGCAGTAATCTGTAACTCAGTTAGAAGTTCTAAGGGTTCTTATAAGTATTTTATAAGCAATAAATTAGAGTATTTAGCCAATTTCTTAGGGGGAGAATATGTTTTACGTTCAGAATATCCAGCTTGGGAATTTAATAATGATTCTAAGTTAAGAGAACATTTACAGCTTCATTACAAAGAGATGTTTGGCAAGGAAATGAAAGTTGAAGCTATCCATGCAGGTTTAGAATGTGGATTGATAGCAGAGAAAGTACCAGGTCTTGACATAGTATCAATTGGACCTGATATGTTTAGAGTTCATACTATTGATGAAAAGCTAGATATACCTTCAACAATCAGGGTATATAAATTCTTAGAACGTATCATTGAAGAAAAGATTAGATAATAATTAATACAATTTGTTAGTAGATTAACAATTATTAGGAGATGGAAATATGTCTAAGGGTAATACGCATGAAATTTATGATTTTGGAAATGATCCTGAGTTTCAAAAAAGATTTTACGAAAATATTGATAAAGTGCTAAATGATGTTGATATCGATATGGATAATTATACTGTTAATGAAGTACCGGAGCAAGAAGGGGTTAAAACTTCTACAGATTGCGAATCTACTAAAGAACATGTTGAACCTATTGATGAAACTATAGATATAGCTACAAATGATATAAAAGTCAGTGAAGAAGAGATTAATAAGGCAGAAGATGAAACAGCTTCATCTCTTGAACAAGTGGATGATAGTGAAGAGCTTAATGAGACTTTATATGATATCAACGCATCTCTAGCTATGCAGATTAGTGATGAATTAGAAAGCATCAATGCAAGTAATAATAAAAATAAAAAAATGACCAAGCTTATGAAGATTCAGCTGGGTGTTATAATTGGAATTGTATTTTTATTAGGAACAGCTTGTTTTCTAGGATTTACTAAGTCTGGAAACCAATTGCTACTGAAGATGGGAATTAATATTGGTGGTATGATTTGGGATGCTTGGACAGATGATTTTAGTGATGATCCTGTTATGATTGAGGACGTAGACCACATTGAAGAGGAAGATATTGAATCAGATGCTGAGGAGATAGATCCTGAAGAAATTGTATGGCCAGATCATCCTGGTTATGGAAGACAAGAAGAGGGTGTCTATAATATACTTCTCTTAGGTGAAGAAGCCATT
>JAAYNY010000098.1 GCA_012520635.1 Clostridiales bacterium | reverse complement strand
AGTCTCAATCACATCATCATAATGATGTCCTAGAGCTATTTTATTACAACCAAGTTCTTTAGCCTTGCTATATAAATGTCCCCTTCGCATTCTAGCACAAAGATAACAAGGGGATCTATCCACATGTAAAACAGTCTCGAAAATATCAGATTCAAAGACTGTTATTGGAATGTCTAATTTCTTGGCATTATCTTCAATGATTTGTCTATTCTCATGATTGTATCCTGGATCCATCACAAGAAATTCCATATCAAATTTAAATTTGTTATGCCTTTTTAATTCTTGAAAGAGCATTGCCATAAGCATAGAATCCTTACCGCCGGAGATACATATAGCAATTTTATCTCCTTCTTTAACTAACTCATAGTCCCTTACAGCCTTAGAGAATTTACACCAGATATCTTTACGGAACTTCTTTTGAATACTTTTACTAGCATCTAAAGAGATTGTATTAATTCCTTGATTGTTTTTGCCTAGTGATATATGTTCCATTAACCATTTAAGGTATCCTCCCTTAAGATTCCATGCTTCTAATCCTTTATCACGAAGAAAAGCTACAAGGTCCATACTGATTTCACCTTTTTTACAGTAAATTATCAGCTTCTTCCCAAGGTATTTCTCATAATTTTCATATAGAGTATCGGTTGGTATATTTTTGCTACCAGGAATATTACCATAAGAATAAGATAGGCTATCTCTGATATCTATTAATGAGTATTGCTCTATGTCAAGAGTGCTTAAATCATGCACTGAAATATCAAAATCATTCATGAATTTCATCCTTTCAAAACTATTATCCTAAGTAAAACCAAGCCTTATTATAGCCCTTGTTGGAGCTGGATTCAATAATTTTTTTACTGGAAAACTGCTTATTATGTGATTTGAATCAATTTTTAAATATGTGATTTATGATAAAATACATATGGGTGTTAATTTAGTATAGAAACTAGATATTTTTATCTTCTTAAGACAAGCTATTATTACTAAAAACTATGTTATAATTATAAGACATTATGTAAACTTAATATATTTTTGGAGGCTGATAATATGCAAAAAAGAAGAACCCTGCAGGGTTATCTTCTTATTTTTATGGCTGGAGTATTCTGGGGAGCTGGTGGTTATCTAGTTACTCAAATGAGTAATATGGGTGTATCATCACTGATGACAGCATTCTCTGGGCATTTTTTATCTCTTTTACCTTTGCTAATATACTTGCTTATGAATAAGGGTATAAAAGGATTAAAAATATCAAAAAAAGGTTTGTTTTATAGTATTATACTAGGTGCTCTGACTAAGGGGATTTTTAAGCTAGCTAACGACACTGCTGTAACCTTAGTAGGAGTGGCATCCGCATCAATTCTTATGTACCTGGCACCTGTCTTTGCTGCCATTATGTCAATGTTATTCTTCAAGGAGAAATTACGGGGATATCAACATTTTGCTGTACTGCTAAATCTTGTGGGATGTATCATGATGGTAACAGGAGGGAATTTTGCCAAGTTAAATATCTCAGGACTTGGACTAACTCTTGGAGTTATATCAGGTTTCTTATATGCACTTAATGCTATTATAGGCAAGGTGGCAACAAGTGGAGATGATCCTGAAACCATGACTTTCTATATGCTATTATTTAGTACCATAACAATGGGTCTATTTGCAAAGCCATGGCAACATATAGATTTATTTTTTAATAGTAAATTCTTATTATGGGCAATACTAAATTCGATGTCTACAGGTTTGATAGCAAATCTATTATATCTAAAAGGGTTATCAATGAATGTAGATGCTTCAAAAGCAACTATAATTGCTTCGGCTGAAGTTGTTATAGCTACCCTTTCCGGAGTGTTTTTATTAAGTGAAGAGATAAATTTTATTGGAACATTGGGTATAGTTATCATGTTAGGATCAATTGTTCTAATGAATGTAAATATTTCATTAAAATCAAAAGAAACAATAACAGATGATACTATTACATCTGTTAGATAATACTAATCAAGGAGGTAATTAATAATGAAGAAGTATATAAATGCAGTTGTATATGGTCATGATGATGCTAATGAGATTTTAGTAGATAATGGACTTATTAAGGGAATAGGTAAGAATCTAGGTCCTGCAGATGAAATAATAGATTTAGAAGGAAAGCTAGTAACTGCTCCTTATGTAGATCCTCATCTACATCTTGATTATGTCTATACCTTATCTGAAATGGGTAGAGATGGTGCAGGTTCAGGAACCTTATTTGAAGCTATAGAGATGTGGCCAAAATTCAAGGAGAACTTGACGGTAGATAGTGTTAAAAAGCTTGCTATTAAGGGAATATATGATGAGGTTTCTAAGGGTGTGCAACATATTCGTACCCATGTAGATGTTACAGATCCAAAATTCACAGGTCTAAAAGCTATGTTAGAACTTAAAGAGGAATTAAAGGATAAAGTTGAAATTCAAATCGTAGCCTTCCCACAGCAAGGTATGTACACATATAAGGGTGGACGTGATTTGGTAGAAGAAGCTCTTAAAATGGGCGCTGATGTTGTAGGAGGAATACCTCATTATGAACCTGCCAGAGAGTTTGGAGAGCAATCGGTTAAGGATATCGTTGAACTTGCTCTAAAATACGAAAAGCTTATAGACGTTCACTGTGATGAGACAGATGATACACATTCACGTTTTGTAGAGCTTCTAAATGCACTTGTTCTTATGGAAGGTTATGGTGAGAAAACCACAGCTAGTCATACTTGTTCATTTGGTTCTGCAGATAACTCCTATGCATATAGAATGATAGATTTATTTAAGAAGAGCAAGATTAACTTCGTATCTTGCCCAACCGAGAATGCATATCTTCAAGGTCGTCAGGATACTTATCCTAAGCGTCGTGGACTTACTAGAGTAAAGGAATTCATGGAAAATAATATTAATGTTGCCTTTGCACAAGATTCAATTAATGATCCTTGGTATCCAATGGGCAATGGTAATATGATGAATGTTCTTGACAATGGAATTCACTTGGCTCAGATTATGTCCCCAGAAGAAATTGAAAAAGATTTGGATTTGATAAGTTACAATGGGGCTAGATGCTTAAATATCCAGGATAGATATGGACTAGATGTAGGTAAAGATGATAACTTTATTGTTCTTAATGGTGATAGTCCATTTGATGTAATAAGAAATCGTGCTGAGGTTCTTGCTTCCATAAGGAAGGGAGAATACCTATTTAAGCAAAAACCTGTTGATTATGATGTGAAACTTGATCTAGGTGTAAAATATTAATATATTTATTACTTTATAATAATAGGGTCTGTATATCTTCCGTAGGAATTTATACAGACCTTTTTATTTTAGTGAATATCTAAAGCTAAGATTGGAATTAAGAAGCCTTTTTGTTTCACGATACTTGTGAAAAGGTTCTAGGATGTCTATAAATAGTAAGTGAACTGCTTCCCAAGCAAAAACCCAGCCACCAATTAATAAGCTTTCAAGGAAAACCTTTGATATTATGGACTCTTGCCTTATGCTATTTAGCAAACCATATAAGGTTAGTAGTGTAATAGCAATAACTAGCAAAACAACTGAAGATTTAATAATTTTTTTTGTTTTTCTTTGCTCCAAACGTAATACGGAACTATAGTAATTTTTGAAACTACTTCGTATTAAATCTTCTTTTTCTTTGTTTATTTCATTTGTAGGCAGAGTAAAGACAATTTCCAAATCCTTTTTTAAAGGAATATCTTCCGAACATAAGTCGAGGAAGTTTACTAATTCAGCATGTATATCTCTTTTCTTAAAGGCAGAATTATCCCATTCATGAAAGAATTCAAGATAATTTTCAAGGGCAATATCTATAATAATCCTTCCATTATCAGAGTTTTTCCTATATAGGGATATATATTTTTTCTTCTTCTTCATCTTTCACCTTCGATTGTTTTAATTATATATTATAACCCTAATCTGATATAAAAATCAAATATTAGCTAAAAATATATCATAAGAATTAGATAAGATAGCTAAAAAAAGCAAATTGTAAAAAAATGCTAGTTAATTTTGTCCAATTATGTTAAAATGTACCTGTAAATATTTACTGATACTATAAGCTTATTTTGCTACATAAACCTTCTGGGGAGTGGGTTTGAGGTGGTAAATAAACTTAATAGTATGTTAAGTTTCACATTATTTTTTAGAAAGGTGGTATTATAATGAAATTAAGAAGATTAAGTTTATTACTTGCTATTTTAACTTGTCTATCACTAGTATTACCGACAGTTCAAACACAGGCAGCCACCACTGTATATCAATGTGAGAATATGACTAAAGGGGGACCATATGCCGGAAATATATACTCACCTTTTTCTGGTGTTGCCTTATATGCTAATGGTGATTATTGCCAGACTGGCAATATAAGCTTTGACAATACCCCAAGAACTATTAGTATTAGGGGTTGCTCTAATAACTGGAGTACAGCAAGGGTTGTTGTCAAGATGAATGGATATGAGATGGGTAGTGTAAGCTTTACTGGTACAACACCTACAGTAAAATCTTTCACATGTACTCCACAGACTGGTTATTATCCTGTACAGCTTACAATAACTAATGATAATGGAAGCTGGGATGCTTATGTAGACTATTTGGAAATCAGTGATGGTAATAATGGGTATAATCCTAATCCTACACCAACACCAACGCCAGATCCAGGTGGAAGTAATGGCAATGTCTACCTGACTTTTGATGATGGACCAAATAATAATTCACAAACATTAATTAATATCTTAAAATCTAGTGGTGTTAATCAAGCAACCTTATTTGTTTGGGGCAACCGGATAAGTAGTAATCAGGCAGGTTGGAATGCCTATCTTAATTCTGGTTACAGCCTACAAAATCATAGTTGGTCACACTCACATATGACTAGCTGGAGTTATCAGCAGGTTTATAATGATCTATCCCAGTGTAATCAAGCAATTGTCAATGCTGGAAAGCCAAAACCTACAAAAATTCGGCTACCATATCTAGAGAGTAATTCCACTATTATGCAAGCTTGTTCTGCACTTGGTTTATCAATTGTTCAACCTAGTGTTGATACAAGGGATTGGAATAATGCTAATACACAGTCGATTATTAATGCATGTAATAGCTTACAGGCAGGGGGTAATCCTCTGATGCATGACGGATATCAATCAACTAATTCAGCAATTCCTACAATTGTTCAAAACCTTAGAAATCGTGGTTTTGGTTTCGCACAGTATTAATTAATAATTAGGGTGTGTCATATGGCACACCCTTTCTGGGAGGAATCATGAGAAAGATTAAAAAGAATCAAGTTCTTTTATTCTTTATACCCATAGTTGCCATATTTTTAATAGTTTTTTGCTTATTAATAAATAAGGAAAAACCAGATTGTGAATGGGTCCAGACAAAGGGTATATATGGGGGTTATGTACATTGCTTTGCAGGCAGTGATGATGATTTTTTTCTTGGTACGGAGGGAAGCGGAGTTTTTATTTATGATGATAGTGCTAGTAGTTGGAAGGAGGCTAGCAATGGTCTTATGAGTAAAAATATCTATTCCATGATTATTAGTGGAGAGGATATTTTTGCTGGAACTGGAGGAGGAATATATATTTCTTCTAATAGGGGGGAAAGTTGGGAGCTACTTGATACCACTACAGATATGATTGTTAACACCCTTGTTTTATATGGAGAGGATATCCTGGCAGGAACAAGTAATGGACTATTAATAATAAGCAAGAAGGAAGACCAGTGGACGGTAAGAGAAACGACTTTTTATAGCTGGGTTAATGCAGTTGCTATTAAAGATAATAATATATTTGTAGGAAGTGAAGATAAGGGTGTACTTGTATCTTATGATAATGGTGCTAAATGGTTTCCAAAGAATATTGGCTTAGAAAGTATGCATATTAAAACTTTGCTTACCTACAATGACGCACTCATAGGGGGAACCTATGGTGGAGGAATTGTCATATCCTATGATGGGGGAAGTAGCTGGAATGAAATTAATATGGGCTTACAAAACAGATATATAAATTCTCTGGCTCTAATAGACACAAGTGTCTATGCAGCAACACAGGATGGAGTCTATGTCTTATCTGATCCTAAGGGAGTTTGGGAGATGATAGATATAGGTTTTGCAAATACTTTTGTATATTCACTGGAAGTTTATAAGGGAAAAATTTTTCTTGGTACTAATGGTGGAGGAGTCTATCTTTCGAAAGATATGGGTGAAGAATTTACTCAGATTAATGATGGTTTGATTAATATACATATTCCTACCATTGCCATGAGTGGTTCTACTATATACGCTGGAACCAGTGGGGCGGGTATATTTAAATCTGATGATAATGGAGCTAGTTTTTATGAGATTAATTCAGGTTTAACTAATCCTCATATTTTTTCTATTGCCATAAATCAAGAATATATCTTTGTTGGTACCAATGGTGGTGGGATTTTTAGATCTTCTGATGAAGGAGGTAGCTGGAAAGAAGTTAACTTAGGTCTAATTAATAGACATGTTTATTCCCTTGCATTTTACGATGACACTATATTAGCAGGAACATTAGGAGGAGGAGTATATTTATCAGTTAATAATGGTGATAGCTGGACTTATGTTAGTAAGGATATTCCAAATAGCATGATAGGATCACTTCTTGTTAGAGAAGAAACTATTTATGCTGGAACCTTTGGACATGGGGTATATATTTCTAATGATGGTGGGCTAAGCTGGAAGCCACTTAATACGGGCTTATTTAATAGGCAGATTTTCTCGATGGTGGCAAATGATAATGGGGTATTTGTAGCAACTCCCGGTGATGGTGTCTTTTATTTATCTGATGATGAAACAAGTTGGAAACAGATGAATTTGGGTCTTACAAACACACAAGTTAATGCTCTTGCAAGTTGTGGTGATAGTATATTAGCAGGAACCTATCAAGCTGGGGTCTTCTTATCAGAAGATAACGGTGAAAATTGGGTTCAAATTAATGAGGGATTAGATGATTTGGATGTATATTCTGTCTATATAAGTGATAGGCGCATGTTGGCTGGTTTAAATAGCCAAGGTTTGGTGGGTAGAAGTTTAGAAGGAAAGGGGATTTTTAGTATCTTTCATTGAGGCATAAGAGTTCTTATGCCTCATAAATTTCTTTAGAACCAGAGATTGAATCAGAGATTGCTTTTTCTACACATTCTATAGCTTTTGCCTTATCTTTGTTTTTCAATGCTTTTAGGATGTTTTTTGCACTATTATAAACAACTTTATTACCATATTTATTGATGAATCTTATCCATAGATGATTTACAGGTACACGAAAAGATCTATAGATTAAGGGAAGTAAAGTGTTCTGACTTGTCATGGCCAGTTCGTGATAGAAAGTAAAAGCAGCTTTTGCAGCCTTTTCAACATTGTCATTTAGTATATCCTCTAAATAAGCTTCTAAGCTAACAATATCCTCAGGGCTATGCCTATCAACAGACAGTTCTACTGCTAACTTATCTACAATAATCTTAATCTCTAGGATAGATTGTATCTCGTCCCGCCTTAGATGTCCCCCATTATAGTTCATGATAGACAGAAGTGTTTCAACAGTACCATAGCGTCTATAATCTAATACATATACTCCAGAACGGGGTTTTACCTCTAAAAATCCCTTTCTTGCTAGTTCAGAAATTCCACCATTTATTACAGCACGGCTTACTTGCATTTTCTCTGCCAGAACCCGCTCAGATGGAAGTTTTTCTCCAATTTTTAATTTTCCGGAAAGTATCATTGATTCTAATTCCCTAACAAAAAGTTCTTTTAATGTTGGGGCTTTTAATTTTGTAAAGTCCATTTGCATTCCTTTCTTAAAATCCAATTCCTGTTCTGGTATGATCAGATATTAAAGACTAAGGTAACATAATATGGAATAGAAATCAATAGATTTTACACTAAATTCACGGGTGTTTGATAAAAGCTTGACAATCTTTAGAATAGTTTATATGATGTAATTATAACTGTACTACTGGTATGACCAGAATAAAATTCATCCTAAAGGGGGAAAAATTATGTTTCAGTTTAACTATGGCGAGGGTGCTGGACTTATAAGTGTCTGGTTAGTATGGATTGGTGTGTTTTTAGCCCTTTTCCTACTAAATGAAATTACCCGAAGATCTAAGGTGGCAGGATTATTAGGTTTTGTGGTATTACCAGCCATACTTTCTGTCTTGTGGTTTACAGTGATGAAGGAAACCACCTACACAGATTGGTTCCATTTGGCAAAAGTGTATTCATCTACAGCTGGTTGTATTGGCTTTTGGTGTATTCGACACGTTGGCGGTACCAACAAGAAAACAGGCAAGAAATGGGCGCTTGCCAATAGCAAGATTGCACTTTGCTTTCCACCACTAATATTAGCTATTAATATCATGGAAGCGGTTGCTAGAGATTTTGAAGTTGGTAGCAAGTATGCGGTAATGGCTCAGGACTTAACAGCTGATGCACCTGTAATGCTCATGGGCGGATCTTGGAACTATATGAATGCAATTGCTGGTATTTTGAACATTGTGGCTATCACAGGTTGGTTTGGTATTAGTCTTAGAAAGAAGACTGATAAAGATGGTAGTCGAGATATGTTATGGCCAGATATGCTATGGTTTTACATCTTAGCCTATGATTTATGGAACTTTGCCTATACATATAACGCATTACCCCATCATGCTTGGTATTGTGGATTTGCATTATTATTAGCACCTACTCTATGTGCATTTACCGTAGGTAAAGGAGCTTGGTTACAGCACAGGGCACATACTTTGGCTTTATGGTGTATGTTTGCACAGACCTTCCCAAGATTCCAAGATTATGGAAAATGGCGTGTGGACTCTACCTACAATCCTACAATATACTTTATTGTTAGCTTCTTAGCATTAGTGGCTAACATTGCTGTTGTGGCTTACATGATATATAAATGGAGAAAAACAAAACGTAATCCTTATAAGGGTGAATTATATACTGACTTAAAAGAGTATCAAGCTATTAAATCACTGGCAGAATAAGACTTGGAAAGGAATGAAGTAAGAGTGAAAGAATTTAGAGTATTGGAAATTAAAGAAAGCATATTTGAAGACAATAACAAAGATGCCCAGCTTCTTAGGGAAGAGTTAAAAAGTGAGAATACCTTCTTGCTTAATTTAATGAGTTCTCCAGGAGCAGGAAAGACAACTACCTTGGTAAGTACTATCAATCGTCTTAAAGACAAACTAAGTATAGCTGTTATGGAGGCAGATATTGATTCTGATGTAGATGCAAGGACAATTGCTGAAACTGGAGTAAAGGTAATTCAGCTACATACAGGGGGAATGTGTCATCTGGATGCAGATATGACCAGACAGGGACTTCGTGGTTTAGATGCTAAGGGAACTGATTTGGTAATATTGGAAAACGTGGGGAACCTTGTATGTCCTGCTGAATTTGATACTGGAGCAAGTAAAAATGCTATGATTCTAAGTGTCCCTGAAGGGGATGATAAGCCTTTAAAATATCCATTAATGTTCCAAACTTCTGACGCTCTTATTATTAATAAAATAGACACCATGGAGATGTTTGACTTTAATCTTGATCTGTGTGTGGAAAGAGTGAAGAAATTAAACCCTAACATTGCAATCTTCCCTATTTCTGCAAAGACAGGGGAAGGTATGGAGGCATGGACAGAGTGGTTGCATAAAGAGGTTAAAGGAGATTAGAATGGACAGCTCAATTACTAAAATGTATTTTCCTGAGGGATATGAATGTAAATATAATGAAAAAGTAATGGAATTTGCCAACATGCTAGGCCGAAAGAATCCCAAGAAGAATGGGTATAAGTGGGATGACCCAGAATATGTTATTCTGGAGGCTGGTGTTGATGATGATATGGCTGATGTAGGTATAGCAATGGGCTATTTCACCAAGAGAACTGCCAAGGAAATGGCGGAGATTATGGGGAAATCCGAAGAGTATTGCCATGAACAGATGATGAAACTAGCATGGTATGGTACCACTTTTGTAAATGTTATCGATGGAGTAGATACTTTCTGGCATGCAGAAAGTTGGATTCCAGGTATTATGGAGATGGTGGTTAACAACCTAGAGGTTGTAGAGAAGTACCCCATTGTAACCTATGCCATGGAGGCTTATGGAAGAGTTCGAGGACCTATGAGTGCTGGTATGTTTCCACCAGGAGTTGGTCTTATGAGGGTTATTCCTATT
>JAAYNY010000097.1 GCA_012520635.1 Clostridiales bacterium | reverse complement strand
GTACAGAACAACAGGCTTTACAATATCTATGAGTAAACAAAATAACAAGGTATCGGCAGGGGGAATTAAGGGTCCTGATGCCCCTCAGTTCCCTAATAAAGCTCTTCATTTAATAGAAGGTGAAAAGGTAGAGGTTATAAGAACAAATGATATGGTTATCACACAGTATCATATTTCAGAAGCAAGGGTTAAAAATGCTATAAAAGATATTGCGAATTTAGATGACCTTTCAGAAGATACAACTATATACCTAAATTCAATATTTGAAACATATCAGATTGTAAATGGCAGAGAGGTAAAACGTAAGAGAAATATAACCACATGGAGAGATATTGTTAATGCTGAGAGTTGGGTAGATAATACGATTTTCGAGAACTACTTTAATATACCGGTTAAGTTTGAACCTGGACTACAAGAGAACGAACTTCATTTCGAAATTAATGGTGTATCTAAATCCATGTTTGCCTTGGATAAGCTAAAGATAGGTGAAAGATTGTATTGGGATAATAGAGTATCCAGTACAGCCATCATTAATGATATTAATGGTACTCTTATCGGCTACTACGCTAGAGGTAAACTTGACAACTCTGGCCAACCTGACCGAGTAAGAAAGATGGTAGGAGATACCATAGGTGGTAAGAAACTTACTGTTAATGATATCATTAATGATAGTGTTAAGGTGCTATACGGTGGTATGGATATTTATATGATCTATGAACCCCTTGAAGTTAAGATTGTAATAGATGCCAAGGATATCGATAGCAATAATAATATCCTCCTTGACATGTACAGTGGTATAGTAGAGCCAGGTCAGAACTTTAAGCAGTCGATTAGTAATACAATTGTGGTTGACGGAGCTACCTATACTAAAACCGAATACTTCTACTATCTATATAGTGATTCAGCTAACAACTTAAAAAAGATAAACCAAGAAAGTAATCATGTAAGTGATCCAATACAGTTTCAGATACCAACAGATATATTAATACCTGATAGGATATCAGTAAAGGTGTATTATAAGAAGGTGGCTGATGATACAGATGATTCAGATGTAGATACTGATGATATAACACTTCGAGTAACTATGGTATCAAGTTCAGGAACCTTTATAGAAGAGATCTCACGAGAAACAGTAGTTAGGGGACAAGCTATAAGTAAATCTATAGATAGTAGTAGAATTGTAAATGCCACCAAGTATTTATATGATAATAAGTGGGATTATAAGTACATAACTTCTTCAGGAGAAGATACAAAGCAAGGAAAAGGAAATGCAGCATCCTTCATAGTTTCGCCTACTACAAAGCTAGGTTCAATCATTAACTTAAGAATGTATTATGAGGTGGAGCAATCCATATCAGTTCCAGAACAGCAAAGTCCAATTTCACTTCCTATAGACACACCTTCACCTCAGGGTATAATTAACGCAGATAAATACAATTCTAATTATTTCATTTCTAAAGATGGTATATCTACCACGGAAAATCAACATGTTTATATAAAGACCAAAGACTATTTACTGGGGTATAGGCTAGTGAACAGAACAGGCAAGATAAAATTTGTGGTACCTGTAACCATGACCTATAAGCTTGAATATCACACAGCTACTCCTGATGAATTCTTAGAGGAAGAAGTTGAGATAATCTCAGATACTGTCACAGATACACAGTATATATCTGTTGAGAGAGCTTATTCCTATTGGGAGATAGAAAGACTTGAATACTTTACCCCAAGTTCGGCAAATGTCTATAATTATTCTTTGCCAGATGGAAAGGTTCACTTAACTACTAATGAAAGTTATCTTAATATCCCATCTCTTATGACCCGCCATAGTAGTGATGTAATACAGCATATAGAACTGCCAAGGCAGGCACAGGGTAAGGAAGGTATTCAGCTTACATACCCTAAAACAATCACATCAGATACTAGTGATAGACCACAGGTTGAATTGGTGGATTTGACTTCCTATGCTTATGAAATGACAGATGAGCTTATGGTGAAGAATGATTATCTATTATTTGATGGAAATGTTGTTATGTCTGATACACCTATGGAAAAGATAGCTGCAAGGCCTAATGTTTCTACTATGTATCAATCCAGTAAAAATACTCATGACAAGCTATTATACAAGGAAGGGCTGACAGTTGATGCTCTTAAGAAAAATGGAGTCTATAGCTCTAACGGAAATGTTACCTATAGTAGACATCCTATGAGTATTAATGCATCTGATTCTACAAAATCATTTAATATGTCAATAAATAATGTAATAATTCATACACCTGTTATATGTGATCCTATTATACATTCCGATAATGATAGATATGTGCAATTACTTAATCCTACAGAGGGAGCTTATCATATGGTGCTAGATCCAGATACAAGCTTAAATGATTTTACTGTGAGGATATCTAATAAACTTACTCATAGTGCTAGACTTGGATATTATGAAAGGGATTTCTCCAGATCATTTATAGATCCAGCAAATGTATCTTATGTGGCTAAGACTAAGGGAGTAGTAAGAAATGAAATGAAACTACCTTTTGATGTCTACCTTGATAGACTAAATGATAAAGAAGCTGAAAATGATGAGTTTATTAAGGCTGGTACTTGGATAGTCCTAGGAAGGGAAACCCATAGGTTTTATGTACCTATGTGGGTTAAGGAAGGTACTTATACAGTAGAGTTTAGGACTGTAGCTGTAAATGGTGAGGACAGACTTGATAATACCGAGACCACAAGAAATGCAAATTTTAATAACTATGTTGCTACAGCAAGCAGAATATTTCAAGTATCAGGTAGACTGTATGGGCTAACATTATATGACCTATCAGATGACGGAAGATGGGGAGAAGTGTTTCGTGTTAAGGATTCCACACAGATTAAATACTTTGAGGGATATGAAGATGGTACAAAGAAAGTAAAGTATAATAAAGATTATGCTTATAATTATAAAGTGGGAATTAATGATCAATATGGTTATCAGACAGGCAGGTACTTAAAGTTCACACTTCCGATCTTAAATGGAAGCCATCCGCAATTTAAAAATCTTGGTGTTACAAAGACTGGTTATGCCATTAGGTTTAGACTTGATACCATAGGTGAAATGTATGGAAGTGGATGTATGGTAAGAATAATACCATCCTTTTATCATGTGGATGAGGAAGGTAAGAATAGACAGCTAGTAGATATTTATTATGATGAGGAGATTAATGGTAAGGAAGAAGTACTTGTTAAGATTGGAGAAGGTATGGATCTTGTTCACCTTCAATCTGGTTCAACAGCTAATCCTTATAGCAAGATACCTGAGAAGGAGTTAAGAGATACAGCCAAGGTTATGGAGACGACTTATGGGAAGATAGGAAGTCAACATGGCCCAATGTACTCATACGGTGATATTTGTATAACAAATAAATTTCGCACATTTATAGGTGGAGACTATGCTTGTCATATTGAAGGACTACCTTCCTTTGATAAGCTAAAAGAAGTAAGGGGGCAGACAGGAATAAGTCTTTCAAAGTATATGCAGCGTTGGTATGGAACCTATAAGCTACCTACTAATATCCATGTAGTACCATCAGGATATGATGTTAATAGTCATCTAAGAAAATACGGTATAGATTATCAAGAAGATTTCTGGTTAAAAGATGGTTATATCATAGTTAATTTTAATATAGAAACCTATGATAAAGACGGCAATAGAAATCTATCATACACCAATGGATATAATTATACTTATAAAAATCATTGCTCCATGTGGGTATTGGAAGGTGGTCAGGCTGAGAAGGAAGATAGTACTGGTGCTAAGTTTAGACTATATGCAGGAGATGTTATGTTTTATTATACGGGAAAAAAGCATTCAGATGACTATATGGGAAGGCTTTACTAATATGGAGCTGTTTTTAACAGCTCCTTTTATAATTAATTTATGTCTAACAAAATGGACCCCAATATGGTAAAATATTGCAATAATATATAGTCTGTGGTACTATTCAATATAATATTTTTCTTATATATTATAATAAATAGGGTATGTATTTGACACTAGTGATACGGTTTAAGGGAGGAGAATATGAGTAAAAAGATAAGGAAAATAATTATTATAGTACTAGCTATTTTGTTTTTATTTCCTATTCCTATAAGATATAAGGATGGCGGGACAGTTAAGTATCAAGCTATATTGTACAGTGTAACAGATTATCATTCTCTAAGTTTGGACAAAGGATACGATACAGGTATAGAGATAAAGATTCTAGGTCTAACAGTATATAAAAACACTACATTTGATAAGTAAGTTCTAATAAGAGAAGGAGTATAATAATGAGAAATATTTTTATAGGGTTTTTATTAATCTTTTTTAACTTTAGTATTGATACTGATGGCTCTAAGATAGGGCTAATCCCAGATTTTATTGGCTATATATCTATACTAAGGGGAGCGGCAGAGATGGTAGATAAAAGTGATTTTTTTAGCAATATCAAACCTTATGTAACTGGTATGTTAATATACTCTAGTGTTTTGTATGTGTTTGATTTGTTTGGATTTACCCTATCATATCCTATGTTTGGATATATCCTTGGCTTTATATCAACTGCTATTTCTTTGTTTATTTCCTATAATATTGTTATGGGTATAAATTATATTGAAAGGACATATAGCTGTTTTTTAAATGGAATAAGGTTGATGTCAATGTGGAAGTTATTAGCATTTGTCAATATTATAGCTTATCTATTAATGATTATTCCTTTACTTGCATTGCTCACTATCATAGCAGTTTTTATAATAAATATATTTTTCCTGATTGAATTCAATACATCTAAGAATATGTATTATGGAAGATTTAAATAATCTTTTGAGATTATATAGCAAAAATGTTAGCAATATGGTATATTTTAAGATAGAGAAAGGCTTTTTAATATTACATCAAGATAACTGATAAATTACATTATAATGAAAGGACAAAAATCATGAGAAGAACATATGAATTTACTAACCCTTTAACTAGAATGGACTATCCTGATCCTGATGTGATTCGGGTTGATGATATTTATTATATGATAAGTACAACAATGCACTTTATGCCAGGAGGAGTAATTTTAAGGTCTTATGACCTAATTAATTGGGAGATTTTAAGTTATGTGTACCATACTTTGGATGATACAGAAGGGCAAAGGCTGGTAGGTCATAAGAATATATACGGACAAGGGATGTGGGCACCAAGCCTAAGATATCATGATGGGGTCTTTTATGTATGTTTTGCTGCAAACGATACGCAGAAAACTTACCTTTATACATCTGACAATATAGAAGGGCCATGGAAAAAGCAGTATATAGAAGGTTTTTATCATGACAGTTCTTTGTTGTTTGACGATGACAGGGTATTTATTGTATATGGTAATAGCACCATATATCTTACTGAGCTTAAGAAGGATCTTACTGGCAAGAAACCAGGTGGCTTACATAGGGCAATTATTAAGGAAGATAATCCAGTCCTTGGATATGAAGGTGCTCATGTCTATAAGATTAATGGAAGATACTATGTATTTCTAATTCATAGTGATCCTAGCAAATGGTTTAGAACAGAGGCGTGTTTTGTATCTGATTCTTTAGAAGGAGAATTTGTTGGTGGTGAAGTACTAGCAGATGACATGGGATATCATAATCAGGGAGTTGCTCAGGGGGGGATTGTAGACACGCCTGACGGTAAGTGGTATGCCGTATTATTTCAGGACAGGGGAGCAATTGGTCGAATTCCTGTACTTGTTCCCATGGAGTTTAAAGATGATTTCATTGTTGTGGGGTCAGAAGGAAGAGTTCCTAAGGAAATAAGCGCCGTAAGTACAAGGCCAGAATATAAGTATCAGCCTTTATACGAGTCTGATGATTTTATGTATGAAGCTGATGATAAGGGTGTTATTAATCTGAAAAAGGTATGGCAATGGAACCATAATCCTGATCATAAGTTATGGTCTGTTACAGATAATCCAGGGCATCTTCGTATTAGATCAGGAAAATTATCAGAAAATATTACACAGGCAGTTAATACACTAACCCAGAGGATGATTTACCCTCAGTGTGAGGCTTATGTTACTGTAGATGGTAGTGGACTAAAAGATGGTGATTATGCAGGAATCAGTGCCTTTCAAGGCTGTTATGGTTTTGTGGCTCTACATAAGGACAAGGGTCGTTATTATTTAGTTATGCAAGGAAGAGAAAAAGCAGATACTAGCTCAAATATAGATACTAGCAAGGATTATAATGGAAGTGAATATTCTAAAATACCTTGGTATAGCCATAAAGTTGTATTAAAAGTAAATGCTAATTTTGCCGATATGATTGATGAGGCTGATTTTTACTATGCAGAGGCTATGAAAATAGATGGTGTTGAGGATTATGACTGGAAGAAGATTGGTATCACCCAGAGCCTTTATTTTGTGCTAGATCATTTTTGTGGATGCAGATTTGCTTTGTTTATGTATTCCACTAAAGAACAAGGGGGATATGCTGACTTTAGTGATTTTACATATGTTACTTTATAATAAAGATTTTTATTTGTTTTTTATTATATATGGCTTATAATATAAGCATATTTTGCGATATATGATATAGAAGAAAATAGATGTTACATAAGTGGAGGTATATGATGGAGAAAGCTATTGAAGTACTGGAAATACGAGCAGGAGGAAATTTCTATGGAGTTGATGTCAGTGAAGTAAGGGAGATTCTTCCTTATGATAAGAAGCCAAAGAAGATACCTAACTCTCATCCATTTATAGAAGGAGTAGTAAAGCCCAGAGATTTTATAATACCTATTGTAGATCTTGTGGCATGTCTTAAGCTAGAGGATGTTGAGGACAGAGTTCGTGAGATGTTAATAGTATCAAATATTAAGGACTTAAATATAGGCTTTCATGTGGATCATGTAGAAGGCATTCATAGAACCAACACTGAACATATTACAGAAGTAGGAGAGGAAGAAGAAGTTACTACCTCTGTTAGAGATGCTATCTCTGGAATTCTAACTATTAAAGACAGGAAGATAGAGATGTTAGATTTACGATACATTATTAATTATATTAACCCAGATGTTGAACTGTAGTTATAGACTATAGGACTCTTGTGAAAGATTTTTGGATTTTACATACTGAACAGGCGGTGACATATGGCAAAGTGTAAGTTGTGCAGAAAAGAAATTATTGATGGAATAGAATATTGTGACGATTGTATAGATAAAAAAGACTTTAAAGATAATGAGACTTATCTTGATGGTTTGCTTAACTCTGTAAAAGACACATCTGCCACTGCAAGTGATATTTATAAGAAAAAGAATAATGACAGCAGTAGTGATAATTCTTTTGATGTTTCTTCATCTATTACAATGGATTTAGAGGATTTAAAAGATTTTGATCAATTTGATATAAAAGAAGATATGGATGATCCTATAGTTATTAGTAATGATGATTTATATGGAGATGATAGTTCTGATACCAAGGATGAAGGGGAGATTGAAAGTAATATAGATAAGGAATTTTTGGAATCGGATAGTTCTAAGGAGGATAGTGACCTTGATGAAGGTGATTATGATTCAGATATATTCGATATTATAAATCATTTAGATATGTCTGCTGACAATAATTTAGAGGAAGTAAATTCAGAAAATGAACTTGATCAAATCACAGAAGTGGACAATAAAGAAGAGGAAAAGCTAGAAGAAGACTTTGATGAAACTGCTAGCACCATGGAAGTAGACCACAATAGTCTTGACAGTGAATTGTCACCTGAGAATGAGCTTCTTAATTTGTTAAATCAATTTAACCCAGAAGAACCGATGGGCGATGATATTAAAGCTATATCAGATTTGCTTGGTGGTATTGATGATATGAATAAGATGACTAATGAATACCCTGAAGATGTAGGCCAGGTATTTCATGAGGCATTAGAAGCAGTGTCTGATTTGGATGATTTTGATCACGGGATACAGCAAATCATTCCAGATATGGATTCCTTACAGCCAGTAGAGCTTGGTAAAAAGGAAGACAAGAAGGAAGACAAGAAG
>JAAYNY010000096.1 GCA_012520635.1 Clostridiales bacterium | reverse complement strand
TGTTTTTTTCTATGGTCTCCTGTAAGACTATCATAATAATCATCAAATTCATCCATAAATGACCTTAGCATACCTACGCCGTTCTCCATCTGTGGGTATCCTTCATATGATTCTTCATCAGGAATTGTAAGTTCAGCATTAATGTACCATTCATCACCTGCATAGATAAATCTTGTATTATAGTGGGTAAGAAAAATATTCTGCCATCGATGAATTGTATCTAGAACTTCTATGGAATCCTCCTTAGTGAATTTCTCAAGGGGTGTTAAGTTCTCCCGATACTTTGAAAGGCCTACAGGTACAACAGATACGCTCTTCATATGAGGAATAAATTCTGATAAATCATGGATGGTCTTTTCTAATTCCTCTTTATCATTCCACCCTTTGCATAAAACTATTTGACCATTCATAGTAATTCCAGCATCTTTTAGTCTTTTCATCTTAGAAAGAGAGCTTCCTGCAAAACGGTTGTTTAGCATCTTACATCTTAGTTCCTCATTGGTAGTATGAATTGAGATATTAATAGGTGATAATTTATAGTAAATTATTCTATCTATCTCATCATCACTTAAATTAGTTAGTGTAATATAATTACCCTGAAGAAATGATAATCTTGCATCATCATCCTTAAAATATAAAGTATCCCTCATTCCAGGTGGCATCTGATCAATAAAGCAAAAGATACATTTGTTACGACAGGACCTATAAGAATCCATAAGCCCATCTTCAAATACAAGGCCTAAATCTTCATCATAGTCCTTCTCTATATCAAGCTCCCACTCTTGGCCGTTAGGCTTTTTAATAAGAACATTTAATTGTTCATCTTTTATAAGAAAATGGTAGTCAAATACATCCTTTATCTTTGTATCATTAATAGATATCAGCTCATCACCAGGAGAAAGCCCTAGCTCTTCTGCTATACTATTTCCTTCAATTTCTCTTATTATATGTTTCTTTTCTTTTTTATCCATATCTTCATTCTTCTTTCTGTGACTTTATTGTCTTATTGCTAGGAAGGCAGCAAGGCTTCCTCTTTTGCCCTTTGATTTTCTGTGAGAGAATAAAAGCTGGCTATTACAGGATGTACATACTCCGCTAATATGAATATGTTCTTCTTTCAGCCCAGCTTCTATCAGGATTCTTCTATTGGCTTCCCATAGATTTAACTGATATCTATCCCTACCATTCTTTTTAAGAACCATATTTGCCTCATCTACGGCTTTATTAGTATTCTGCCCTATACTTGAAAAGCCATTCTTAAATTCACCAGCAACATCCTCTCCTACTTCATAACAATCCATGCAAATGGATGGTCCTATAAGAGCTATAATATCTTCTGCTTTACTAGCAAAGGCTTTAGCCATTTCTTCAACGGTTATTTGTCCGATTCTACCTACGGTCCCCTTCCAACCGGAGTGGGAAAGACCAATGGCTTTATTTACAGGGTCTACAAAATATAAGGGGACACAATCAGCATATTTTGTTACCAGGGTAAGTCCGGCTTTATTTGTAATTAATCCATCAATTTCATTATAATCTCTTGGATATATAAATCCTTTTCCCCTATCAGCTTCATCTACAAGCTTAATTTTAGTCTTATGGACTTGATCAGATATAACTAAAGAATCTGCTGCCACTCCCAGACTATCAGCAATTCTAATGAAATTCTCTTTAATATTCTCAGGTTCATCCTTATAAGGTGAGGATCCTGAGCCTAGATTCATGGAAGAAAAGATTCCACTACTAACCCCACCTAGTCTGGTGGAAAAACCATGGATAATAAATGGAATCTCAGATAGTGGTGGAAACTCCAAATAGGCTACCTTATTATTTTTATTTAATCTAGCCATATTAGTGTCAACAAATGTCATATGATTAACCGATTAACCTTTCTAAATTACTAAAATCCTTCAAATGCATTTTTTATGAGTTTAAATTCTTTATCAAGTATTAAAACCACATCAAAACGACAAGGTGTATCTGAGGGAAGTTTATGAAAATTCATATAAGTCATAGCTAGGTTGAAGATTTTTCTTCTTTTCCTATAATCAATAGCTTCAGAAGGAAATCCATATTCCCTACTAGAACGATACTTTACTTCTATAAAACAAAGATAATCCTCTGATTTCCCTATTAAATCAATTTCACCTAATCTACATCTGAAGTTTTTCTCTATTATTTTATATCCTTGTTCTTCAAGAAACTTAGCAGCTAGCTCTTCATATCTTGATCCAACTTCTCTTTTGTTCATAACAAGTATCCCTCATAAATATAACTTTTATCATCCCAACTTACTTTTAAGCCTATCCATCTTGTCAACAAAGACAAGAACCTCAGCAACCACCTCATAAAGCTCAGGTGGAATATATGATCCAAGTTCTAAGTTGGCTAAAGTCTCTGCAAGAGCCTTATCTTGATGAATAGGAAGATCTACTTGATTTGCTTTATCAATTATTTTCTCGGCAAGATAGCCTTTGCCACTAGCTATGATTTTAGGTGCTGTTTCCTGGGGATTATAAGACAGGGCAACAGCTGTTTTGTTTGGTATATCTTTCTTATTATGATTCATAATAATCCCTCCAAAATCTAAAATTTATAGAAAAGTTAGACTTCCTTATAAATATTTTTAATAAAGCTTCTACGGTGAATTTCACATGGTCCTAGCCTCTTAATAGCATCTATATGACTGGCTGATCCATAACCTTTATTGTCAGCAAAGCCATAGCCTGGAAATACTTTATCATAAGCAACCATTAATCTATCCCGTGTAACCTTAGCAAGAATACTAGCAGCTGCTATGGAGATGCTTTTAGAATCACCTTTTACTATGGGAACTTGGTCAATAGATATACCTGGTATTGTTACAGCATCATTTAATAAGATATTTGGTTCATATTTTAATTTAGCAATTGCATCTCTCATGGCTTCAAATGTTGCTTGAAGGATATTAATTTCATCGATTCTCTTAGCAGGAATCATGCTTATACCATATGAAACAGCAGAACTTAAAATCTCATCATAAAGTTCTTCCCGTTTCTTTTCTGATAATTTTTTGGAATCATTTATATATAATATATCACAATCCTTGGGTAAAATAAGAGCACAAGCAACAACTGGACCTGCTAGAGGGCCTCTTCCTACTTCGTCAATACCACATATATATGTACAATCACTATAGAGTCTCTCATAGTGCTTCATTGACTCAGTCCGTTGGATTTCTTCTTGATATGCATCATATTTGGATTTGTATTGCTTACATATATTAATTATACCACTTCTATTATCTAGCTTATAGCTTTCTAATAAGTGTGGTATATCAGCTAACTCCCCCTGCATAAATTCTAACTTGACCTGGGCTATGGTCTTTTTACTTGATACTTTGTCTTGAGAATTCAATATATGCACTTCCTTTTTGCTGGTAAATTTTATTCTAATGGATTAATAGCTTATTTATAGCAATAGGTAATTAACTTGGGATTTCTAATGAGATTTGTCCTAAGCGATTGTTCCTAAATTCGTCTAATAATATAAGGGCGGCTTTTTCAAGATCTGCTTCCCCGCCTTTTAATAAGCAACCACGTTTAATGGCAATGTTTTCTAGAGTGGTAACTGTGTCTTTTATTTCATTTATATTATCAGGTACTTGGATTTGGTAACGATCAGTAATTGCATTAGGATAATGCTTGCTAAGGAATAAAATCAATTCTAAAGCAAGTTCAGTCATCTGAATTATATTATCATTAATTGAACCTATTAGTGCCAGCTTTAGGCCTGCTTTAGGATCTTCGAACTTTGGCCATAGAATACCTGGGGTATCTAGAAGTTCAATCTTACTGCTTAATCTTATCCATTGCTTACCTTTAGTTACACCAGGCCTATTGCCTGTCTTAGTACTTGCTCTTCCAACAAAGCTATTAATAAAGGTTGACTTTCCAACATTGGGGATTCCCACCACCATGGCTCTTACAGGTCTATTAATTATACCCCGTTTTCTGTCTCTCTCTATCTTAGCTTCACATGCTTTATATACAATATCTTTAATCTGCTTAACACCTTGGCCACTTTTTGAATTTACCAAAGCTGTATGATAGCCTTTATCATCAAAATACCTCTTCCACATATCATTATATGTTGGATCAGCCATATCATATTTGTTGAGAAGAATTACTCTGGATTTATTATTAGCTAAGTTATCAATATCAGGGTTCTTACTGGATAGTGGGATTCTTGCATCCACTAATTCAATTACTACATCAATTAATTTTATGTTCTCCTGCATCATTCTTTTGGCTTTTGCCATATGACCGGGATACCATTGTACATTCATTATTATACCTACCTTCTACTACTTCTTTGGATCTTTTAAGTTTAGCTTGCTTATAAAATTAAATGGGGACAGTTGTATTACAGCTTTTCCTATAATATCATCTCTGGTTATATTGCCAATGCTGGCAAAACGACTATCCTCACTATTGTTACGGTTATCACCTAAGACAAAATACTCATTGTCTTCAAGGACAATTTCTTCATCAGCTAGACCATAATTAACCATGGGTTCAACATTGACTATATCTTCTATTATTTCACCATTAATATAAATATTATCATCTTTAATAAGAAGTCTTTCACCAGGCAATCCAATAATACGTTTAATATTATAATAGCTGTGTTCTTTTCCGCTTTGCTTAAATACAATTACATCAAAACGCTTAGGATCTTTCACATGATAAACAAACTTGTTAATAATTATTCCCTTATCTGCTGAAAGAGTACTTTCCATAGAGTCCCCTATCACATTGGTTTTCTCAACACAATAATATACTATAAAATAGGCAAAAAATATAACTGCACCTATCATAGCTGCCCAGATAAATACTTCTATTAATATATTCTTTAAAGTGGGTTTTTTACTTTCATTATCAAAATCGTAATCCAAGACGACACCTCTTTTAATAATAATTAATTACTCCCTTAATTATAGCTTGAAGAAGAAAATGTTACAACTAATTTGTATTAATAAAACAAATTGATGCTTTTATCTTCTTATTCAATTAAAAAGGGACTATACACAAGGTATGTCCCTTTCTTGATATTATCTTAATAATTCTTTAACCTTAGCTCTCTTACCAACTCTGTCTCTTAGATAGAATAGTTTAGCTCTTCTTACTTTACCACGTCTGGTTACTTGAATCCTGTCAATTGTAGGACTATGAAGGGGCCAGGTCTTCTCAACACCAACACCGCCAGAAGTCTTTCTTACGGTAAAGGTTTCTCTGGAACTACCATTCTGTCTCTTAATTACAGTTCCTTCAAACACCTGTAGTCTTTCACGGTTTCCCTCTTTAACTTTAGCATAAACTTGAACTGTATCTCCGATTCTAAAATCAGCAATATCGCTTCTAATCTGTTCTGCTTCGATTTCTCTAATAATATTCTTCATTTTGTGACCTCCTATTTATTTTGATGTTCATAATACATAATGTAACAGAGGACCATCGATCTCACAATAACATACTTTAACACAATAAGTTGCAAAAAGCAAGTATTATTTTAGGAATAAACATCATAATTTTTTTGAAATATTAGGCAGGTAAGATACTCCCGTTCTTCTTCTGATAAGTTAGCATCTTCCAATAAATCAGGTCGTCTTTCATAGGTACGAAGTATGGCTTCTCTTCTTCTATATGCTTCAATATTAGCATGATGACCTGAAAGCAATACCTCTGGTACCTTTCGTCCCATAAATGTTTCAGGACGGGTATATTGGGGGTATTCAAGAAGGTTGTCATGAAATGACTCAAACTCTGAGGATGCTTCATTGTTTAATACACCAGGAACTAATCTGGATATAGCGTCTATCATTACCATGGCTGGTAACTCACCACCAGTTAGAACATAATCCCCAATAGATATATAATCGGTTACAATCATTTCAAGTACCCTTTCATCTATTCCCTCATAATGGCCACAAAGAAATATTAAATCCTCTTCTTTAGCCAGTTCCTTTGCCATGTTTTGATTAAAGACTGAGCCTTGTGGGGTGACATATATTACTCTTGGCTTTTTATATGTTTCTTTTTCATTCCCATTTTCATTTTCCTTATCTTCCTTAGATAGTTTTATATGATTAGCCAAATATCCATAGGCCTTATATATGGGTTCTGCCTGCATAACCATACCTGCCCCACCACCATATGGATAATCATCTACACGTTTATGCTTATCTTCAGAAAAATCCCGGATATTTAAAGTGTTTAAGGAAATATGCCCCTTTTCTATAGCCCGTCCTGTTATGCTGGTATTTAATCCGGACTCAATCATCTCTGGAAACAAAGTTAGTACATGAAAGTTCATTGTTCACCGTACCTTTCATTAATATCTATAGTAAGCCGTCCATTAAATGCACTGTAATTTTTTTGTTATCTATATCCACATCAAGAATGCATTCATCAATTGCTGGAAGCAGTATTTCTTTGTTATTATCTGTCTTTACTACGTAGACATCATTAGCAGCAGTAGTAAGTACTTCAGCTAAAACACCAAGTTTACTACCATCTTCTGTTATAACTTCTGAATCTATAAGGTCAAATATAAAATATTCCCCTTCTTTTAGCTCCAAGGCATTTTCTCTTGATACTAAGAGATCCTTGCCCTTATATTTTTCAATATCATTAATATTATCAATATCCTTAAATTTAAGGATTACAAGATTCTTAAAATATCTTACTCTTGAAATTTCTAAAGGCATATATTCCTTGCCAGTATCAAGAATTACCTCTTTAAGATCTTCAAATCTTTTACTATCATCAGTTGTAGGATAGACCTTAACTTCACCCCTAATACCATGGGTTGATGAAATCACTCCAACTCTAAGATAATTATCCATATATTTTTTCCTCGTTCTTATATTGTAATATAATTAATAAGGTTACTTTTACAAAAACAAGGCTGTTGTAAAACCATATATTTTACAACAGCCTATCATAATTAAGTTAAGCAATTGAATGTTATTGCATGATTTCAACTACTACTTTCTTGTCATCCTTAGTTGCGGCTGCTTTTACAACGGTACGAATGGATTTAGCAATACGGCCTTGTTTACCAATCACCTTACCCATATCATCAGATGCCACCTTTAATTCAACTACGATGGACTTTTCAGTTTCCCTCTCAGTAACAACAACCTCATCGGGATGATCTACGAGTGATTTAGCAATTACCTCAACTAATTCCTTCATAATAATCCTCCATTATGCTATCTATAGATAGCTCAAACATAAAGTTTAACCTTTATGTTTGCTGCTTAAACTTATTACAGAATACCTGCATGTTTGAAGATTTTGCTTACAGTATCAGTAGGCTGTGCTCCAGTTGACAACCATTTCTTTGCAGCTTCCTCATTTACATTGAAAGCACTTGGATTCTGTGTAGGATCATAGGTACCGATTTCTTCGATAAATCTGCCGTTTCTAGGTGATCTTGAATCTGAAACAACAATTCTATAGAAAGGGGCTTTCTTTTGTCCCATTCTCTTTAATCTGATCTTAACTGCCATATCTTCACCTCCTTGATAGTATTTAATTTATAGTCCAAAAGGCAATTTGAATCTACCTTTTTTACCACCTTTGCCACCCATTAAACCGGACATTTGTTTCATCATCTTCTTCATCTGATCAAATTGTTTGACCAGAGCATTTACTTCTGAAATGTCAACTCCGGCTCCTGCTGCAATTCTTTTCTTCCTTGGTAAGTTAAGTATATTAGGATTGGCACGTTCTGCCTTAGTCATAGAATAGATGATTGACTTAGTTCTAACTAAGGCTTTGTCATCAATTTCTACATCCTTTAATTGACTACCCATACCTGGAAGCATACTTAGCATATCGGATATGCCACCCATCTTTTCTACCTGACCCATCTGTTCAAGAAAATCATCAAAATTAAACTCTGCTTTTTTGATTTTCCTTTCCATCTCACGGGCTTTTTCCTCGTCATACTGAGCTTCTGCCTTATCTATAAGAGTAAGTATATCACCCATTCCAAGGATCCTTGATGCCATACGTTCTGGGTAGAATAATTCTAGGTCAGAAAGTTTTTCACCCATACCTACATATAATATAGGTCTACCTGTTACAGCACGAATTGATAAGGCTGCACCACCTCTGGTATCACCGTCTAACTTAGTTAGTATAACACCATCAATACCTAATTTATCATCAAAATTCTGGGACACATTAACTGCATCTTGTCCAGTCATTGAGTCAACAACCAAAATAGTCTGTTGTATAGAAATATTTTCTTTGATTTCTTGCAGCTCTTCCATCATATCTTCATCAACATGAAGTCTGCCTGCGGTGTCTAATATAACTACGTTATAAGCATTTTTAGAAGCATGTTCCAAGGCAGCCTTTGCAATGTTTAGAGGCTTATGCTTATCTCCCATGGAGAACACACTGACACCCTGTTTTTCACCATTTATCTTTAGTTGTTCGATTGCTGCAGGTCTGTAAATATCACAAGCTACAAGTAAGGGCTTTCTACCTTTTGATTTAAGTTTTCCTGCAAGTTTTGTTGCGGTGGTAGTCTTACCTGCACCTTGCAAGCCACACATCATAATTATGGTAATTTCATTGGAAGGTAAAAGCTTTAACTCAACCTCATCACTTCCAAGTAGGTTTACCATTTCTTCATTAACAATCTTTATTACCATTTGACCTGGAGTCAAACTGTTTAGAACGTCTTGTCCTATTGCTCTTTCCTGTACGGAAGCCACAAAATTTTTAACGACTTTAAAGTTAACATCCGCTTCAAGAAGTGCCATTTTAACTTCTCTTAAGGCAGCCTTTACATCGGCTTCTGTTAAGCGTCCTTTTCCTTTTAAGCCTTTGAAAATATTCTGCAACTTTTCGGATAGATTATCAAATGCCATATTACAGCTCCTTTAATATATCATCTGCCAATGTTTCAATAGCTTGTATCTTTGTAAAATCAAGGGACTTCTTTACTTCATTGCAATATTTTTTTATATTGCCAACCTTTTCTTTTACCTCAGTGAATTTCTTCACAAGAGATAATCTCTCTTCATAATCCCATAGCTCTTTGGAGGTTCTTTTAACTATATCATGTACTCCTTGTCTGCTAATACCTAATTCATTAGCTATCTCACTAAGGGAAAAATCATTGAGAAAATAGTCCTCAAATATCTGTTTTTTACGATCATTAAGTAGTTCTCCATAAAAATCATATAAAACAGACAATCTAACAAATTCGTCTAGTTTAGTGTCTCCTGAATCTTCTCTTAACATATAAACACCACCTGTAAAGGTTTTTGCTTTACAGGTGGTAGTATATCTAATTTTTATTAAGTTGTCAAGTATAAAATTATACAGGATAAGCATTATTTACGGTATCTGCTTCTTTAACATCTACTCCTGTCTTTTGAGCTTGACGATACTTGAAGAAGTCCATAGCTACTTGTGGGAATAAAGCATAGGATAATACATCCTCATCTTGCTCTTTCCAATCCTTAATCTCTGCTTCAATTTTATCAAGCTCAGGCTCGATTAAATCAGCAGGTCTACAAGTAATTGGCTTGGTATCACCGATAACCTTCTTTTGAACTTCAGGATCAAAAGGCTTAGCTGTACGGCCATATTGACCAGAAAGTAGAGCCTTTGCCTGATTAGATACCATCTTATAACGATCACCTGCAAGTACATTAAGAACTGCTTGTGTACCTACAATTTGACTTGATGGTGTAACTAGAGGTGGCTCACCAAAGTCTTTACGTACTCTTGGAACTTCCTCAAGAACCTCATAGTATCTATCTTCCGCTTTTTGCTCTTTAAGTTGTGATACTAAGTTGGATAGCATACCACCTGGAACTTGATATAAAAGAGTCTTAATATCTACACCCATAACCTTAGGGTTAAGTATACCAGTCTCTAAGGCATTATCCCTGATAGGTCTAAAGTGGTCAGCAATTTCAGCAAGAAGTTTCTGATCATAACCTGGATCATATGGTGTGCCTTTAAATGTTTCTGCCATTACCTCAGTTGCAGGTTGGCTAGTTCCCATTGCAAATGGTGACATGGCTGTGTCAATAATATCTGCCCCTGCCTCAACAGACTTCATATAAGTCATAGCTGCAACACCACTTGTATAGTGAGTATGAATATTAATAGGTATCTTAACAGCTTTTTTAAGTGCTGTTACCAGTTCTGTAGCCTTATATGGTACCAATAGGCCAGCCATATCCTTTATACATATGGATGAAGCACCAAGAGATTCTATGTCTTTAGCAAGTTTAACATAATAATCTGTAGTATAAGCATCACCAAGAGTATAAGATATAGCAATCTGTGCATGACCATTTTCTTTATTTGTAGCCTTTACTGTAGTCTCTAGATTACGAAGATCATTAAGTGCATCAAAGATACGAATTATATCTATACCATTTGCCAAGGATTTTTGAACAAAATATTCAACCACGTCATCTGCATAGTGGCGATAGCCCAATATGTTCTGTCCTCTAAAAAGCATCTGCAGTTTTGTGTTTTTAAATCCTTTTCTAATAAGTCTTAATCTATCCCATGGATCTTCCTTTAAGAAACGTAAGGAAGCATCAAATGTAGCTCCACCCCAACATTCTACGGAATGGTAACCTACTTGATCCATTTTTTCGATAATCGGTAACATTGATTCAGTTGACATTCTTGTAGCTATCAAAGACTGATGGGCATCACGAAGAATTGTCTCTGTTAT
>JAAYNY010000013.1 GCA_012520635.1 Clostridiales bacterium | reverse complement strand
GTATATCAAAGACCCTAAATGATGTATTTTCATGTGGTGATGAAGAAGTAAATGATAAAATAACTGAGTTATTTAATGCCGAGATATATTCACCTTTGTCAAATCTCGGAGTTTCTATAGCAAGTAACTATGTTAATGTAAGAAGTAAACCATCAACAGATAGTAAGGTTGTAGGCAAATTGTATCATGGATGCGCAGCTGACATACTAGAATGGCTTGAAGGAGACTGGGTTAAAATTAAATCTGGTGATGTGGAGGGATATATTGCCTCTAACTATCTAGCTGTAGGTAGGGATGCTGAAAGGGAAGCGGATGAACACGCTGAAAAGTATGCTACTGTAATAAGAACCCAGACCTTACGTGTAAGAGAGAATCCTAGTCTGGATTCTAGAACTCTTGAATTAATACCTCTTGGTGAGAAATATCCGGCAATAAAAGAACATGGTGATTGGGTTGAAATCCTTCTTGGTGCTGATGACCAAGGAAATGACTTTACCGGATATGTACATAAAGATTATGTGGAAGTTGAAATTATATTTAAAAGAGCAATTTCTATAGAAGAAGAGCAAAGAATTTTAAGGGAACAAAGAGAAGCTGAGAGGGCAGAAGCTGAAAGATTGCAACGCTTGGCTGAAGAAGAAGAAAGAAGACGAGTAGAGGCCGAGAGAAAGGCTGCGGAAGAAAAGAAAAAATCAGAAGAAGCAAAAAAGGCTAATAAGGAGAATAAAGAAAGTAAGAGTTCTTCTAGCAGTAATAATTCAGGTAGTTCATCAGGGCAAGAGATTGCAACTTATGCAAAGAAATTTGTGGGTAACCCATATAAGTGGGGAGGAACTAGCCTAACTAAGGGTGCTGACTGCTCTGGTTTCGTATATACTATTTATCAGCAATTTGGATATAAAGTTCCAAGAGTTTCAAGAGATCAAGCCAAATCTGCCGGTAAAAAAGTTAACGAAAGTGATCGTAGGCCAGGAGATTTAATCTTCTATACCAATAGTAACGGTGTTGTAAATCATGTCGCCATATATATTGGTGATGATAAGATAGTCCATGCTGCCAACTCTAGACAAGGTATAATTATATCTAAATATAATTACCGAAAGGTATATTGTGTAAGAAGAGTAATATAAATGTATTAAAATCTGTTCCAGTAATTTAGTTATATGCTTGATGGAACTAGAGGGAGTATGACTATGGAAGAGAAGAACAACAATGAAAGACGAAAGTATAAACGTCTTCCAATTGAGCTTAGTATTGAGGTAGGTGAGATATTTAAGCAAGATAATGTTGTTGTAAGTAATATAGGAGCTTCTATAATGGTTTGTGATATCTCTAGAAGTGGTATTGGTTTCATAAGTGAAGCCAATCTGCCAGTTGGATACTATTTTGGAGGTAATATTATATTTAGCAATGGAGATTTTTTCAGAGTAGTTATAAAGATTATTCGAACTAGTCTTATAGAAGAAAATAAAAAACTATATGGTGCAGAGTTTGTTGGTCTGGCTCCTTTCCTTGCAGATAAGGTTGATCATTATGAGAGAAGCTTAGGTTTGTAAAGATATTGATCCTTCGTTGTGGATTTCCGCAACGGAGGATTTTTTGTATCAAAGTTTCTCTTACTATGTGTAAAGTTTGCTGATATTTTTAATATTTGCAGGAAATGAAATTAATTTTCATAATGTTTAGAAAATTGATTAAATTAGATAAAATAACATTTTTAAATTACCAGTTAAAAACAATAGAAAATACCTATTGACAAAGTTGCATATAGTAATATTGCACAAAAACAGTGGTTGAGCTTACATATAATGGATATATATAAAATTTTGAATTAAAAGTGGTAAAAAGTTATCCACGGAAAAAAGCCTTAAAGTTAATCAAAAAGGAGTTATACACGGAGTTATCCACATTATCCACAAGTTTTATCTACTCTTGTCTAATGAAAAAAGCTTGTCAAGTTCGAAAATCCGTTTTGTTAC
>JAAYNY010000095.1 GCA_012520635.1 Clostridiales bacterium | reverse complement strand
GGAGTGTGGAACCTTGTACTTGGTATAGTTCTTATAGTATCAAGTATGGTAGCAGGGACATTTTTAATTGTAAATGGTGCAAAGCTTTTAAAGAAAAAATCCGATTTATTGTTCTAACGTAAGGAGCTTTTATGAAGACTAATGATTTTTACTATGATTTACCTGAAGAACTTATTGCTCAAGATCCACTTGAAGATAGAACTAATTCTAGACTACTGGTATTAGACCGCCATACAGGAGAGTATGAGCACAAAAAATTTAAAGACATCACTAATTACCTAAGAAAAGGGGATTGTCTGGTTCTTAACAATACCAAGGTAATCCCAGCACGTCTAATAGGAGAAAAAATAAATAAACCATTAAGTAATAAGCAAGATGAAAGCAGCCCTGGTGCCAAGATAGAGCTCTTATTATTAAAGAGAAAAGAAAATGATGTTTGGGAGACCCTAGTAAAGCCTGGTAAGAAGGCAAGACCGGGGACTTTAATTAGCTTTGGGGATGGACTTCTAATAGCAGAGGTACTTGAAGTAATGGAAGATGGTAACCGGCTGATTAGATTTTCATATGAGGGAATCTTCGAAGAGATTCTTGATAAACTTGGGCAAATGCCTCTACCCCCTTATATCACCCATGAACTAAAGGATAGGAATAGATATCAGACCGTATATGCTAAATACCAAGGGTCTGCTGCAGCTCCTACTGCAGGACTTCATTTTACCAATGACTTATTAGACAAGATTAAAGCTATGGGGATAGACATTGCATATGTAACCTTACATGTGGGTCTTGGTACATTTCGTCCTGTAAAGGTAGATAATGTGCAGGAGCATCATATGCACTCCGAATCTTATCAGATCTTTAAGGAAGAAGCTGATAAGATAAATACTGCCAAGAAGAATGGAGGCAGAATTATCTGTGTGGGAACTACCAGTTGTAGAACATTGGAGTCATCTGCAGATGAGGAGGGTTACTTGCATGCAGGAAGTGGAGATACATCTATATTCATCTATCCTGGATATGACTTTAAGATAATGGATGGACTTATAACTAACTTTCATCTACCAGAATCCACCCTTATGATGCTTGTGTCAGCATTTTCAAAAAGAGAGCATATATTAAATGCATATGAAGAGGCTGTTAAAGAAAAGTATCGTTTTTTTAGTTTTGGAGATGCTATGTTTATTAGTTAGGGAGACATGTGATAGCTATCTTGGGTTTTGCCTTGACAATTTTAAAGGCTTAAGTTAATATATGAGAAATGAATTTAATAATACAAAGACTATGAAGGTGTATTAGTAGTGTATTTCTTCCCTACAGAGAGGAACTGCCATCGGCTGAAAGCAGATCTAGGGTTCAGATTTATTACGAAATTCGCCACCTGAGTTGCCGACAGGCCGGATAAGTTACGTTATAACTATAAAGGAATCTTTTTATGTAAGATTTGAAATTTGGGTGGTACCACGATACTCTCGTCCCTTTGGGATGGGGGTTTTTTGTTTTACAAACATTTTAAAAGAATATTTTATGATGAAATAAGGAGGAAATGTGATGTTAGAAAATCTGGAAAAGATTAAACAACAGTTTAGTGAAGAACTTGATCTTGTAAGTTCAAATGAAGAGTTAGAGAAAATCAGAGTAGCTTTCCTAGGCAAAAAAGGTTTAGTAACTAATGAATTAAAAAACCTAAGAAATCTTTCTCCCGAAGAGAAGAAAACTGCCGGAATGCAAGTAAATAAGCTAAAGCATGAGATAGAAGAAGCTATTGTTAAGTACCATAAAACTCTTGAAGAGAGAGAGTATCAAAAACAAATAGAAAATGCAGAAAGATATGATTATACAGTACCATCAAGTAGAGAGGCTGGAACTCTCCATCCTGTAACAATTGTGCAAAAAAAGATAGAGGATATATTTAAGACAATGGGCTTTGTTATTGAGGACGGTTTAGAGATACAGACTGAATACAATAACTTTGAAGCAGTAAACATACCTAAGAACCACCCAGCAAGAGATATGCAAGATACTTATTATCTAGAGAATGGACAGATATTAAAGACTCATACCTCTGCGGCTCAGAACACCATTATGAGGAAATATGGTGCTCCAAAGAAGGGAGAGCCACTAAAGGTACTTTTTCCAGGTAGATGTTTTAGAAATGAGAATTTAGATGCCAGCCATGAGAATACCTTCTTCCAGCTAGAAGGCATGATGATAGGTGACGATATATCAATATCAAATCTAATTTATTTTATGAAAGTATTATTGTCAGAAGTGTTTGAAAGAGATGTTAAGGTAAGATTAAGACCAGGATTCTTCCCTTTCGTTGAACCAGGTTTTGAACTTGATATAAACTGTGAAATCTGTGACGGAAAGGGATGTTCCACATGTAAGCAAACTGGTTGGATAGAGCTTTTACCATGTGGAATGATTCATCCAAATGTTCTTGAGATG
>JAAYNY010000012.1 GCA_012520635.1 Clostridiales bacterium | reverse complement strand
GTTATTGGTAAGATTTCATCAGTCAAATCTTTGAATGTAAAATTCTTGAACATAGTATGGGTAGATAATACTGCCGTTGGAATAATAGCAGCCTCAACCCCCATAGCGGATATTATAGGTAGTGCTACTGTTAGAGAGCATTTGCCTACACAGGAAATATCTTGGATAGTTAATATTCGTTTCATCTTGTTTCTCCTTTACAAACATTCTTTTTGTCATTATACTAGAATATGACCATAAAGAAATACTCAAAATGCCTAAAATAAATAAGGTCAGATTGGAGGAAGCATGTTAACATATTCATTTGATGATAGGGGTACTGAGGCTCTATACGAATATTTATATAGACAAATTAAGGATGATATAAGTAATAACAAACTAAAACCAAAAGAAAAACTTCCATCAAAGAGAGCACTGGCAAAGCATTTAGATATAAGTACTATTACTGTAGAGAATGCCTATAGTCAGTTGATGGCTGAAGGATATATATATTCTGTACCTAGAAGTGGTTTTTATGTCAGTGATATATCTGCTGATGATTACAAGTTCAGTGATACTTCTCAGTATAAGCCTAGAACTTATAAAAAAGATGCAAAAGATAATAATAATCAAGAAACTATTTTGGACAGTCCTAAGTATTTTATGGACTTTGTAAATAATAATACAGCCCCAGATAATTTTCCATTTACAAGATGGGCAAAGCTAATACGAGAAACCATGGCCGAGGAAAGGGATAATCTTATGATTAAGTCCCCTTCTCTTGGGGTATATCAACTTAGATGTGCCATAGTAAATTATCTATACCAGTTTAGGGGAATGGATGTGGAGCCTGAACAAGTTGTAGTAGGTGCAGGAACAGAATACCTTTACGGACTAATAATTCAGCTGCTTGGACATGAAAGTAAATACGCTGTAGAAGATCCAGGATATCAAAAAATCGCAAGGATTTATAAGGCTAATAAGGTAAAATGTGTCCATATTCCTTTGGATAATGAGGGTATCAATATAGATGCTTTAGAAGAGTCAGCTGCTGATGTGGTGCATATAACTCCTTCACACCATTTTCCTACAGGGATTGTTACACCCATAAGCAGAAGGCATGAGCTATTAACATGGGCATTAAAATCAGAGAAGCGTTATATTATTGAAGATGATTATGATAGTGAATTTAGGTTGTTGGGTAAGCCTATTCCAGCCTTACAAAGTATAGACATGTCTAATAAAGTCATATATATAAATACATTTTCAAAGAGCCTTACATCTACCATACGTATAAGTTATATGGTACTGCCAAAGCCATTAATTGAGCGATACAATAAAGAGCTTAGTTTTTATGCATGTACAGTATCTAATTTTGAGCAATATACTTTGGCCAAGTTCCTAGAGAGGGGATATTTGGAAATTCATATAAATCGAATGCGTAATTATTATAGAAAAACAAGAGATATATTATTAGAAAATATTATGAAGCGAAAAGATGATAAGAAGATTAATATAATGGAAGAAGATGCGGGTTTGCACTTCCTTTTACAGGTAGATACCAAGATATCAGATAAGCAGCTAGTTATGCGGGCGGCTGAAAATGGAATTAATGTATCATGTCTAAGCCAATATTATTATGATAGAAGTAATATTAAGGATCATATCTTAGTTATCAACTATTCAGGTGTTGATACTGAATATATAGAAGAGGGTGTAGACAGATTATTTGAGGTTTTTTAATGGTAAATTTAAGTTTAATTCTAATAAAATCCTCTGATAATATGATATAAAATATTAGACAAAAAAAATAACATAAGTTATACTAATGGCAAGTATTAGTTATAATACTTTAAGTGATTATTAGAATATAAGTCGTTTTTATTTTATAAAAGTATAATTAGGAGGAAGACATAATGGGACTAGAATTAAGCAATATTTTATTAGCATTTTTATTAACACTTTTTGCGGGATTGGCAACAGGAATAGGTGGTGCCCTATCTCTATTTACAAAGAAGACAAATACTAAGTTTTTATCTCTTTCCCTAGGATTTTCAGCAGGTGTTATGATTTATGTATCTTTTGTTGAAATATTTCCTCAAGCACAAGCATCCTTGATATCGGAGCTTGGAGTGAAAAATGGTAATTGGGCTGCTGTTGGAGCATTTTTCTTTGGGATATTATTAATTGCTATTATTGATAAGGTAATACCTGAAACAGAAAATCCACATGAAGTACATACCGTAGAAGAGATGGATGGAAAGAGTGAACATCACAAATCCAACCTAATGAGAATGGGGTTGTTTACGGCTTTTGCCATTGGAATTCATAACTTTCCAGAAGGTATAGCAACATTTATGGCTGCAGTTAAGGATCCTAGTCTAGGAGTTCCCATAGCTATAGCTATTGCTATTCATAATATACCAGAAGGTATATCAGTAGCTGTTCCGGTGTTTTATGCTACAGAAAGCAGAAAGAAGGCCTTTGGTATATCATTTTTGTCGGGGCTTGCTGAGCCTTTGGGTGCAATAGTGGGTTACTTAGTACTTTTGCCATTCCTAAACAACATAACCTATGGAATAGTCTTTGGTGCCGTGGCTGGTATTATGGTTTATATTAGCCTAGATGAACTTTTGCCATCTGCAAGAGAATATGGGGAGCATCATCTGTCTATATATGGATTAATAGCAGGAATGGCTCTTATGGCGGTAAGCCTAATAGTATTGATGTAAATTTGTTAATAAAACTGCTCAGAGTTTGCTTTAGACTTTGAGCAGTTTTTCTTAAATAGCCCTTATAAGCTTGACAAATACATGGTACTTACATAAAATTGAAAAAGAAGGTGTTTTTATCATTATATTATGAAAGGGGTAAAAGACATTATGATACTAGAAGGAAAAGTAGTTATTGCTCAGGGCGGAGGACCAACTGCTGTAATTAACCAATCATTAGTCGGTGCCGCTTTAGAATCAAGAAAGTTTCAACAGGTTACAAAAGTGTATGGTGCAGTAAATGGTGTGCAGGGTATTATTAATGAAGACTTTATTGACTTAACTCAAGAAACCACCCATAATTTAGAGCAGGTTGCAAATACACCTTCTTCGGCATTGTTCTCAACCAGGGATAAACCGGATAAAGCTTATTGTCAAGAAATATTTAAGGTTTTTAAGGCACATAATGTCAGGTATTTCTTTTATATCGGGGGAAATGATTCTGCAGATACAGTTAGAATAGTTAATGAAGAGGCTGAGGCTTCTAATTATGAATTCAGAGCTATACATATACCAAAAACCATTGATAATGACTTAATGATGAATGATCACACACCAGGATATCCTTCAGCAGCAAAGTTTGTTGCACAATCATTTATTGGACTTAATTTGGATAACCGTGCACTTCCTGGAGTACATATTGGGGTTGTAATGGGAAGAAATGCAGGATTTTTAACTGCAGCATCCTCTATCGCACAAAAATATCCTGATGATGGTCCACACCTAATTTATCTACCTGAAAGAAAATTTAGCACAGATAAATTCCTTAGGGATGTAAAAGAGGTATATGATAAATATGGTAGATGTATTGTTGCTGTTTCTGAAGGAATAAAAGATGAAAACGGTGAACCTATTATATCTAATTATCTAAAGGCTGATGCTGATGCTCATGGTAATAGACAACTTTCAGGAACAGGGATGTTAGGAGATCATCTTTCAGAGTTAGTAAAAACTAAGCTTGGAATTGATAGAGTTAGAGCTGATACCCTGGGATATTTACAAAGATCATTCTTTGGTTGTGTATCCTCTATTGATCAACTTGAGGCAAGGGAAGTAGGAGAAAAAGCAGCACAATTTGCTATATGGCATAATATTGATGGTTCTATTACCATTAACAGAACAGGATATTATTCTGTTGACTACAAATTAACTGACCTTAATAATGTGGCTGCAAATACTAGACTAATGCCTGATAAGTTTATCAATATGGAAGGTAACAATGTAACTGATGAATTTAAGTATTATTTACAACCCTTATTGGGAGAGGATATGCCTCAAGCAAGTATGCTAAGAGCTCCAAGAGCTAAGAAAATACTTTGCTCTAAAGATAATTGATATTAAATAGATATTATATAGTAAAAGTAAGAGGTCAGAGTAAAATCTGACCTTTTATAATTATTATTCTAAAAGCTAATATTTATATTACTGTTATTAGGAGATTATCAGATGATATATATAGATAAATTTAATGCTTTACATAATATCTTTATTCTTATAAATTCATAATAAAATTGATAATTGTTTTGATTTATATTATAATTAAATTAATTAAATAAAGGAGGTAGGTAATAAAAGTAAAGAACTTTCAGAATCATTGCTAGTTAGCAAGATTAGGATTTTCAAAAGCAATAATTGAAAAATCATTAAGTAATTATAAAGAAGATAAATCAAATTTAAATCAATAGGAGGTTAATATTATGTACGAGAAGAAAGAAAACAAGTATGCAGGTACAAAGACAGAAAAAAATCTAATGGAAGCATTTTCAGGTGAGAGTCAGGCAAGGAACAAATATGCATATTTTGCTCATATAGCTGAGAGAGAAGGTTACGACCAATTGGCAGAAATATTCCGTTCAACTGCAAGAAATGAACAGGAACATGCCCGTGTATGGTTTGAGGAACTTGGTAATCTTGGTGATACAGCTGAGAACCTTTTGCAAGCTGCAGAAGGGGAAAATTATGAGTGGACAGATATGTATGCTAGATTTGCTAAGGAAGCAGAGGAAGAAGGCTTTACTGCATTAGCTGCAAAATTCCGCAGAGTTGCTGATATTGAGAAATCTCATGAAGAGCGCTATCGCAAATTATTAAGTAATGTTGAGATGCAACAGGTATTTGAAAAGGGTGAAGAAACCATGTGGGAGTGCCGCGTATGTGGACATCTTGTAATGGGTAAAAAAGCACCTGGTGTTTGTCCTGTATGTACATATACACAGTCTTATTTTGAAGTACGTAAGGAAAACTACTAATTATTAGATAATATTAAATTAACCTAAGATTTTATTAAAGGGACTGCTTCATTAATAAAGGGATTGCTGTAATTCACCCTTTATTATGAAACAGTCTTTTATATTGTGAAAGAGAATAATAATCACGACCTTAATTATAAGGGTTTGTTATATTTATTATGATAAAAAATATAGTGCTTCTAAAAAAATGTCCTTATTTTACAAATTATTTGTATTATGTGTTTAAAAACTTTAGTAAACATACTGAAAAATAGTACAAAATGCAGTATTAATAAGTAAAATTATACTAATAGTCTATAAATGTTGAACTAAAATTTTATTCATGGTAATATAAGGCAAATAAAATATGGCTTGACTAAATTAATATTAGGAGGATGTATTTATATGAAGGTTAACTTTAAAAAGATGGTAATATTTTTATTAGTATTATCTATCTTAATGGTATTTGCTTCTTGTTCAAACAAGAAAAATACAGATGATGCAAAAGATAGTTCAACTGTGACAAAAGAAGATGATTTAGAAGACACCGAAGATTTAATTGACAGCGACTCTACTGATGTAGAAGATGATGTAGACCTTGAAGATGATGAAGAGCCGGTAGAAGATATTGATGATATTGGTTATATAGTTGGAGAGCTTCCTTTGATAGAAGGGGGAATTAAGGGAGTATATGATTCCAAT
>JAAYNY010000011.1 GCA_012520635.1 Clostridiales bacterium | reverse complement strand
TATCTAGCGGAACGTATCCAAGGTACTCAAGCCTAAGATTTAAAAACCTATTGGAAACAACATTTAGCTTTTCATATATATCCTCACCATTATCATCTGATGAAACACGGTTTGCAATAACTTTGATATCCGTATCATCCCGAGAAAAATCTGATTTTCTATTTAATGTCTTTAATAATGCATATGCATCTGTAATTGATGTAGGGTCAGGAGTGGTTACAAGTAAAATCTCAGAACTGGCAGCCACAAACTCCAGCACGGAATCATTTATTCCTGCTCCGGTATCAATTATAATAATATCCGCTGTCTTATCCAGCTCCACAAGCTTACGAATTAGGTAAATTATCTGATCCTTTGTCAGATTAGTAAGCTCTTGAATACCGGAACCACCAGATATAAATCCTATGTTTTCAGGCCCCTTTGTAACTATATCAGATAAATTTTTACCCCTAAACATCAAATCTGCTAGATTATATTTTGGTCGCACTCCAAGCATTACTTCAACATTGGCAAGACCAAAGTCTGCATCAAGTATAACAACTCTTTTGCCAAGTCTACTTAAGGCTATAGCTAGGTTAATGGAAATACTTGATTTTCCAACTCCCCCTTTTCCACTTGTCACTGTTATAACTCTGGATAGATGTCTTGGGCTATTTTGTTCTTTGACAATTTTTCTCAAATTTTCTGCCTGATCCATATATTACTGCCCCCTTAGTAACTCTTTGGCGATACTCTGTGCATCAATACTTTCAATGTCATTTGGTACATCTTGCCCAAAGGTAGCATAAGATAAGGGTGCATTAGTCAACATCTTAATATTGAATATATTACCTACACTTATAGTCTCATCTAACTTTGTAAATATTAAATTATAATTAGATATAGTTGCATAGGCTTCAGTTATTTTAATTAAATCCTTATATTTGGTGGTAGCACTGAGAACTAAGTAGATTTCCCTTTCTTCCTGGGGAATAGTATTAATAAGTTTCTCAATATCATCTCTTTGTTCTCTATTCTTATGTGAACGACCAGCAGTATCTACAAATATAAGATCATAATCTTCAAATTCTTTCCTTGATTCTTCTAGATCTTCTACATTGTATATTACCTTTAAAGGAATTCCAAGGATGTTGGCATAGGTACGAAGCTGCTCCACCGCTGCAATCCTATAAGTGTCACTAGTTATAAAAGCTACCTTTGCTTTATTTTCTATTTTAAATTTGGATGCAATCTTAGCTATTGTGGTTGTCTTGCCAACACCTGTAGGACCTATAAAAAAGACGAACTTGGGCACATTATTAATGGTAATAGTTCTTGGCTGTCCAAGCTTTAATACTATCTTCTGGTAAATACTTGACAAAATATTATCCATTGAAGAATCTCTTTTTAATGTACCTTCTATTTCCTTCATTATCTGATTAGCATACTTTTCATCCACTTCATTTACAACTAATTGGTTATATACTAATTGTATATAAGCCAAATTTTTATTAATTGCTTTATTTTCTTCTTTTATTTTATCATTTTCTTCTTTTTCTTCCATTTGCTTTTCAAGAAGACTTTGCAGATTGTTGAGTTTTTCTTCTATGGCAAAAGTATCTTTTACAGACTTAACTTCTGTGACGGTCTCTTGTGGACTTTCATCATATATAATATCAGGGAAAGTCTGCTTCTTTATCTGACCCTTATCATACTTATTAGAAATATTATCATCAATAGCTGCAGTTACTTCCACAAGAGGCTTTTTGAATAATTTATAAATACCCTTAGGAGATACCGTCTTAATATTCATAACAATGGCATCCTTGCCAAGTTCATCTTTGGCAAGCATGATCGCCTCTGTCTCGGTATTTGCTTGAAACTTCTTGATTATCACTAAACAGTCACCATCCCTACTGATTGTAATTCTACATTTGAGTCTATCTCATTATATGAAATAACTGTTAAATCTTTAAAATAATCTTGGGTTAATCTCTTAAAATACATACGTACAATTGGAGATGTAACAATAATAGGGTTTTTACCCAGCTCCTCTAACTTGGTAATCTCTGATTGTACAGAATTAATAATCTCTCTGGTTATCTCAGGGTCTAAAGCAAGATAAGCTCCCTGTTCTGTCTGCTTAACTGAATCCATAATCTCCTGTTCAACTTTTGGATCCAGTGTAACCACGCTGGTCAAATCACCTTCAGGAAAGTATTTGCTGGATATAGCCCTTTTTAGGCTCTGTCTTACATACTCAGTAAGTACATCTATGTCCCTAGTGGTGGGTGAATAATCAGCCAATGTCTCAAGAATGGTTACAAGATCACGGATTGATATCTGCTCCCTAAGAAGGTTTTGTAGAACCTTCTGTACTTCACCAATACTAAGCAGCTTTGGTACCAACTCTGATATAAGTGTTGGGTGTGATTCCTCTATATTATTAATAAGATTCTGAACATCTTGTCTTGTAAGCAATTCATTGATATGGCCACGTATTACCTCTGTTAAATGAGTAGCCATTATGGAAGGAGGATCTACAACCGTATAACCTAAAGATTCTGCTCTTTCCCTTTGGCTTTCGGTTATCCATATTGCAGGTAAGTGGAAGGATGGCTCAAATGTAGGTATACCTGTAATTTCTTCTTCAACATACCCAGGGTTCATAGCCATATAATGATCAAATAAAATCTCACCTTCGCTTACTTGAATGCCTTTTATCTTAATAATGTATTGATTTGGATTTAGCTGTATGTTATCTCTTAGTCGAATCATGGGCACAATTGTTCCCAGTTCAAGAGCAATCTGTCTTCTTATAAGAACAACTCTGTCAAGTAAGTCTCCCCCTTGATTCATATCAGCTAGTGGTATTATACCATAACCAAACTCAAGCTCTATAGGATCTACTTGTAAAAGTGCTGATACATTCTCAGGTTTTCTTATCTCATCTGCTTCTGCTTCTTCGGAAGATATCTCACTTTCTATAGACTCTATGGCAAGTTTTTGTTCTATAGAGTAACCAGCTACAATAAATGCCATACCATATGCTAAGAATACAATTGTGTTAAGAGGAGTAATAATCCCCAATATCATCATAGATGTTCCTACTATATATAGAACTTTAGGTATTGCAAAAAGTTGTCCAACTAACATATCTCCAAAGTCAACTTCCTTAGATACCTTGGTAACTATAATACCAGTAGCAAGAGATATCATTATAGAAGGAATCTGGGATACCAGTCCATCACCAATAGTAAGTATAGCATATTCCTGAAATGCATCTCCAGCAGATAGACCTTGATTCATCATACCAGTAACAGTTCCACCAACTAAGTTAATTAAAGTTATAAGTAAGCCTGCAACAGCGTCTCCCTTAACATATTTTGTTGCACCATCCATGGAACCAAAAAATGAAGCTTCATCTTGAATCTTTTGTCTTCTTTCAGCGGCCTCTGTGTCAGTGATAGCTCCAGTATTTAAGTCTGCATCTATAGCCATCTGCTTACCTGGCATAGCATCCAGAGTAAATCTAGCTGAAACCTCTGCCACACGCTCAGAACCTTTGTTAATTACAAGGAACTGAATCAATACTAATATTACAAATATTATAAGACCTATTACTAAATCTCCACCACCAACAAACTCTCCAAAGACACGAACAACTTGTCCTGGGTTACCAGTAGATAGAATAAGTCTAGTACTAGATATATTAAGAGCAATACGAAATATGGTGGTTAATAGAATTATAGAAGGAAATCCTGATAAATTTAGTACATCCTGAGTAAATAAGGCATTAAACATAACAACCATTGCTATAGCAATATTAAGCGCCAATAAAATGTCCAATAGCCCTGGACTCATAGGTATGATTAAAAACATAATGGCTGCTAATATATAAAGTCCAACAGCTATATCATTCCTCTTCATGCCAAATCTCCCATGCCTTTCCGGAAAATTCATTCCTTCTTATATCTATCTATATAAAATAAGTTAAAAACTTATTAATAAACAAAGTCTCATAAGGGTTTTATAATTTACCCTTTAAATTATATACATATGCTAGAACCTCCGCTGTCATTTGATACAGTTCTGGAGGAATCTCAGCTCCTACCTCTACATTATAGTAGAGCATTCTTGCTAAGGGCTTATTTTCAACAACTTCTATCTTGTTTTCCTTAGCTACTTCTTTAATCTTGTTTGCCAGATAGTCTGCACCCTTAGCTATAAGTATAGGTGCTTCTGAAGTATCCCTATCATACTTTATGGCCGCAGCTAGATGAGTTGGATTGGTTATAACCACGTCGGCTTCTGGAAGGTTTTGCATCATCCTTCTTTGAGATGCCTGCATCATCCTAGCACGAATCTTTTGCTTGATTTTAGGGTCACCCTCTGAATGCTTAAACTCATCTTTTACTTCTTGTTTGGTCATTCTCATATCTTTTTTAAATTTAAACTTCTGATATAGATAATCTGCAACACCTATAATCAGAAAAAACATACCTATTCTTATTCCAAGATTAATTACCAAATCTCCCAATAAAGCAATAGCTTGAAAGAGATCTATATCATATAAGATTAACAGTGTATCCCATTCATCCTTTAGTGTATTGTAAGCTATGTACACTATTACAAAAATCTTTAATACCTCTACAACTAGGGTTACTAACTTATCTATTGAAAATATTTTTTTAAATCCACTGACTGGATTCATCTTACTAAGCTTTGGTGATAAAGGTTTTCCTGATACCTTCCATTTTACTTGGTATAAATTTATAACAAAGGTAACTCCTACAGCCACTGCAAAAGTAGGAAGGCAAATAATAATAATTCTAACTATAGAGTTGTTAATAATTGTACTTGCCATAGATGTGGTGAATTCACCAACTAACATTCTATCCATGTTTTGGTAGGTGCTGTAAAAGTTCTCTGCTAGTCTGTCTCTTATATATCCCAAAAACACCTTTAGGGCTAAAAATAGGGCTATTAGCTCAATAGAAGTAGTCAGTTCCTTACTTCGTGCTACTTGTCCTTCCTTCCTAGCGTCAGAAAGTTTCTTGGCTGTGGGCTCTTCAGTTTTCTCCGCACCTTCTGCAAAGAACTGTAGACGATAAGGAATCAAATAGTTTTTATCCAATTTATCCAAGAAGACACCAAATCCTTTGCTATTTTCTAAGGCAATCATTGAATCATTTCAATCACTGCCTTAAATAAATCTATCATCTCATTAAAAATAAAATCTGCAACTGAGGGTACAAGTCCGATAACCAGGTATAAGACAGAAAGTCCTATCAATATCTTCAGTTGCATACCAATAACAAACATATTCATCTGTGGTGCTGCTTTAGCCAGTATACCTAGAACCGTATTAACTACTAATATGGCTGCAAAAATAGGCAAGACTATTCGCATAGCTATTACAAAATAATCGATAATAAATCTTATCATCAACCTATACATGTTTGTTGGAAATACTGCTTGACCCAAATCTATAATCCTGTAGGAATCCACAATAGCTTTTATAAAGTAATGATGAAGATTTGTAATCATCATCATTAACATTATTAGATAACCATAAAAATTAGCTGATATTGTGGTCTGAAGTCCTGTAGATGGATCAAGTTGACTTACCATGGAAAATCCAATCTGCATATCCATGATTTGCCCTACATAGGCTAAAATATGATAGGCTATATTTGAAAACAAGCCCATTAAAGCACCTGCTATTGCTTCTTTTACTACAAGAACTGCCAATCCAATGATACCATAATATTCAGGTTGGGATAGTGGTATTGTAAAAAACACAATGAGAGATATAAATATAGAAATCCCCGCCTTAACCCTTATTGGAACACTCCTCTGAGAAAAAAAGGGTCCTGTATAGATAAATCCACTGATCCTCACAAGTATTAGCAAATATATTTCAAAACTTAATAATGATATTGTCATAGCACATTAATATAATATGAAAAATTCGAAAATAGTTCTATCATAAACTCTTTTATAGAGTTTAACATCCAATTGCCAAACAGCATTAACACTAATAATATTGATATTAGTTTTGGAACAAAAGTGAGGGTTTGTTCTTGAATTGATGTAACTGTCTGCAATATACTTACTATTAGCCCCACAAGTAAGGAAACCAACAATACAGGAGCTGCTACTTTAATAACAAGAAACAAGGCTTCCCTAGCGATATCTATAACAACATTTTCACTCATCGCTAATCTCCTTTCATCTAAATATGTCTCTCGTCAATAGTTAATAGAAGGTTTTTACTAACTCTCCAATGATAAGATTCCAACCATCTACTACTATAAAAAGTAATATCTTAAATGGCATGGAGATCATTGTAGGGGGTAACATCATCATACCCATAGACATTAGTGTAGATGCTACCACCATATCTATTATTAAAAATGGTATATAGATTAAAAAACCCATTATAAAAGCTTTACGAAGTTCACTAATAATAAAGGACGGAATTATAACAGTTATGGGTATATCATCCACGGTATCCACTGTTTCTATCTCTGCAATATCCATGAATAATCTTAAATCCTTAACGTCCGTCTGCTCTAACATAAAAGTCCTAATTGGAACTGCACCGGCGGCTAATGCTTCTTCCTGTGTTATCTCACCTCTAGATAAGGGTATAACCCCATTGGCATTAACCTGTGAAAGTACAGGAGACATTATAAAAAATGTTAGGAACAATGCTAAGCCAACCAGTATCTGATTAGGAGGTGTCTGTTGTGTTCCTAGTGCTGACCTAACAAAGTGTAGCACTATAATAATTCTTGTAAATGAGGTTACCATTATTAAAATGGATGGTGCCAAGCCAATCACTGTCAAAACCAAAAGTATCTGCAGTGTGCTTGCTAAGCCTCCCTCATCTTCGTCAGTATTTAATGTGAATTGTAAAGGTCCTAAAGTACCATTTACATTGTTTCCCGGATTATCAGCTAATCTATCTTCTGATGTATTAGTATCCTCAATTCTTGCTGCGGACACCTCTTTTACATTGAATAAGAAAAACAGACCTGTTACCAATAGTAACAGTATGGCAACTGTCATTCTTAATTTAAACCTTTTAATTTCCGATGCGAACATGGATACCATCCTTACTCTTTCTTGCCCTTGATTTTTTCAAAAATCCGAACAAAACTTTGCTTGTCTTGATCTATTACCTCATGGGTTAAGACTTCATTCTCGTCAAGCTCCATAATATAAGTAACCTGATCTTTACAAATACTCAGAACCACATACCTATTAGCAATCTTAACTATCTGCAACATCTTATTTGCACTGATGCGATATGCATCAATAACCTGAAAGTTGCTATTTTTTAATTGTCCAAGCTTTGCTCTTCCAACAAATCTAGATGTGTAATAAGCAGCTATCAAAATAAGAATTAGTATTATAAACAATCCAAGCAATTGAAGTATGTTATCCCATGTGGAAATCTTCTCTGGTACAGTGTCGCTTGTTGTATTTTTCAGTTTGTCCAATAATTCCTTATCTGATGTACTTTGTAATTTGATCATGGTTCTAATCCACATCTGTTTAACCTACTACTTTCTTCACAGCCTCCAATACCCTATCAGCTTGGAATGGCTTTACTATAAAGTCCTTAGCTCCTGATTGAATAGACTCAATTACCATAGCCTGTTGTCCCATTGCGGAACACATTATAACGTTAGCTGAAGGATCCATCTCTTTAATCTTTTTTAAGGCCTGAATACCATCCATTTCAGGCATTGTGATATCCATCATTACAAGATCCGGTTTGGTTTCGCTATATTTGTCAATAGCTTTTAATCCGTTTTCTGCTTCTCCGGCAATTTCGTAACCGTTCTTAACGAGGATATCCTTAATCATCATTCTCATAAAAGCTGCATCATCACAGATTAATATACTTTTTGCCATTTTAATTCTCCTATCATATGTTATTTTACTGTTTCTGTTTTATTATATCAGTAACTCTAATTCCAAAAGCCTCTTCCATAACCACTACTTCTCCCTTAGCAACAAACTTACCGTTGACAAGAACATCTATTGGTTCTCCTGCTAGTCTGTTCAATTCTATAATAGTTCCCGGAGCAAAATCAAGTATTTCTTTTATAGATTTACTAGTTCTTCCAAGTTCAACTGTAACCTCAAGAGGTACGTCCATTAGCAAATCAATATTTTCCGGTTGAACCATATGTGAGGCCATTGGTGTAAAAGGTGCAAACTGTGCCTGTTGTACATTTACATCTTGTGCTGGAGGCATATACTGCATTTGCTGCATCTGTTGATTCATATTAGGCATAAAGCCTTGCATCATGCCTTGCTGCTCTTGTGGTTTTTCCTCAGCCGGTTTAGGGGATTCTTGCGGCTTTTGGCTACTTGCAGCACTTGAAGCGCTTGGTAGATCACCCTCTACATCTATGGAATTAGCATGTATGAATTCCTGATATAGGTCCCTGGCAAAATCAAAAGGATAAAGTTGCATTAATACACTGTCAACCAAGTCACCTATTACCATGTTAAATGACACTTTTACAAAAGAACCTTGTAAAAAATCTGCTATATTCTCTCCATCTACTTTCTCATCCATAGATACTATGGTAGAAGTAGGTGGTGATATATTTACTCGCTTTTCTAATACGGATGATATAGATGTTGCTGCTGAACCCATCATCTGATTCATCGCTTCACTTATGGCACTCAGATGAAGATCTGATAACTCCCCATCTATATTAGTACCATCTCCACCCATCATTAGATCAGCTATAACCTTAACATCTTTTTCTTTTAAAATAAGTACATTGTTGCCATCTAGCCCATCTTCATAATATATCTGTACAAATACACAGGGTTTGTCATAACTGTGGGCTATATCCTCCCATCTGGCATATTCAACAACAGGGGTTGTTATGACAACTTTTTGATTAACCAAGGAAGATAGAGTTGTTGCAGCTGTTCCCATACTTATATTGGATATCTCACCAATCGCATCCTTTTCCTCTTCTGTTAACTGTTCCTGTTCTGTTTCTATTATATTATCATCTGATCCCACACCATTTAGTAGGGCATTTATTTCCTCTTGGGACAACATTCCATCCATTGCCTGTTACTCCTCTCCTCGTATTATTGATGAAACCTTAACCGCATAAGAACCTGAGGAAGCACCAGGAAGTGCAGTGAATTTATCTATATTTCCAACATATACGGATATTTCATCATCTACTTTAGAATTTAGTTTAATTATATCACCACGTTGCATATTCATAAAATCATTTACAGAAATTACACTTTTTCCTAGTACTGCCCTAAGTGGTACCCTAGCTTTGGATATCGCTATTTCTATAAGATCTTGATATGATTTGTTATCACTTGTCTGCATGGTTGAATACCAGTACTTGGTATTTAGCTTATCGATTACCTTTTCCAAACACACATAAGGTAGACAGATATTCATCATACCTTCAACACTACCTATCTTCAAGTTCAATGTAACTATAGATATCATCTCACTAGGGGATATAATCTGTGCAAATTGGGAATTGGTCTCAATTCTCAGTAATCTAGGTGACAATTCAATTACATTTGCCCAAGGCTCTATTAATAAATTTGTAAAAACATTAAATATACGTTCTGTTATTGAAAGTTCAATTTCAGAAAAGTCTCTTACTTTATCAAGAGGATATCCTCCTCCCCCTAACATCCTGTCGACTATGGCGTAACCAAGGTTGTTGGCAAGCTCTATTATAATATTGCCTTCCAAGGGGGCAAAATCAATAATTCCTAATAAAACTGGATTTGATAAAGCATTAGAGAACTCGGAATATGTTACAGCTTCTGAATTAACTACTTCTACTTGAACATTTTTTCTTAGGTAAGCAGGTAAATTAGTAGATAAGAGCCTTCCATAATGTTCAAATATTATATTCATTGTCCTTAGGTGTTCTTTTGAAAACTTGGACGGTCTCGCAAAATCGTAGTTTTTTATATGTTTTTCGTTAGTCTGCTTATATTCTTCCGCATCAAGCTCACCGCTACTTAGCGCCGCAAGTAGATTGTCTATCTCATTTTGGGATAGAACATCGCTCATAGTCATTCCCTCCTAGCTTTCTACACCATAATAACACAAAATTCTATTAAAATCATCAATTTTCTTAATTATATAAAATGTTTCCAAAGGATACATTTATTATAAAGTCTGATTTGAAAAGCTCCTGTATACGCATAAGAACTTGATCCTTAATATCATCCTTCTTATCCAAAACTTCATCTACAGTATACTTAGCAAATTCATCAGCAACAATTTCTTTCATTTCATTTTCATACTGTGGTATATAATCCTTCAGTTCTGAATAATCCTCATGGGTTTTATTAAGTGATAGGGACATATAAAAGACAGCATAATGATCTTGATCATCACTTTTTGCTAATATTGTAGTAAGCCTTTCCTCAATCATGTGTGTCTCTATATCGGATACTCCGATATCTGCCATCTTATCCTCAGGGGACTCCAGTTCTAAATCAATGATCTGTGCTACCTTATTAACAAGTGCTACAGATTTTTTTGCTGATGGCACAATAGTAAAGATAAGAACAGCCGAAAGAACTATGTTAATTAGACACATTGCCATTATTATGATTGTTAAAATATTCTTCTTCATCTTAGGTTTTCCTCTCTCTTTACTTTAATTAACTTATCTTCCACTGTACTCATTGAAAATCCTAATCTCAATTCTCCTATTTTTAGCCCTACCCTCCGCAGTTGAGTTATCGGCAATAGGCTCATATTCTCCTCTACCTGAATATTTTACTGTCTCAGGATTAAGTTTATTATTTTTTATTAGGAAATCTGCAGCGTTTAATGCCCTAGCAGAAGAAAGCCAGTTGTTGTCTTTATAAGTAGGACTTGTCATAGGGACATCATCAGTATGACCGATTATTTCAATAATATATCCATCAAACTTGCCTAAGACATCTCCTAATTTTGAAAGTATAGGTTTAGCTTCATCTATGATGTCTGCCTTTCCTGATTCATATAAAACGGAACCTTTCATAGAAAGTTGAACATATCTAAACTCAGGATCAATACTAAGTTCTACATAGTCTCCCAGATTATAATCACCTGTCAACCCTTCTAGGTTGCTATACATCTCTCCAGAGACCTCTTCCATCTTGTCAAATATTACTTGATATGCTTCTCCTACTTCTCCTTCAAATTCCTTGTCCTTTGTGTTTTCCTTGGTGGTGGGGTCATAATCACCTTCATTTTCAATATCGGTCTCATGTCCTTGCTTGCCCATAGTATAATAATATTGATCTAAATCATTTAGTTGGGATATGCCCGATGAAATCAAAGGGCCTTCACCAAAGGACGCTCCTCCTCCGTCAAAAATTCCAAAAGAGTTGGACATGGATATTGAAATATTCTGAAATTTTTCTACATCTACTTCAGACATGGCAAAAAGCATAACAAAGAAACATAATAAAAGGTTCATTAAATCCGCAAAAGTATTCATCCAAGGTGCATTACCTCCCGATGATTCCTCCTGTCTTTTCTTCCTAGCCAAGTTCTTCACCGCCTTCTTCCATTTGCGAAAATGCTGCTCTACGAGTAGGTGATAAGAATGATTTAAGTTTTTCTTCAATTACTCGAGGATTTTCACCGGCTTGGATAGATAGAAGACCTTCTACCACTAATTCTTTTATCATAACTTCACTTGAGTTCTTAGCTTTTAGCTTTGTAACTACCGGAATACATATCCAGTTGGCAAGAACAGAACCATAGAAGGTTGTAATCAGAGCAACTGCCATAGCAGGGCCGATTGCCTTCGGGTCATCCATAACTTTTAACATGTTAATAAGACCAATCAATGTTCCAATCATACCCCAAGCAGGTCCCATGGCGCCCAGTGAATCCCAAAAGCCTATCACATCTCCATGCCTGTCCTCAATACAATTAAGTTCTGTCTCCAATATACTTCGTACTAGTTCAGGGTCTGTACCATCAACAATTAGAAGAATTCCTTTTTTTAAGAATTCATCATCAATATTGTTTGCCGCTTCTTCTAAAGCAAGTAACCCTTCTTTTCTTGCTACATTGGATAAGGATATAATCTGTCTTATACTCTCCTCTTCATTAGATGGCTCTACTGTTAAAATCAGTTTAATACTTTTTATGTAATTCCAAAATGTCTTTAAATTAGGGGTCATAATAAGTACACAGCAAAAAGCACCACCTATGGTTATCAATAATGATGGGGGATCATAGAAGTTTAATAAAACATCAGGACCCGATTGCCCATATAAAATACCGAATATAACAACTACAGCACATATTATCAATCCTAAAATGGACGCTAAATCCAACACTGTCACCTTCCATCCTTTTATTTTTCATTACTCCATTATTTTTATCTATATAAACATCTTAATTATAATCGATTTTATTCTACAAATCTCTATAAAATATTTCCCTTTTGTATAATACAACTAAATTTCTTATCTCTTCTCTACTTTCTTTAACTATGATTTTATTTCCAGTTGTCATTTTTATTACAGTATCTGGTAATTCCTCAACTCTTTCAATCAAGTCAGCATTAATAGTAAGTTTACTATCATTTAATCTAGTTACTTCAATCACATAGATACCTCCCAACAATATGTCAGGTAATGTGGGTGGCAGCCTATCCGCCACCCTTTACCCGATTTATATAGCTTAATTCCTACACTAATAATTTAAAATTTATCTCTTAAGATTTATTAATTCCTCAAGAAGAGAATCTGATGTTGTTATTATTCTAGAGTTTGCCTGAAAGCCTCTTTGCGTAGTAATCATGTCAGTAAATTGTTGTGATAAATCTACATTAGACATTTCAAGTACACCAGTAGTTAAACTTCCTCCCCCTTGGGTAGGATCCTGACCTATTCCATCAAAATCACCAGAGTTTTGTGTGGCTGCAAACATGCTATTACCTATAGCTTCTAAACCTGCAGGATTTGAGAATGTAGCAACTGCAATCTGTCCTAATAATCTACTCTCACCATTATCGTATCTGCCATAGATTTTTCCAGAGCCATCTATACTTATACCTGTCAAATTTCCCACCTGTCTACCAGCTCCAGTTCCATCTAACTTACCCTTGGTGGCTTCAAGTGTGGAATTACCACTGTTGGAATACATGGTAATCTTAGAAAAGTCAACATCAATAGGTCTAAATGGACTTGCACCACCAGCAGCTGTGCCACCTATTGTAAATGTAACACTGTTATTAGTGTCATCTCCAGTTCCAGAACCTACTCTAACAAAGGCTCCTGTTGCTCCATTAAATTCAAGTGGAACATTTCCAGCACTCATGGTTACTTCACCTGTAGTCGTATCTACAGTTGCGTTAAATGTAACATCTCCTAATTGTACTGAAGTAATACCTGAAGGTCCATAGGTAACATTACCGTCAGCAGATACTTCTTCATTAACAAATATAGACTTACCTGTCTCATCCTTAACATCTAATATATCTATACCATATCTATTAGTAGCATCATCAGACTGTCTAACTCTAAAATCAGCCTTGTAGCTATGTCCCATGTTATCATAGAAACTTATGTTTACCATCTTACCTGTTGCATTACTGGCAATCTGTGTATCCTTACTGTCAATATTACCTGATATGTATACACCTGTTGTAGCTTGTGGTTCAGCATACATATTTTCTGGTGACATGATATTAAGTGGAGAAACTGTGTCTGCAACAGTTTTGGAAGGGTCATTATCATCTACTTGCCAACCCATAACTGAAGCTCCAGCTGGTGTACATAGGGTTCCATATGCATCAATGCCAAAGGAACCTGCCTTTGTAAAATAATTGCTTCCACCGTAATTAACTATAAAAAATCCGTCCCCTTCAATCATTACATCAAAAGGGTTGTCAGTTCTTTGTGATGCACCTGTGGTACCTACCGATGTTGTAATGGCTGCCACATTGGAGCCTAATCCTATCTGCATAGCATTACGTCCTGTGGTACCTGTTGCTGCATTAGGTCCTGATGCACTTTGGGTCGTCTGATAAAAAACATCAGAGAAACTAACTGAACTTGATTTAAAACCAACTGTATTAACATTAGATATATTATTACCTATTACATCCATTTTTGTCTGGTGGACTTTTAAGCCTGATACACCAGAAAACATAGATCTCATCATAATTAATGACCTCCTATTTTGCCTAGTAATCATAGGTATCCAATCTGTCAGTCATGGATACGAAGCCTCCAAAAGGTCCAGCTTATATGATTACTGCTCCATCAATATTTGTAAATACTTTTTCCTCTCCATCATTTACCGCAGTAATTACTGTATTGTTCTTGATATTTACGATAAATGCAAGATCGTCTACCATTACTAAGGATTCTTTGATCCCTTTCTCATAAGCCTTCTTTGTACCGTTTTCCAGACGTTTATACTGTTCATCAGTCAAATCTATATTTCTACTAGCAAGCCTTTCATTGGCATGCTTTGAGAATTTCAACTGTGTATCCGCCTGCTTTTCCTTTAATATCTCAAGGAAAGGGCTTCCTGTTATGGGCTTATTATTTCTAGTTATGGTATTACCACTGCTTAGCCTATTTGGTATAGGAAGAGTGGTATTCACTTTGTTCATTGGAATATTATTCATCATAATCACTCACTTTTCCTAGATTACATCTCCTATGTCCTCAATCAGGGAATTATCATTGTCATCACTATTTTCCTGATCAGTTTCATCAACATCTTCTTCAAGTGTTACTTCTGAATTCTTAATTGTTATTGTAACCATATCCTTTACCGTAGTTAAAAGCACATCATTGAATAAGACTGTAACTTTATAAGTACCATTTGGTGCATTCTCAAATACCGATTTGTCAATGATTATCTGATCGTCTTTAATACTTATTACTGAAGAATCCATTAAGGTGTTATCTATCAAAACTGCCACATTATCAGCCTTAGCTTCACCTTCACCCATCTCTACTTTAAAACTCATATCAGTGGGTTCTTCTGCATCATATACTAAATCTGCCTTTTGGCTTATTCCTGGTCGTCCTTGCTCCAAAATATATGTATCATCTATAACACTATATAAATCATTTATGGAGTAGAGGCTACCATCAACAGAAAGACTGGCTTTTCCCTTATCCATGCTTACAAAATCTACTTTTCCACTAATTCTATTTATTGTTCCTGTATCGCTTATAGTCTGCATTATAACATTCTTACCAACAAGGTTTAGAGCTTGTGTATTAGTGCCGATTTTACTTATATTTTGCATCTGTTCTAGCTGTGAAAATGTTGTAAGTTGGGCGATATATTCTGTATTAGAACTTGGGTTAAGTGGATCTTGATATTTCATCTGTGTTACTAGGAGTTTTAAAAAGGCATCCTTACCTAGCTCGTTTTTTTGTGTCTTTTGGACCGAACCACCGCTTGACTGTTCAATCACGCCATTTTCCACTTTTTTTATTAATTCGCTCATGGCTATCCTCCTTACTGTTTAATATTACTTGAAGCTATGCCTGATAGTTAATACTATATCCACTTACATTGCTAATAGGATCTGAATTGTCACTATAAACATCTTCTTCACCCATGGCATTGGCTTCCTCGAAGGTGATCTTTCGTCCTCTAGTGGCTTTTCTTTCAGTCATCTGATTATCTTGGTTAGACTGCTCGTTTTGCCAGGAGCTATGACTACCTACTGTAACATCTATAGTGTCTACCTTGATTCCTTGTTCAGCAAGATTTTCTTTAAGAATAATCAAATGTTTTTCTACAGCTTCTTTTGCCATTTCATTTTCTACAACAAACCCAGCGGACATAATTCCTTCCTTTGAACTAATAGTCAAATTAACTTTACCTAAATGTTCAGGGTTTAGACTAAGTTCCATTGTAGTCTGGCCTGGCTTTGCCATAACACGAATTCTATCAATAATTTGCTGTGCAATATCACTTATGTTATGGATTTTTGTATTATCTTCAACCGTTTCTAATATGGGTTTTTCATAATTGGCACTTAAGTTATTAATGAAACTCTCAAATCCATCTAGATGATTACTTCCTTCATCGCCCTTAGCTGTATCAGGCAAGTGATTATTGTTTGCATTTGTCAAGCTACTACTATCCATAGCTCTAATGGCTTGGTTATTGTTGTTAATGTCTAAAACTTCAGAGATTTCTCCTTGTGATCGAACTTGATTCATAGATTCTATTGATTCTTTGGAACCATCAGAATTAACTAAAGTCTGTGTCTGATCACTTCCATCCATCTTAGTAAAAAGTTCTGTTAGTGGATTATCATTTTCCTTATCCACTTCAATTTGTGCAAGTATCTCTTCCATATGCTCCCTACTAAGTTCTGGTACTAGTTCTTCCTGTAAATCCTCTATGGCTCCTAGCATGTTCTGAAATGATTTTGTTAGTTCTTCATCCATAAGTATTTTTGTAGGATCAATAGCACCTTCTTCATTTAGCAGTAGTTGCATAAGGGCTTGTGGTTTAATTAGGTCTGTTAGGTTGATTCCAAGCTCTGTCATCATTGAATCAAGTTCTTCTGAAGTAAGATTTAACTCTTCCATAATGACATTTTGAATTTGGTTAAGCATATTAAGAATCTGTCCTGCCACATCTTGATCCCTGTCATCAGCCACCTTTTTAGTCTCATCACTTAGATTGGACTTTCTAATCCGGGAGTCCCTACTATCTCTAGATTCGGATATGCTGACTGATTTTTCTTTGCTACTATCCGACTTGTTATTAACATTCTTTGCTCTGGCTGTTGACTTTATACTCTTATCAAGGAATAAGTTAAAGTCATTTCCTTTTGCTCTTTTCGGACTAGTAGCAAAACCCCTATCTATAGTAGTAGCCCCGCTTACTTGTGATACCACGTTTTGCATCATCTCCTTTCCCCTCCTTTCTTCTTATGATATTTATCACAACAGGAATATTATAGATAAGATTCCCGGTGGATATCTCTTAGTTTGTTAATCTCTCTTCATCCATATCTAGCATTTTCTTGGTTATCTTAGCTGCTAGAACATGATCCATCTCAGCTAGAATTTTGGAACTTTCTTTTGGCTTCATAGCAAGAAGAATCTTTGCTACTGCTTCTACATCTGCTGTCATGGTTTCTAATATCAAAGCTGCAGCTTCTGGATCCATTACCCTATATATATCTGCTTTTTCTTTGATGGCTTCTGAATATTGCAATTGCTCTACTACCTGTCTGTAGATTAACTCTGCATTGGCAGGGTCAATTTCTTCGTAGTATTTCTTATATTCTTCTAATCCCGGAGCAGCTTCTGCAAATACAACGTTTTTATCAAATTCTATCAATCTTTCTTCAAACTCTTCTTGCTTTTCTTCAAAAATCTTTAAACGTTCTAGCTCAGCTAGAAGTTCAGCAATTGTTGTATTATCTCCTTCTTCAGCCTGCTCTTTTTCTTCTATAATAGCTTCTAACTCATTAATCCTTGCTACTGCCTGGGCTAAAGAGCTATATTCATAATCATTTTCATAGGCTAATTGCTCATCAGATACACTTGGTAATATTTTATTGACAACAGGTACATCCTTTAGTATTGGTCTTAATACTTCTGACCCAAATCCTCCTACGTCAAATTTAATCAAAAGTCCAAATATTGCAAACCAAATAATGGCTATCAATAAAGCAATCAAGACTGTCAAAACCTTGCTGCCCTCTTTATTATTATCTATTTCTTTGGCCTTGTTTTTTCTAGCCATTATCTATCCTCCTCATATGGCAGAACCATAGTTAAAGCTGTTAAGCTCGTCAATTTCTTTCTGCTCTTCTGCTTCAAACTCCTCCATATATTCCTGCCATGCTTTTTCCTTCAGTTTTTCCTGAGTCTTTCTTTCTACCATTGCTTCATTAAGTCGAATTCTTGCCAGCTCAAGACGCTGTTTAGCAGCTTCCACAACTACTTTTTGTTCTTCTATTTTTAATTTCATTATATCTATTGATTGTGAAATTCCTTTTAATTTCATTATATTTAGCTTATTACTACTAAGGATTCGCTGTTCTTCCTCATAGGAAGTCTTCTTATCCCTCAAATATTTGAGTTTCTCTTCCTCAGCATTCAGATGATTTCTTGCATTGGCATAGGCAAGCTTTGCCTGTTCCTCAAGTTTAAGCTTTATTTTAAGTATACTTTCCATGCTATAGCGAAATTTTTTCATTATTGTTCAAAAATCTCCTTCAACATAGCGACCTCATGGTCAAACTCCAGTTTTTCATTAACATCTTGCGTCAAGAAATCATTTACCATCTGTATCTTAGATATTGCATAATCTATTTCAGAATTAGAACCTTTCTTATATGCACCTATATTAATAATATCTTCAGCATCTTGATAGGTTGCAAGAACATTTTTTAGATTACCACTTGCTTTCTTATGATCATCAGTTACGATTTGACTCATAACCCTGGAAATGCTCTGTAATACATCTATAGCCGGATAGTGATTTTTATGTGCCAGCTTTCTAGAAAGCATTATATGTCCATCTAAAATACTTCTTGCTGTATCTGTAATAGGTTCATTAAAGTCATCACCATCAACAAGTACAGTATATAGGCCGGTTATGGATCCGATTTCTGAATTACCTGCTCTTTCAAGTAGTTTGGGCATTTCAGAATATACACTAGGGGGATATCCTCTAGAAACCGGTGGTTCTCCTGATGCTAGACCTATCTCCCTTTGAGCCATACTAAATCGGGTCAATGAGTCCATCATTAAAAGAACATCTTTTCCCCTATCACGGAAATACTCCGCAATAGCTGTGGCTGTCATTGCTGCTTTCTTACGAATTAATGCCGGCTTGTCCGAAGTAGCTACAACTACAACTGAACGCTTAAGTCCTTCTTCACCAAGATCTCTCTCAATAAATTCCAGAACCTCCCTGCCACGCTCTCCGATAAGTGCGATTACATTTATATCTGCTTTTGTATTTCTTGCAAACATACCAAGTAATGTACTTTTACCAACACCACTACCAGCAAATATTCCAATCCTTTGACCCTTTCCTACTGTAAGCATACTATCAACTGCTTTTACTCCTAAGGGTAATACCTCATCAATAATCTTTCTTTTTAAAGGATCTGGAGGTGCTGCCTCAGCTGGATAGAACTTTTTGCACTTTACCTCTGAGCCGTCTATGGGATAACCTAAGCCATCTACTACTCTACCAAGAAGTTCTTCACCAACAGGTACCCGAAATGATTTACCGGAATTCTCAACTAAACTTCCGATACCTACTCCTGTCATATCATCAAATGGCATTAGAAGTATTCTATTTTCACGAAAGCCTACTACCTCTGCTAGCTTTTTTTCTTTACTAGCTTCATTAACTATATAGCAAAGGTCATTAAGATTTGAGGCAGGACCAGTTGCTTCCAAGGTCAAACCTACCATCTTAATCACTCTTCCTATCTCTTTATGATAGCTTTTATCTAATAATTGCTTGTATTTATCAAGGTTGACAACTTCCATAAGACCCTGCTTTCCATTAAATCTATTTACTATTTCCTCAGACAAATATTCTTATCCTATATATCGACATTAGATTAACACCTCTAAATACTTGAAATCATTCTAAGATCTGTTATTAGTTTGCTAAGTTGTACGTCTAAACTACAATCAATAACTTTACTTTCTGTTTCAATTAGACACTGATTCTTTGTAAGCTTAGAATCTGCTATAATTTGAACTTCCTTGCCCACTATCTCCTCAATATCTTCTTTCTTTAAAGTTAAAGTGTCAATATCCTCATGGCTTACTCTGATAAGATAATTATCTAAGTTGTCATTGCCAAAAAGTGCTTTCTCAACAAGATAATTAATAATATCCATCTTATCATCAACTAAGATTCCTGTTAACTTAGTTATCAAGGAAGCTATTATTTCAGATACCTGGTCTTCCATTCCAGCAAGTAAGGACTTATATTCTTCTTCTAGCTGTCTTTGCTTGTCCTCCAACTTACTCTTTATCTGCTCTATTTCTTGCCTTCCTTTTTCTAATCCCTCTTCATATCCCTGTTGGTTAGCTTTCCTAAGAGCATCCTCTTTTAGTCTATTTGCCTCATTTTCAGCTTCTTCTAATATACTTTCTGCTTCTTTTTTAGCCTTGTCAATTATAGCCTCTGCCCTTTCCATCTCTTCTTCTTGTGTTGGAAGAACTTCTACCACTTCAGCTTCTATCCCTTGATTAAAACCTTCTTCTATAAAACCTTGTGGGACTTTACTTAATAGTTTAGATTGAATCTCTTCATCTTTATCCTTGTAGTCAATAGTCACCTTGTTATCTGACTTATATTGGATGGCATATGCTTTAATTATATTAGACAATTATCTCGTCACCTCCGCCTCTAGAGATGATGATTTCAGAGGAATCCTCCAGTTTCCTGATTACATTAACAATTCTCTGCTGAGCTTCTTCAACATCCTTTAAGCGAACAGGTCCCATATAATCCATATCTTCTCTTATCATAGCTGCCAGACGCTTGGATAGGTTGTTAAAGATAACATTCTGAACTTCATCTGTAGCACCCTTAAGTGCAACTGCAAGCTCATTATTATCAACTTCTCTAAGTACTCTCTGAATGGATTTATCATCAAGACTTAGGATATCTTCAAATACAAACATCTTCTTACGGATCTCATCAGCCAGCTCTGGCTCTTCGATTTCTAAAGTCTCCATAATATGCTTTTCTGTACCACGATCTACAGTATTTAGTATCTCTACTATAGAATCCACACCACCTACAATGGTGTAATCCTGATTTACTAAGGAAGCTAGTTTGCGTTCTAATATTCTTTCTACTTCCTTAATTACATCCGGAGAGGTTCTATCCATCATTGCAATACGCTTAGCTACATCCGCTTGTTTATCCGGTGTAAGAGAGGATACAATAGCTGATGCTTGGGATGAGGATAAATAAGATAGTATCAGTGCTATAGTCTGTGGATGTTCATCCTGTATAAAGTTAAGCAACTGAGAAGCATCTGTCTTTCTGACAAATTCGAAAGGACGAACTTGTAATGACGCTGTAAGTTTTCCAATAACCTCTTTTGCTCTATCAACACCAAATGATTTCTCCAATAATTCTCTAGCATAATTAATTCCACCCTCTGCAATATATTGCTGGGCCAGACAAATTTCATAAAACTCATCTAAAACTTGATCCTTGGTGGCTGGGGAAACACTACGGGTATTAGCAATCTCTAAGGTCAAGGTCTCAATCTCATCTTCTTTTAAATGTTTAAATATATTGGCAGATCGTTCAGGTCCCAAAGAGATAAGCAGTATTGCCGCCTTTTGAACTCCTGATAAATCACTAGCACTTACCCTTGACATATGATTCCCTCCTTATTCCCATTCTTCGTTTAACCAGTTACGTAGAAGCTGTGCAACTGAGTCCGGTTTTTCATCAACAAACTTCTCAATCATCTTACGTACTTCAGAAACACCATCAAACTCAATATCTTCAATAACTTGATTCTCTTTTGTAGTTGCAAGAAGTTGTTCAACTGATAGCTCAGGTTCAAGCTCCATAACTTCAACTGGTCTAACACCTTTAAATACCACAAATACTAATAATGCAACTATCAAAATCGCAAGAATAATCTGTAGATAGTCTGTCCACTGTCTTATATCTGTAACCTTAGGTACAAATACCGGCTGCTCTATAGCTGTAATCTGAATATTATTTTCTGATATACCAGTAGCTAAGGACACCATAGTTACTATCTCTGGGTCAACTTCTAGTTTGGTATCTACATTGTTTAATCTAATATATTCTTCAAATGTAATCTCATCAAGAAGCCCTTCCTCTTCTAGCTGCTCTTCAGTAAGGGTATTAATCTTGCGAAGTAAGATACTCACCGATGACTGGGCAGGTATTATGGCTCCTATCTCATACTCAATATTGGTAATCCTTTCATTTGGTAGATAGTCATATTCCTCTATATCAACACTACCAGTTGAACTGGATCCGTCATTTATCATATAATCTGTCTCATCATTGGAGGAAGTACCTGGAATACCTCCACCTGAAACACCTGCATTCTCAGAACTATAGGTATAACTGTGACTATATACCCCTTGTTCCTGACCCTCTGCTGGTAGGTATTCAGTGTATAGCTCAGTAACCTTCTTAAAATCCAACGTTAAATTGGGCATGATTACAACATCATCATACCCGCTTTTTATTAATCCCATATATATATTATTAATAAAAGTATTTCGCAGCATCTCACGGTATTCTTCTTTTGAACTAGCATTTCCGGAATACAAATCCTGAGCACCACCAAAAAGTAAATTACCGTTTTGGTCTGCTACTTTTATATTATCCGTATTTGAGTTACCAATAACAGAGGCTACTACTTCAGCAATAGTCTCAGCAGTATCCCTTTCAAAGTTTTTATCTACATGAAGAAGAACACTAGCACTGGTCTCCTTCTGTCTAGTTAAAATTGAATTAGTATCGTCCACCGGTATGTAATAAACTTCGGCTTCTCTTACTCCATCCATTGATTTTATATAATTTCTTAATTTATTTTGAATATAAAGGTTTAATTTTAAATTACGGTCACTATTAGTAGTGCTTAGACTATTATTTAACAACTCATCTAATGTAATACCTGTTGAAGGCATATCATTACTAGCCAGTAATAAGACTGCATCCGAATATCTTTTTAGATCTACAGAAACTGTTAAATGGTCATCTCCAAGTTTATAGTCAATATTTTCGGATTCCAAAAGTTTAACAACTTCACTTGCCTCTTGAGTTGTCTCTGTAATAGTAAGTTCCTTATACTCTACACGATTAGTTATAAAAATCAGAACTGCAAATGCAATGATAATTACACTTACCACGCTAATCAGTATAGTTTTTTGTTTTGCTGTGTATTTGTTCCAAAATGCTAATATCTGTTGCGGAATTCCTTTTAGCCTCTCTGCCATGTTCCCTACTCCTTAGAATTAATAATTTCTAAAATTGCAGATTCATAATCTCTTTGTATGCATCCATTACTTGGTTACGAACTGCGACTGTAAATTGCAGTGCCAAGTTTGCCTTTTGCTGTGCTATCTGCAAATCGTGGGTGTTATCCATAAGGCCGAGCGAAAATGCTATCTCTGCTTCCTCAGCTTCATTTGTATAGTAATTAGTATCTTTTATCATCCCAGTTGCCGCCTCAAATATAGTCTCAAAAGCTGCATTTCTATTCTCCGTGGCTTTTGTTGTTGATTTAATACCATATTTACTAAGCTCATTTAACTGACCAACCGATATAATATCCATAATCTATCTGCTCCTCTTATTTACCTACGTCTAGACCCTTTAACGCCATGTTTTTAGTTGCATTAAAAGCTGTTACATTAGCTTCATAGGATCTGGTTGCACTTATTAAATCTGTCATTTCTTGAACAATGTTAACGTTAGGGTATGTAACATAACCCTCTTCATCAGAATCCGGATGACTTGGATCATATACCTTACGCATGGCTGACTTATCATCCTCCACAATCTGTGTAACTTTAACTCCACTGCCTGTTACTCCTGCTGTCCTCATAAAAACCTCTTGAAATGGTGAGGAACCTTTTTCAGCAAACACTGCAGCCTTACGCCTATATGGATTCCCATTCTCATCTCTAGTTGTGTTCACGTTAGCAATGTTTTGTGATATAAGGTCCATTCTCAGCCTTTGTGCACTCATTCCACTGGAGCTAATATTCATCCCATTAAATGCTGACATCTTTATTCCTCCTACTTAGAACGCCTTATCTACCCTGCAAGACCATCTTTAATCTGTTAAATTCTTGTTGCATGGAATCCATTAAGGCATAATAACGAATCTGGTTTTCAGCCAAATTCGATGTTTCTGTATCAATATCTACATTATTACCATCTAAGCGATAGCTAAGATTGGCATTATCCGTATAAACTTGGGCATTCAAATTATCCATTCTAACATTTGCAACCCGCTTATCCAATGAATTATCTCCTGTAAGAGATGTCATTAATAATGATTCAAAATGTACATCTTTTCTCTTATATCCAGGAGTATCTACGTTTGCTATATTATTAGCAATTACTTCATTTCTCTTCCAGCTAGCATCCGCAGCTTTATTTAATACATTTATATAATTGAAAGCAT
>JAAYNY010000094.1 GCA_012520635.1 Clostridiales bacterium | reverse complement strand
AGGGTTATTTGCGATTTTTTCTTTCTCTCACAATATAACAATGAATATTTTCTTTCACATAATACAAATGAAAGGTAAGGTGATTTAGAATGAATAACCAAGAGAATATTCTACGTTTTGAAAATCTATTAGCAAAATATAAACGTAATGGGTTGTATAAACTGATTGATTACATCCGATTGGAGACGGATTTTTATGAAGCACCCGCATCTACTCAATACCATCTTGCGTGCGAAGGTGGTCTGCTACAACACAGTCTAAATGTATACGATTGTTTATCTGCCAAAAGGCAGAGTTTCATCTGGGACAAAGTTCTTGAGGATACTGCAGAAGAGAGTTTAATCCTCGTTGCTCTTTTGCACGACATATGTAAGGCTAATTTTTACACAAAAGGAACTAGAAACCAAAAAACATACGATATAGACAAAGTAGCCGCTGCAACAAAGCAAAATGTTAAACATGATGATATGGGCAATTATGTCTGGGAGACGGTACTTAGATACCAAATTGATGACAAAATCCCACTCGGACATGGAGAAAAGAGTGTCGTACTCATAGGCCAGTTCATTGACTTGACGATGGAGGAGATTATGTCGATCCGTTGGCATATGGGGTTTTCTGAAGAAAAAATATGTATAGTTCACTAGGGAAAGCCATGGAAAAATATCCCTTGGTATTAGCACTCCATGAAGCAGATTTGTAGGCATCAAAACTTATTGAAGGTATCGATGGAAATAAAGAAGGAGTTGATGATATTTTGCCAGTGAGGGTAGAACGTTCATCTCACAACAATGACGATGACGAGCCAAATCCTTTCGAATAGCAATTTGGCTATCAGCGTGTAAAAACGAATAAAGGTAGGGATTTCTGATATAAGTCCAATAGCGATCCCATAAAGTTAGAAAAAGCAGAGTAAACATAGAAAAGTTAGTTAGCTCTGCTTTTTATATGGCCATATATTATAATCTCTTTATACATCTCAGCAAGGGAGGTTACTAATGATCTTCTTTATTTTTTTGCCTTCGAAATCACATACTGAGAAAGATATTATGCGCCTATTATCTGTTAATAAGTTATATGCAATGCTGTTTATGCATAAATGGTATTTAAATTGTCATATGGTCTTTATGCCTTAGTTATTGCAAGACGGTTTTAATGGAATGTTTTCAGACCTTTCGCATCCAAGGTATATCTTTGTAAGAGGCATATTATCTACGTCGTAGCCTTTTTCTTTCAGTAGCTCCTTGTACTTTTCTGCGATGGCGATAATTGTGCTTAATAATCTATCCATACTACATTTTTGGCCGTAATCTGATTGCAACATATATACTGAACAATATTCGGGCATAGGTTCAGCATACATATTGGATGCATTATCAACAAATAGGATCCTGTACCCATTTAACTCTGCAGCTTTTTGAACATCCAATCTGCATTTCTTTTTTGTGTTCATTACAAACACGTATTTCTGATTTTTAACTGTTAGCTCTCCTGAATTTCTAATTTTATTGTTGTTTACATCATCTTTAAAATCGTTGACCATATATACTCCTTCGTATTCATACATCTCAGTACCTATGTCTTCACTAGAAATTATAGACTCTTCTTCCTTCTCGGGAAAAACATTGTTACTATAAATTAAACCATTGAGCTCTATACCAATTATCACATTAATCACATTTAATTATTATACAAAAGTCCAACACCACTATATCTATACTAGGTCAAATATGGATGGGCCAAAATGTTTCATTATTCGTACTGAATGAAAAGGATGTTATTTGGTCATTTACCTTGCCTACTTAAGAAATATCATATCACTCAGGTACCAATTATTTTGAAAAACTCAAAATAATCTACTTCTGCTTTTTTAAAGAGGTAAGTACATCATAAAAATCCTGTTTAAATTTATCATAGGCCTCACGGAAATTCTGCGTTTTGTTTTTCTTTGGAAAATCTCTACGAAAATCTTCAAGAAGCTCTTTGGCAAAGGTGTTAGGCTGAATCTCAGTTTTTGGAACCTTTAATAATTCCTTTTTAATTTCCTCAATATTGACCATAATCAAATCCCCCTTTCATAAAACATTTCTACTTCGTAATAATTATTTGGAAAGTTTTATTGCACAAGCTAAGTGAGAAGGTAAAAGTACCTCTGTTACAGAAAAGCTTTATGTATTATTTTTATTACAACTTTTTTCTTGCCTAATTATCATGTTTCTATTTCACTATCTACTAGACGAACAGTAACCACACCCGGCGCTTCTGTTTGATGAATAACTAACGTGGGCACGCCATCAAGCTGCATGATCCTCGCCCACGGATCTGTTTTTAGAACTTGTTTTCTTAGATGTTTTAACATACCTAAACAGGAACGATAGGTTCTTATTTCTTTTCTTCTCATAAATCCATCATATTCATTTCTTATAATCATGGTCATTTTGCGTTTTCTAAACATATTTGTTCTCTCCTTTCCGTTTTCTCTTTGCTCGAATATAGTAGACTTACCTGCTCCGTTATGTCCCACGAGAGCCACTTTATCTCCTTTCTTAAATGAAAAACTCACCTGTTCAGTCCAGCTTAACTGTTCAGGTGAGTTTTTATATTTGGCTCATCAATCTTGTTGTCAACATAAAAGGAATTTTATATCTATTATTGGTTATGTTATTTTTTCTTTAGTAAACGAAGAACTGAAAAAAGCAACATAACAATAATCCAAACAAAAATCTCTAGAAGCAAAACTATAATTGAAATAGTAAGGACATTTGTTGAGGATAAGTATGCAAATTGATCATCCCTAAAGTTTATTCCATATATATTTTCCGGATGATATAAACTTACCAACCAATAATAAATAGGCATAGTTGCAAACCAGTAAAGTACATTAGGCACAAAAAAATACATTCCAACAAAAGCAAAAACAAAAGTTGTAATCATTACTATAGCACCACTTAAATTTTCATCCTTGGGATCTGGAAAAGCAATTACGGGGACCAATAAGTATTGCACTAAGTATAGCAACAGCTGAAACAAGGCAGCGATAGCTAATCTTTTAAAAAAACTTTTTACTATATGCTGTTTATCTTTTAATAATGGTTCCATAAAGACCTCCATTCTGACGTAATATACTTTATTCATGAATACCAGTATATTTATAATTTGTTTCTTAAGGCAATGGTTTAAAATTATTTCTAGCAATTAAGTAATAACTCTCCTGACAATGTGGACTTTTCATTCCTCCAACTCCTAGAGTACCACTTGTTGCTACAAACGAAGTCTTTGCTGAAGCATATTTGCCATTCACATTAAACCCCAATGTTGGGCCAACTCCACAAGTCATATTTGCCAGAACCTGCATTAAAAAAGCCGGCTTATATCTAACTAATACGTTTTTAAGAATACCATCATCTATATATGCATACGAAAGCTGGTCAAGTCTCTAGTCTATTAGTTCTTGATTCACTTTCTCTAATTGTTCTTGAGCTCCCTTCATTGTTGTATGATATTTGTTGTGAGGATTGACAACACCATCTTTTGTCATATCGTATTTATATAATTCCTCTTTATCTTTTGTATCCTTTGCAAAAGCATTCTGAGTTCTTTTTGTACCACCATCATTATTATTATCCTTACCAACCATTCATAGATGCCAACCTCAGGACATGGCACCTGTCCCCATGTCCCTACCATAAAAGCTATCGCTAAAAGTCCACCATATGATACGTATATTATTTTAGAGTATTCTACGTGGACTAGGGTTTCCTACTTATTCGTAGAATAAGGCGCAATAACATAACAAATATCCATACAAGTATTTCTATAAATAAGACTACCATAGAGATTATTAGAATATTAGGAGATGTCATATATCCAAAGATAGGATCTCTATAATAAATCCCATATATAAATTGGGGATGATATAAATTCACAAAAATATAATATAACGGAATAGAAGTAATCCAATATATCAAATTACGATTAAAAGAAAACATTCCTAAAAAAACAATTATTATAGTTGTAATTATCAATATATAAGAATTATCATGTGGACCCGGGAAATAAAACACAGGTACTAGCAAAAATTGCACTAGGTATAATAACAGTTGAAAAGAGCCTGCGATACTTAACCTTATGACAATTCTTTTTAAATTAACTCTATTCTTTTCGTGTAATAATTGTCCCATAAAAATCTCCATTCATATTATTGAGTACAATTCCCATTAGTAATAATATTAGCCCGTCTTCGTATTGTACATTATGAGGAATCATAGTTTTATGTTCTAAGGCAATGGTTTAAAATTATTTCTAACAATTAGAATATAACTTTCTTGTGCATGTGGGCTTGCCATTCCTCCAAATGCAAAACTTTCATATCCTATTTTACCACTTGTTGCTACAAACGAAGTCTTTGCTGAAGCATATTTGCCATTCACATCAAACCCCAATGTTGGGCCAACTCCACAAGTCATATTTGCCAGAACCTGCATTAAAAAAGCCGGCTTATATCTAACTAATACGTTTTTAAGAATACCATCATCTATATATGCATACGAAAGCTGATCAAGTCTCTGGTCTATCAGTTCTTGCTTCACTTTCTCTAATTGTTCTTGAGCACCCTTTATTGTTGTATGATATTTGTTGTGAGGATTAACAACACCATCTTTTGTCATATCGTATTTATACAATTCCTCTCTATCTTTTGCAACCTTTACAAACGCTTTTAGAGTTCTTTTTGTACCACCATCATTATTATAATCCTTACCAACTAACCATTCATAGGTGCCTACCTTATTCTTAAATGGACTAGAGTCCTCATAATATTGTTTAACACTAATAGTGTAAGGCTCTGTTTGTCCATACTTACCAAAATTCCATTCCTCTAATGGTAAATATGTAATAATATCATCACTATTTACGATATTAAATATAGTTTTGTAGGTAGAAGCATTCACATCGGTTGTTGTATTTGGACAAGCAAATGTATATATATATGTCTCGTAATCACTCTTCTTTTCAAATTGAGAACCAAGTATATTAGATATTCCTGCGCCCCTTGAATGTCCAGTAATATATATAACTTTTTTTGCATCCTTACTTACATTGTTTTCCACATATTCTATAATATAGTCATATACTCTATTTGCTGTAGCATCAAATCCTTTATGATTGCTCTTATTTCTCCAGTATATATTATTTCTGTCCCAGTAATCATCCGTATTAGCCCCTACATCAAAATTACTAGACCATTCCTGGATTGTCCCATTTGTACCCCTTACAGATACAAAAATGATATCCTTTTTCTCCCCTTTATATTCTACTAGCCTGTGCCCGATGAAAACTTCAGAAATATCATCATCAGAGAACTCCGCGGCAAGTTTATAATTCTTAACATCCTGCAAGCCAAATAGTCGATATATGTCTATAAGCTTACCAGATTGTCGAGCTCCTGAGGTAACATTAACATCCCCGTGGTAAGCAGCCGTTGCATAAATTGAGCCAAGTACACTTAAATCCCTATGATAGGAAGTATTACTCTTGATAAAAAACTGTGAATAGTCTACGGTAAAATCAATTTTAATAGGAACCTTAAAATAGCCAATGATGTCACCAGAAAACGCATTAGCATCAAGTAATCCGTTATCACGTTTCACTAAATCTCTACTATCATTATCATTTAAACCGTCAAAGTCTGTATCAACAAGCACAGGATTCGTGATATATCTATAAACAGTTACACTTGTTTTCCCTTCATATAGTTCTTCTGGGATACCTTTTATCTTTAATAGTAATTTAACAAGTTGACTTAGGTCTCTTTCCTCTTTTACCCCGAGTTCACGATAATCACTAATGCCATCCTCATCTGTATCTACGCCATTTGTCGGTGAAACCTCAGCGTCAAGCTTTACATATTGATAATCGCTTAACAGAACCCAGGTTCCATCATTAACCGCTTCCCCAATTCTATCAGCTAATTTTAATAACTCTGAGCTAAAATCTCCATATATATCAGCAAAGATGCCATCAGTATTCTGATAAAGGGTCGTATAGTAACTCCTATAATATGTTGGCGCTATCACGGATGTAATAATATTTTTACTTTTTAACATATCCGATATTTCATTCATAGATTTAATTCCATACTGATTATTGACTTTATAGTCTGCATCAGTAACTAAAACAACAAACTTGTTAGCGTTGCTACGATAATCTAAGTTATATGCCATAGCTAACCCATCAATCGCAGTCTCTGGTGTATCACCTCCACCATTAATGTATAGATTGGATATCTTGTTTTTATACATCTCAACATTAGAGAACCAATTTGATGTTCCATTTTTAATCACTCTAGTACTATCCAATCCATCATCTGTAATATCTTTATAATCTACAAGAGCGAAGTTTACTTGTACATTATATTCTGATGTAAGGCGATCTACAAATTTAGATATATTATTTTGAACGTTATAAATAGCACTGTACATGGATCCCGTTGTATCAATAACAAAAGTAATATCTGCTTGGCCTTTTACAGAATTTCTCAAGGACTTATTTAGTACAGAGTAAGTCAAGTCATGGTTTGAAACTGCTACTTGACTATCAAATAAATTGTTTTTTGTACGGTTGCTATCATATTCCTCGAGCCACTCCTCTGGAACATCGTTCGCAACAGATTCATCATCCACACTTAGTATTACAAACTCTTCATCAAAAGAACGTATGTCAACATCATTATTTATTAGGCTTTTCTGTGTATAAATTCCAAAACCACTTAGAAATTCTTCTAGATCAAGTACAAAGTAGATACCTCCTCCAGTTATATTAGCATTCAAAGTTCGATTAAGCTTGTCTAACTCAGTTTCTAAAGGTAAAAAATCATCTTCTATGTAACGACAGATAACTAACGTATTTAAATCATCTTCAGCGTAATAACTTAAGAAACCACTGTAATTAAATCCAAGGGTTAATTCATCCTCCTCGGTATAGGAAGAGTGAATTCTTACTGGCTCGCCAATTATAGCACGGTTATCTTGTATTGCATCATTATTATAATGTCCTACATAAATATTTTTATCTATTACATCTGATACTAAACCGTTTATATAGGGCACCAATAAATTTTCACTATCCATTAAATAAGGTTCTATATTTTCTTCGCTTAATGATTGTTGAAATTTTCTTTTACTATCATGAGTAATATCATCAGAATAAGCTTTTAGAGGATTTAAACCTAACCGTATCTCATCTCCGTCTGATATTGTATCACCATCTGTATCTTCTAAGATAGGAGATGTTTTATAAATTTTAACTTCATCCCCATCCAATATTCCATCATTATCCGTATCAGGTTTTATACAATCTGTTCCAACTTTAAGTTCCTCTAAATTATTAAGTTCATCTTCGTCTGTATCCTCAAAGTCATTTCTATCAAACATCCGAAATTAATCTTTATCCGGAGTGTCATTAACTAATTCCATAATGTCTGCAATATCGCATTTAAGTGCTGTACAGATTCTAATCAGAACATCAGTAGTGATATTGTCTCCTTTTCCTAACTTTGCAACAGATGCGGAACTGATACCACTCACTTTCTTTAAATCCTGCTTATTCATATGTTTATCAATTAGTAACTTCCATAATTTATTGTAGCTGATACGCATCATTTACCTCCTCGGCGTCAACAGTATATGTTCTAATTTTGCATCAGTTCAATGACTCTGAACTTAACTACTCAGTAAGACGTCTTATAACACTTTTCTTATACAAATACACTCTATTTTTAAGTATACCACATATGTTCACAAAAGCTAGCTATTTATCTGTGAACGCTGATATTTTAGATGCTATTGGAAATATAAACTTAGCGATAACGTAGTATAAGGTTCAAGGCTTTTCATTTCTGGCACATAAAAAAGAAACCCTGTTCCAAGAGATTCTTTTAAATATTCTTTATTATTCAGTCGTAAGTTGGTCGAAATCTTGACCTTTGTTTTCATAAACCCATATAAATACAGGGTTTATTTCTCCAAGGTCTTCATCATCGGGAAATGAAATAGTTCTTCACGTATTATATAGAGTAAAACGCTCTATTTCTCAATTAGCGAATATGTCGTAATGATACTAAACAGTAACTATACTAAAATGAAATGCCTACACTTAAACAGCAACTAATAAACGATGTTCGCATTTGTCAATAATTTATGGACTATTCTTTTTATATCCACTATAATTATTATGGGTGTCAATCTATGATTTCTTACAAAGAATTATGAAGCTACTTATAGATAAGAAAATGATGTAAGGTTAATTGGCAAGAAGGTGCTATAAAAGCTTATATTAAGTATACGTAAAGGTGGTGTCTAAATGAGCGAGGAATTTGATAGTATCATGAGGGGACTGCAGGAAGCAGTGGATGATGCACAGGAAAAAACATCCTTGGAAAGGGAAATTGTACAAATTGATGATATGAAAAGCAAAATCAAAGACAGCCAACACGATTTTTTAGAAACTCCTGATCCATAATGAAGTATGATGGACCGCCAGCTGATGGACAAATAAAATGATAATAATTGTATTTTTTGCGGAATTTGCGTAAACTTCGCCAAAGATTGTTGTACGCAAATTCTGTTTTGCGTATACGCAAATTTTACGCAAATCGATTCAAGTTTCCATATCGATTCGCGAGGTTTTACGAGGTTTCTAAATAAATATTAAAGAGGCCCTAAAATCCCGTAAACAGCATATATGCCATCAATACAGGCTTTTAGAGCCTCCTATAAAGTCATTATAAAATTATGCTAAATTAACCTTACTGACCCATCTGCTTTGCCACTTCAGCAGCAAAATCCTCAGACTTCTTCTCTAGGCCTTCACCAGTCTCAAAACGTACAAAACGTTTTAAGGATACTGTTACACCTGCTTCTTTGGATACAGACTCAAGATACTGGCTAACGTTCATGTTGCTATCTTTAACGTATGGCTGATCAAGGAGACATACTTCTTTTAATTCCTTATTCAGTCTACCTTCTAACATCTTCTCTATGATATTATCAGGCTTTTTAGAGTTTGCAGGGTCGTTCTTTATCTGAGCTTTTATAATTTCTTTCTCATGAGCAATATATTCCTCAGGAACCTCATCTCTGCTAATATATTTTGGAGACATAGCAGCAATCTGCATTGCAATGTTTTTACCAGCTTCCTTAAGATCATCATTTACTACAGAACTTTCAACTTCTAATAAGATACCGATTCTTCCACCACCATGGATGTAAGAAGATACAAATCCGTTCTCAGCAGTAACTTTTTCAAATCTTCTGATATTCATGTTCTCACCAATAATAGAAATCATTGATGATAACTCTTCTTTTACAGTCTTAGAAGGATCTAAATCCCACTTCTCTTCTAAAAATGCATCTATGTCAGCTGCATTTGTCTTAGCTGCTTGAGCTGCAACAGCTGCAACATACTCTTTAAACTTATCATTCTTAGCAACGAAGTCTGTTTCACTGTTAACTTCAACAATGGAAGCCACCTTACCATCTTCGCTAATGCTTGCATCTACAATACCTTCAGCAGCAATTCTACCTGCTTTTTTCTCAGCAGCTGCAAGTCCCTTTTCTCTTAAATACTCTACAGCCTTTTCCATGTCGCCTGATGTCTCTGTAAGAGCTTTCTTACAATCCATCATGCCTGCTCCGGTCATTTCTCTTAACTCTTTTACCATACTAGCTGTTATACTCATAATTTACCTCCGAAATATTTATATTTTAAAAATGGGACTGTTGAAATGTCTGATACTAACCTAACGGTAAGCCTTACATCTGCAACAGACCCATTCACACATTATTCTGTAACTGCTTCTACTAAATCAGCTTCCACATCTCCTGATACTTCAGCCTCATCAGTTGTATCTGTTAACTGCATTCCTTGGTTAGCTTCTATAACTGCATCTGCCATCTTAGAAACTATTAATTTAACAGCACGAATTGCATCGTCATTACCTGGAATCACATAATCAAGTTCTTCAGGGTCACAGTTAGTATCAGCGATACCAATTAGTGGGATTCCAAGGTTATGTGCTTCTTGAATACAGATTCTTTCTTTCTTAGGATCTACAACGAAGATAGCATCTGGTAGTTTCTTCATGTTCTTGATACCACCAAGGTTCCTCTCAAGCTTATCCCATTCTTTTTTAAGTTGGATAACTTCTTTCTTAGGAAGAACGTCAAATGTTCCATCTTCAGCCATTCTTTCAATTTCTCTTAATCT
>JAAYNY010000010.1 GCA_012520635.1 Clostridiales bacterium | reverse complement strand
CTCTTGGATTTGGTGAAATTACTATCACACGATATCTTTTAGGTCAAATGCCATCTAAAGAATACTCAGATATTATTAAAAAAGCATTGTCATCACCTAATTATATGATTAAGTTGTTAAATGAAAACGCTGATAAGCTGGGAGAAACGGCATACAAAAAGGCAATTCGGGCAGCAGAAAAAATTGTGGAAATTTTTTGCGTTTCTGACGAAATGCTTTTAACCATATCTTATATATTTGAGCAAATGCAGGAAATAACTCCATTAGCATTACAGAAAATCTTATATTTTATACAGGGGATATACATGGTTATGTTTGATGAACCTTTGTTTAAAGAAGATTGTATGGCATGGGTTCATGGACCAGTATATGAGCAGGTCTACAATTTATTTAAAGATTTCAAATATAACCCGATAGAGGATAATAGATTTGCAATATTTAAAGAACGTTTTGTGGAGTTAAGTGACCAGGAAAGGAAAGTAATTGATTTAGTTATTAATTCATTTGGTAAATATAGTGGAAAAGTATTAGAAATAATTACTCATAATGAAAGTCCATGGAAAGATGCTAGAAGTGATTATAATCCATTACAACCATCACGAGAAATAATTGATAAGAATGAAATTATGGAGTATTTTAGCTTGGTTGCAAATAAGTATGGTATTGATACAGAGGAAAAATTAAATAGCTATATTCAAACTTATATTTGATGTATGTAAGAGAGTATTGTTCTTCACTTAGAAACAGACCTGAGCACGTCTTAAAACGGCTTATTTTTTGTTCCCTATTTCTATTCGTCCGTCCTATTTTCACCCAACCTATCTTAAAAACTTCCCAAATGATTAAACAACAACAAAAAAGTCAATAATTACCTATATAAGTGGGATTAAAAAATCATTTAATGGAAATATTAATAAAATAAGTTGAACATTTTTTCGTGAGATAAATATTTAATCCCGGAAGATGACTTAGGAATAAATATATCAATAACTGAGAAGAATATATTCTAGAGGTGATGATAGTGAAAAAGAATAGTTTAGCTGAGTTTTTCAAAGGTAAAGGTTATTATGTGTTATTATTTGTCGGTATTATCGCTATAGCTGCAGTAGCAATCATTGGATCAAACTTATCCTCTAATAATGATGATGAAACGGAGGATTTTGTAGTAGACCTAAATGAGCCGGATAATAACATAGCAAGTGAAGATAATAATAATCTTCAAGCTGATACTAATGATTCATTAGATCAAGTCAGCGATCAAGGCCAAGGTATTGATGTGGCAGAAGGCAGTGATGATGTTGCCAACAATGACAGTCTTCTTGAATATGATGTATATTCAGAAGAAGAAGAGAACGGAATTGACCTTGCAGAGTATAAGCCTGATCATATACGAGCAGCAGAGAAATCACAAACTAATACGGAGGAAGAAACTCCGGCAGTAGAGACCACTGGTGCAACAGTTCAGAACTTACCTAATCTAAGTTTTCAAGTGGACAAGGGTCTTCTTTGGCCTGTTGAAGGCAATGTAATTATGAACTACAATGTAGATCACTTGGTTTATCATGCTACATTAATGCAGTTTAAAGTAAACCCGGCAATTATTATAGACGCTGAGGTGGGTACAGAAGTTAAATCAGCAGCAGATGGAGTTATTGCAGACATTTATGATGACCCTGTAACAGGACTTACTGTTACAATGAATATTGGAGATGGCTATTCCCTTCTATATGGTCAGCTGGCAAATGTTAATCACAAGATTGGTGATAGACTTTCAGAAGGTGATGTCATAGGTGTAATTAATGAGCCTACGAAGTTCTATTCTGTTGAAGGAAGTAACTTATACTTTATGGTGTTAGAAGATGAAGAGACTGTAAATCCTATGCTCCTTTTACGCTAAAGGGATGATAAAATGATTAAAAAAGAAAGAACATGTAGAAGTAATAATACATGTTCTTTTTTTAAAGATTTTATTATTTAATCTATTAGATAATTATTTCTTCGCAGGGCTTCCTCTACTCGGTCAAGGACTTCTTCGCTTTTAGCCTCTATGGTGTGTCGATGGGTTCCAGCAGTAAGTTCTTTTAATGGAACTATTTTCTTCTCTTTAACTTTTTTAACAAAATCAGCCACGTCGTTACGGTTTCTAATAATTAATTCAGTGACTATCTGACCGTATATCTCATGGATTACATGGACATCTAATACCTCTGCACCGTTATCAACGATGATATTTAACTCATCTTCGATATCATCGGTAGTGTGCTTTACGTGAATTACTCGTCGGAATGTTGGAACGCTTACTTTATTAAGTAGGTATCCCCTTGTGGTAGACATAATGTCATAATTCGAGGCACGAAGAAGAGCTATATCCTGAACGATAACCTGTCTACTGACACCTAGCATTTGTGCCAGATCACCCCCGGATATAGGGTTTTTCCTATCGCTGATTATCTCTATTATTTTTTTCCTTCTAGTATTTCCATCCATTATAAAACCTTCTTACTTTATATTAATACTTTAATTTTTATTTTGCTTCCGATATAATAGAACGAAGTAATGATAATTATTCATCTAACATAAATTATTATATACGCAAGACGCTTGATAAGCAACTTTTTTGCCGTATATTTTAATTGGAAGGGATATGTTATGTTTCGTATATGGGCAAAAGTATTTAAAGATAACAAAATGATAAAAGATATGGTTATTTGCAATGAAGACCAGGGTTTACGAAGGACACAGAAGGTATTTGCTGCAGTTGATGATATATGTCAGGAATATGACCTAGCAAAACCTATATGGCTAGATTCTAATATTAATGATTTTAAAAGAGATGGTAGAACAAGATTTAACCAGGATAACTTTATTGAAACCATCGGATTTGATTATCTTGAAATCCATGTGATTGAGGAGGATTAATATGAAAAGGAGAGGCTTGTTATTAAGTAAGATTCTCCTGCTCTCCCTTTTTATGGGGGCTTGCAGCTCTGGTGAGGATCCATCACAGAATTTGGGTGAAAATGAGGAGTTCCCAAGCTCTTCTAAGGAAAAGGTAACAGAAGAGGCAAGTGATAAAAGGGAAGATATGTATGAAGATATGGAACTAGATATAATCACAGAGAATAATCATATGAATATAGATGAAGTAGAAGAGTCGATCGAGGATATGCATAGGGCTATGATGAAAGATCATGAAATGAAATTTAAAGATTATGAAGTAGAAGAGTCGATAGAGGATATGCAAGAAACAGCTAATACTGATAATGATTCCGATGATTTATTTGACGCCCAACTAATTAGGGATAAGTTAAGAGGTTATCCGGCAGGAACAGTAATAGATTTGACTGATATGGAACAGGAGTTTATAGATTCTTTGTTTATAGTGGAAGAACTAAGTCCAGAAATAATCAGTCGCATTGCAGGGAAATCTTATAAGGAAGACGCAGATATTCCCCATAGTGATTTAAGATATATAAGAGTTCTTCACACGGGCTTTGACGGGGAGACCCATATCGGTGAAATGATTGTTAATAAGGCGATTGCAGAAGATGTGGTGGACATATTTTACGACTTATATAAGATTTCCTATCCTATAGAGAAAATGCTTCTTATTGATGAATATGATGCCGATGATATGAAATCCATGGAAGATAATAACTCTTCATCATTTAACTTTAGAGTTGTAGATGGAACCACCAGGCGTTCAGTTCATAGTGATGGGCTGGCTATTGATATTAATCCTTTATATAATCCTTATGTTAGTACCAGAAATGGGAAGACCGAGGTCTTACCGGAAAGTGGCCTGGAATATACGGACCGAGATAAAGAAAATATATATTATATAAGAAAAGATGACCCTTGTTACCAAGCATTTATAAGTAGAGGTTTTACATGGGGAGGGGAATGGAGAAACAGCAAGGATTATCAGCATTTTGAGAAAAAGATGGTCGATTAAGGACTGTCTTCTTATAATTGATTTTACAATATCCCAGTGTTATAATGGGACGGTATAAGACAAGTTGTAGCAGAAGTAGAAAGGAAGCAGTCCATGTCATATTTGGCTCTTTACAGGAAGTTTAGGCCTGACAATTTTAAGGATGTTAAAGGTCAGGAACATATAGTAACAACACTAAAAAATCAAATAAAATCCGAGAGGATAGGTCATGCCTACCTTTTTACAGGTACCAGGGGAACTGGTAAAACTTCAGTTGCTAAATTATTTGCCAAGACAGTAAATTGTCAGGATCCTCAGGAAGGCAATCCTTGCAATGAATGTAGTATGTGCAAAGGAATTATTGCTGGTACTTCCATGAACGTGATTGAGATAGATGCTGCCTCTAATAATGGTGTAGAGAATGTTAGAGAGATTGTGGAAGAAGTTAGATATTCTCCCACAGAAGGAAGATACAAAGTCTATATCATAGACGAGGTTCATATGCTATCTACCGGAGCTTTTAATGCTCTGTTAAAGACTATAGAAGAACCTCCCTCATATGTTATATTTATATTGGCAACAACCGAGGTTCATAAGATTCCTGTTACCATCTTATCAAGATGTCAGAGATATGATTTTAAAAGGATAGACCTTGATATCATAGTAGACAGGCTTAGTGAGTTAATGACTGAAGAGAAGATTGAGGTAGAGGATAAGGCTTTGCAATATATTGCAAGAGCAGCAGACGGTTCCTTAAGGGATGCCCTAAGCTTGTTAGATCAATGTATATCATTCTATCTTGGAGAGACCATTACTTATGAAAATGTTCTTGAAGTGCTGGGAGCGGTGGATACTAAGGTGTTTTCCCAACTACTTGAAGCTATAGGATGCCATGATGTATCCAGGTGTATAAGGATTCTAGATGATGTGGAAAGTAATGGACGGGAACTATCACAGTTTGTCATAGATTTTATCTGGTATCTTCGTAATATGCTTTTGGTTAAGACTACAGAGGATGTAAGAGAGGTTATTATCGACATCTCCAATGAGAATTTGATGATTTTAAAGCAAGAGGCACAGAATATAGATGTAGATACTCTTATGAGATTTATTAGAGTGTTCTCGGAATTGTCTAATCAGATTAGATATGCTTCAAGAAAGAGAGTGCTTGTAGAAATCGGCTTAATAAAGCTATGTAAACCTCAGATGGAGCAAAATTACGACTCCCTACTTAACCGTATAAAGATTCTAGAAGAAAAAATAGAAGAGGGTATCACAATTATCCCAACAGCAAATAGCAAAATGGTAGATTCTAAGCCTGAATTTGAACCTGAACCAGTTATTAGACAGGAGATATTACCTGAAGCTCTACCAGATGATTTGAAGGCAGTAGCCAGTAACTGGCGAAACCTAGTAAATCAAATTGCAAAGAAATCACCACCACTTGGTTCTATTCTTAATGGTTCTACCCTAAGTGTAGATGATAATAAGGGATTAGAGATAGTGGTAACAGATATAGTTGATAAAGAATTTGTAGATAGGGAAAGTCATAAGAAGATTATCCTTGATACAATCGCCAGAATGATTAATAAACAGACTGATATTAGTGTTCGTTTTCTAGATAAAGAAAAAGAGAATATGAATGATGTAGTTGATTTAACTAGGTTAATCAAGGCACCTATTCAGTATGAGTAGATACAATAAAAAAGTTACTTATAATAGAAATATGAAAGCAAAGAAAGGAGCTAATTTATATGGCAAGAAGAGGTGGATTTCCAGGGGGAGGAATGCCTGGAAATATGAATAATTTAATGAAACAGGCACAACGTATGCAAAAGCAAATGGAGGAGAAGACCAAGGAGTTAGAGGAAAAGACTTGGGAAGCTAGTGCCGGTGGTGGTGCTGTTAAGGTTATAGTTAATGGTAAAAAGGAAGTAGAATCCATTAAGATTTCAGAGGAAGTAGTTGATCCTGATGATATTGAGATGTTAGAAGACCTTATTGTGGCAGCAACAAATGAAGCATTAAGGGCAATGGAGACTGAATCATCAGAAGTAATGGGTGAAATTACTGGTGGTTTAGGTGGATTAGGAGGATTCCCCTTCTAATGGATTATTATAGTAGTCAGATAAGCAAGTTAATAGAAGAGTTATCAAGGCTTCCGGGCATTGGTGCAAAGACAGCCCAGAGGCTTGCTTTTCATATAATAAATATGCCTGCAGATCAGGTGACGGGCTTGTCAGATGCCATAGTAAATGCTAAGAAGAATGTTCAGTATTGTAAGGAGTGTCTCACACTTACTGATAAAGAACTATGCCCAATATGTTCCTCTCAAAAAAGGAATAAAAAACAGGTAATGGTTGTAGAAAACCCAAGAGATCTAGCAGCTTATGAGAAGACAGGAAAATATGAAGGTGTATATCATGTTCTTCACGGAGCCATATCCCCCATGCTTGGAATTGGGCCTGGGGATATCAAGCTTAAAGAACTAATGACCCGTCTTCAGCAGGATGTAGAAGAAGTTATTATTGCAACAAATTCAAGTCTTGAGGGAGAAGCAACGGCTATGTATATAAGTAAGCTGATTAAGCCTGCAGGAATTAAGGTCAGCCGGATTGCTAGTGGTATACCAGTAGGTGGAGATCTTGAATATATTGACGAAGTAACCTTACTTAGAGCCTTAGAGGGTAGAGTGGAATTGTAAAATTCATATGTTTATGTGTAATTTTATTTATGTTCTATCAAAAAGTAGATACCTATATTTAAGCAAATAAAGTACTGTCATAAAACATGGCCAGTCAGGGACAAGGCAACCCCCCAGCAGCCATGTTTTTTTATTCTAAATTATTGTAAAAGTAGAATAACACCTCACTCAATGTCCAGAGATTACTGTGATTTGATTCACTGAATGGAAGATAAAATGGACATGAGAAATGGAGCAATAACTCATCATTTATCACTCAAGTAACATCACATCAGTGTGTCAAACCTGCTAAACAGAAGGCTTTAGAGATATAATGAATGGAATTACTATATAGAATGGATGCTTAAGTTTATAAGTACAACTGAGTTTTATAAAACACACTGGAGTACTTGCTTGACTTATTTAAGTACACTAAAAGGATTTGTTGAGTGAATATTTAGAACATGAGAAATAGATAAAGGCGCTCATTTACCATCACTCCAGTGACTCATTTTAGAAGTACTTTATTTTCAGTTTTCGAAGAAAAATGGACGAATACAAGTACTTTACTTCACTTCAAGATAGAATAGAGATAATAAATGGAAAAGTGGGAGAGAATAACAAGTCAGTGTTTATGGGAGGTTGAAGGGTGTTGATGAGAGAAGTTTATTATCTGGAAAGGGAATGTTTATTATAAGTGCACATAGATAGGATTAAGGTAAAAAGTGAAAGGAAAGTAGGAAATAATTTTTCAGAATTATTGGGTTAATTAGTTATTGTAAAAAATAAATAAAGTAGCGCAATTAAAGGCAGTAAGAAGCAAGAGAAGGTTTGAAATGCTAGGATTATGTAAGTTTTAGATATTAGTAGGTATGGATGATAAAGTAAGATTGTGAAATGACTATATTTAATTTATAAAAGGACATAACTCTTTTATTCTGTTTCTATAAATTAATTAATAGCATGATAATTATAAACATTGAAAACAAAAATGAGAATAAATAACTATAACTTTGCGACTTTAGAGTGGGTGGTTGAATTTACCATTAAAGCCATGTATAATAAAGGAAACAAAATAATTGAGATTTAGAGTGAATATAACATTTTACTACATATTGTAGCAAACTCTTTTATTTTCCGTAATGGAGTCGTTTAAATTTAAGAATATGATAGTAGATAAGGGTTTCGATGAAAACCTTGAAATCCTCTACAGAATTCAGTTTTGTAGTGAAAATGATAGGGATGATATTGATTATGGACTATTGGATAGGTGTTATAGAAGTTTAGATGAACTAATGGAAGATTTACAGTAGGTGCAGGAATAGATAACGAATTTTATATGACCTGTGGATAAGCCAGTTGATAAATGTATAGCAGTACATTCAACTTACTATTTTGAATGTACTGCATACTTTTTAAAGGTCATCAATAGAATCAATACTTTTTGTTAAATCTTCTTGTCTAACACGTAAATAGACTGCACTGCTTTCTATTGATTGATGTCCTAACAAATACTGAATAGTATTAATATCAGCATTAGCGTTTGGATTATTAAGAAGGCTAGTAGCAAAATAATGTCTAAATTTGTGGGGGTGGATTTTAATATATGTGTCGGCTTCCCAATGCTTCAATATTTTGTAGATACCAGAACGGGTAAAATGAACCTTACGCTCACTTATTAATAGGAATTCAGAATCGATTAACAACTTATCTCGTACTTCCATATATGCGGTAATAGCCTTTCTAACATCAATGTGCAAAGGAATATCACGCTCTTTATGATTTTTACCTATTACCCTCAGACTTCCAGACCTCTCACCAATTGTTATATCGACAAGTTGAATTTTAATTAATTCTGTAACTCTAACGCCTGTTTTGGATAATAATTCAAAGATTACTATCCATAGTTCTTTCTGGCTCTTATATACATACCTTTT
>JAAYNY010000093.1 GCA_012520635.1 Clostridiales bacterium | reverse complement strand
ATGCTTTTTCTTGCAGTCTTCAATTCTTATGTTTAATCAACAGTACAAAAAAGGAAGCTGCCACTTCACGATTTTTCAATCGTTAAAGTGACAGCCACTTTTTCTTTTTAAGCGGATAACGGGAATCCATCAAAATCCGAGGTATAAGCTTCTTGTCCAAAATCAATTTCCATCGGTCTCCAAAAATGTTCATATAAATAGGATTGCTGCTTTATATCAAGACCCATTAATATGTAGTTACGAATAAGATCGGCTTGAGTTAATTCCTTTCCTGTAGAATTCATGCTTTCAAATATTAGCTGCGGGTTATCTTGGTCACTACTCAATGCAATATCAACAACGATAAGTTTTGCGATGCCTCTGCACACTACATCTAGGTGATCCGAATACTCATCTAGCCATACTCTAAATAAGTCATAGTTCTCATAAATCTTGAATGAATGATCACGGGGGATATCTATTTTGTCAACAACCGCTAGCATGGATTCTTTATCTGTTTTAGAAAGAATAAGCTTATAATACTTCTCTCCCTCTTCCTCTGGATTTCGCAGATAATAGTTTCTCAATTTCCTAGGTGAAAATCCTTCTAGAATTTCCTGATTACCGTCTGGCAAAAGATCAAGCTTATCTGCTAATGCAGCAATTAGCAACGAAATCGTTGTTAATCTTTGTTGGCCATCAATGACCAATATCGGCGATTGGCTTGTGACTTGATAAATTCCTTTTTCTATATAAACGATAGAACCAATAAAGTGGGCGTTGACATCCTCATCACTGCCAGCACGCACAATATCATCCCAGAGTTGACGACATTCCCTTTTTGACCAGGAATACGACCTTTGATAAATTGGAATCACAAATTGAGGTGATTTTTTAATAAATTCTAATAGCTTTGCTTCTGTTGCTTTCAATTTCCAAGCTCCTTTCTCATGCCATCTCCTTTATTGATGTACGGATATGCTGTTTCTCATCATTGGTTAGCCCGTATTTACCAAAAAGCTGTTCATCAATATTATCAATGCTCTGTGACCAGTCGATATCAGATGATGTTGTAAAATCCTGAAGAGGTACAAATCTGTATGTCTTCTTCGTTCCATGCTGACTGATTTTCGGTAAACTGTGTAAATAACGAGCAAACTTTGTTCTCAGATATAAAACTAGATTGGAGGCTGACAATTCCGTTAAATGAAGTTCTGCTCCAACAACCAAATAAGTTTCTGTGCAAACCGTGTAAGGTCCACCTACAAAAGAGTTTTGATTATCGTCACTTAGCTCTGTTCCAATATTGTTAGATTCGGGTACATAAACCTTCCATAAATTCACCCAATCTATATGAGAAGTAATATCCGAGAATTCTACAAACCCAATTTTGCCAGCCCTACCGTAACATAATACAGGCTCCTTAAGCCCCGTTTTAGTAGAACGAAATTTTTTATCTTTAATGAAAAATGTTCTAAATCCGAAAGCTTTGGCAGCTGAAATATGGTGACTTAAATTATCAGTTTTACTATCAGAAATTACTTTATTTAATATTGTTATTGATTGACTGTCTCTAATAAAAATATCAAGATCTCTTGTTTTCAGAGACCTGTTGACGGTCCGACTTTCATTATTGTAATCATGTGTTACGACTTTAGTAAGGTTTGCAATATTATCATAACTTTGATCCCATAAGAAATAGCACACTCCTCCACGATTATTTGTATACGGAAATATTTCTTCTGGACGTAAACAATCGTGTAGTTCTTTAATGCGTATATCATTTAGCATAGCATCTCTAAAGCTATCAAGACCTTTTCCGCCTGCATACCACCGCGTTGGAATAATCAAGGATAAAAGACTAAGCTCTAGAAAAAATTATTAAGCGAAGAGTTATAATAAATACTACTATCTAGTAAAGTCAAGAAATAAATTGTAAGAGCTAATTAGAGATACAACAAGAATTTAAGATTTCAAATGGAATTAATGGTAAAATATGTATTGACATTACAACCCAAAAAGGATATTGTTTATAAATGGAATTGAATTGAAAAAAGAAAAAAAGGGAGGATTACTATGAAAAATAAATTTAAAAAACTTTTTCTGCGTTAATGGTTGCTTTTGCTCTTACAATAGGAGTAACAAGTATGGCATATGCTGTAAGTTTTGGTAATAGTTTAAATGAAGCTTCTAGTGTAGAAATTCTCCAAGTCAAATATAATGGAGCTGCATGGAACTACCCAGGCTCAGGTTATAGATATGCTTCTTTTAAATATACTAGAAATGGAAAAACTCTTCTTAGCAAGACTGCTACCAACGGAAAGGTTACAGGTTCGGTTTGGGATGATTTACTTCGTTGGGGTGATAAATACACTACAAAGTTTTCGTGGGACCGCAATTAACAATTTTGTATCTGTTTGAAATTGTTTGGTATAAATTCACTTATGTTTAAAATATAAAGCTGATTTTCTTTGCAATTCCATACCTAGTAAAGATTGTATAGTTAATATATTAAGGGGGAAGTATGGGAAGATCCTTGTTTAGATTTGTTGATAGATTGGAATTATGTATTACATACTTATTTTGTTTTTCTTTAAATTTAATATTTGATTATGTAAAGACTTTAAGTTTAGACTCATATATTTTAAAGGCGTTTTTGGAAAGTTTTGTGGATCATCAAACCTTAATTAACCTTTTATTTACATTTATTGTGGTGGTTTTTCATTATCAAATGTTACATAGAAAAAAAACAGAAATATATTGTAGAATACTTGTAGGGGATATTCTATTTAATATCACTATTCGGTATACTTTGGAATGCCTAACGATATTAGGGTTAGTTTATCTTCTATTAATAGTTATAAATGTCTACTTAAATTTTAACTTAACCAGCAATCTTTATTTAGTTTGTATTTTTGTTATATATATATTAATTAGTGCAAGTCAGGTGGGAAAATATGAAAAATTTTAAGTTTTTTATTACAAAAATATTTTTAAGAAAAGCGATACTTAGTATAGCTATGCTTCTATTATTTTTTATGGCAAATTATACGATTTTTACTGCTGCTCGTTCAATCTTGTCAACTTTTCAAGGGTATCAAGAAATAAAGTATATGGATCAAGAAGGTACTTACATTGCTAACCTAGATCCTGATAGTAATATTGACATTGATGCAATTGTGGAAAATGGAACACAAATAGTATATGACTATTTAAATAACAATTTAAAATACGCTTTTTATACAGATGGATTTATTGTATCCTTACCTAATAATGATGATATGGAAATATCATTAAATTATATGAATGAAGAATATTATAAATTAAATCAATTTGAACTTTCACAAGGGACGGATTTAGATTTTGATTACCAATTGGATAATAATAAAGAAATACCCATTTTGATAGGAAAAGGGTTAAGTAAAACATATCCTGTAGGTTCGACAATAAAAATTGAGGATCCTGTGCTTGAGCAATCAATAAATCTAAAAGTTCATGGCGTTTTGAAAAAAAATGCATATCACTCTAATTTTTATGCTCTCAATTCAAAGAACTACTATAATTTTTCGGTTTTTTTGCCTGTGAACGAAGATTTTATTAAACATGCAAATATTGACCTTCAATTGAATGGACTTATGGACGTTATAATTCTTCAAACTACAAAAGAAAAAGTAGAGGATTTAAGTGAGATTATGAAAGAAAATCTAGGATTGAAATTTAATTTCTTTAGTCAAAAGGAAAATTATGAATATTTTAATGAATATTATCTGCATTCATTAAAAATTATATCTATAATAACATTAATCTTACTTGTAATTATAACTGGTCTTTCTATTTGGAGCGCATTAGTTAGTATTCGTTTAATGTTGAAAGACTTCACAATTAATTTATTAGTTGGATTAAGTTATTCAAAGTTAAGAAAAATATTTTATAGTTATTATGGGATACTTTTTTTTCTTAATTTAATAGTTGTTTTTTTTATCACTGCTTATAGTAGATATGGATGTTGGTTAAGAAAAGATGCTACTTTTGTCACTTATGGAGTATTTGGTTTAATAGGAATGGATTGGTTTGCTTTATTGGTAGTATTCATTTTTGATATTATTATTGGAATGATTATTGTCGAAAACATGTTAAGGAAAATTAAAAAAGTGCCAATTTCTTTGGGGGTATTACAATGAAGAAAATTATTGATTTACATATTAAGGAAAAAGTGTATAAGAAAAAGAAGACGCAGCTTTCCATCTTGAATAATTTTAGACTTGAAGTTAATGCTGGTGAAAAAATTGCCATAGTAGGAGAATCAGGAGTAGGAAAAAGTTCTTTGCTAAATATTATAGGATTGCTAGATAAAGATTATAGCGGTGAATATACTCTTTTTGGCTCGTTAACTGATAATTTACAGGCAAGTGAGTTAGCACAATGGCGAAACCAAAAACTTGGTTTTGTCCTTCAAGAGTCAGCATTAATCAATTCTTTGACAATTGAAGATAATATCAAATTACCTTTGCATTATGCAGGATCTAGAAAAAAGGAGTTTAAGCTAGAGGATTTCGAAAATGTAATTAATGCAATCGAGATTAAACCTATATTAAAAAAGAAACCACTTGACTGTTCTGGCGGAGAAAAGGCTAGGGCTGTATTTGCTAGAGGAATAATTATGAAGCCTCAAATTATTTTATCTGACGAACCCACGGCATCTTTGGATGTGGATAACAGAGAAAGAATTGTAAATTTACTTTTTAAAATGAATAAAGAATTTAACACTACTATTATTACTGTAACTCATGATTTGGAAGTGGCTAAACTTCATGATAGAGTAATTCATCTTGAAAGGAGTAAATAATATGGGTTTTTTTTTAATGGTAATTTCAATGTTAATAGGTATATTTTTAATTGCCTTTGGGATTTCTCATAGAAAGAGTAATTATTGGCGTAAAATCTCCATTGCATTTGGAATAGCATTAGTTCTTTTCGCAATTTATTTAGGGTTTCCTAAATAAAGGCCACTAAGTAAAGTGTCCAGGGTTCGATCCCCTGGAGGCGCACTATAAAAGGTTCTAATTTGGCAACATAGATTTGCTGGGTTAGGACTTTTCTTTTTGTCTTTTTTTGTCTAATAACCGAATCTTGACTTGTATTTAAAAACATAGTATACTATAGCAATTAAAAGCGTCACAGCTTCAAAGCGTCAAAGTGTAAAAGTGGACTTTTCCAGAGGAGGATTATAGATGAAGATAAAAAGAATAATTTCTTTGATAATGGTAATTGCCATGGTGGCAAGTGTTTCTATAGGTTGTAGTAAAGAAGATAAAAAATTTAAAATTGGAGTTAATCAGTTAGTTAGGCATGGGGCATTAGATGCAAGTTATGAAGGTTTTGTAGATGCACTAAAAGAAGCAGGTTACATTGATGGAGATAATATTATTATAGATTATCAGATTGCGCATAATGACCAATCCATATTAAATACCATAGCAACAAAACTTGTAAATGATGGCAATGATTTAATATTAGCAATTGCAACCCCATCAGCTCAGGCGGTAGCAAATGCTACCAAAGATATACCTATACTTGTAACCGCGGTTACAGATCCAGCTGAGTCTGGATTAGTTGAATCTAATGAAGCACCAGGTGGTAATGTATCGGGGACCTCTGACCTTACACCCATACATAAACAGTTTGAATTATTAACCCAACTGGTACCTGATGCTAAAACTATGGCAATTCTATATAGCTCCAGTGAAAGCAATTCTAAGATTCAAGTAGAAATGGCAAAGGAAGCTGCAGATGAATTTGGACTTAATGTAGTAGAAGCAACAGTTTCTGGTACTAATGAAATAGAGCAAGTTGTTCAGTCTTTAGTAGGAAAAGTGGACGCAATCTATGCACCTACAGATAATACCATAGCTTCAGGCATGCCAACGGTAGCCATGGTTGCAAATTCAAACGGTATTCCTATAATATGTGGGGAAGAAAGTATGGTAGAGGCAGGAGGTCTTGCAACTTATGGAATTGATTATTATAAGTTGGGTATACTTACGGGTCAACAGGCAGTTCGTATAATTGAAGGAAAGGCTAGCACAGATAAGATGCCAATAGAATATCTTGCAGATGATCAGTTCTCCCTGACAATTAATGAAGAAGTAGCTAAACAGCTAGGTATAACTATTCCAGAAGATTTATTAGGAGAGTAAAATAAAAGTATTAGATAAGTCTTTCAATTAAAAGTTTTTTGGAGGGGCCTAACCCCTCCTTTTGCTTAGGACATGATAAATTAACTTTAATAGAGAAAGGATTGAAGCACATGGAAGCTCTCTTATCAATGTATGGAGGAGTGGCCCAAGGATTAACCTGGACAATATTTGCACTGGGAGTTTATATTACCTTTAGAATATTAAATTATTCTGACTTAACATGTGAGGGAAGTTTTGCACTGGGAGGAAGTATCAGTGCTGTTCTTGTTGTAAAGCTAGGTGCAAATCCTTATATAAGCTTAATTGCAGCATTAATACTCGGAATGGGTGCTGGAATGATAACTGGATTCTTGCATACCAAACTTAAGATACCAGCCATCCTATCTGGTATTCTAACCATGAGTGGATTGTATTCTATCAACCTTAGAATTATGGGACAACCAAACACTTCCCTTCTTGCAAACAATACAGCCCTATCTTTAATAAAGGATAAATTACCTACAGCCTCAGAACTTGGAATTAGAGATTCGGTTCTTCAGACCACAATTACTATGTTTTTAGGTATTATATTCTCCATTATTGTAATTGCTTTTCTCTATTGGTTTTTTGGTACAGAGATGGGTTCTTGCATTAGGGCCACAGGTAATAATGATGCTATGGTAAGGGCCCAAGGGGTTAATACAGATTGGACAAAGATTATTGGTCTTGCAATTAGTAATGGACTGATAGCTTTATCTGGTGCATTAGTTACTCAGACACAAGGCTTTGCAGATGTAGGAATTGGAATAGGTGCAATTGTAATAGGACTTGCATCCATTGTTATAGGTGAGGTTCTGTTTTTTAAGGCAAAGAACTTTGCTATAAAAATGTTTGGAGTAATGGTTGGATCCATTATATATCGAATTATCGTTGCCTTAGTTCTTCGTATGGGATTTGATACTAGTGATATGAGATTATTAACAGCAATAGTTGTTGCTGCAGCTTTGTCAATTCCCACCTTGGCAAATAAGAAAAAACCCCTTGCTAGAAAGGAGGGCCATAGAGATGCTATATCTTAATAATATATATAAGACTTTTAACGAGAATACAGTTAATGAGAAGTTAGTTATAAATAATCTTTCCTTACATCTAAGACAGGGGGATTTTGTAACAGTTATTGGTGGAAATGGTGCAGGAAAATCCACCATGCTTAACCTTATTGCTGGTGTATATCCACCAGATAGAGGAGAAATATTATTAGACGGAGAATCGGTGACCCTTTTACCAGAATATAAAAGGGCCAAGAACCTTGGAAGGGTATTTCAAGATCCCATGATGGGAACAGCTGCTAACATGGAGATTCAGGAAAATCTGGCAATGGCTTATCGTAGAGGTAGCAAAAGAGGGCTTAAATGGGGCATTACTAAAGAAGAAAAAGCTTTATATGTGGAGAAATTAAAAACTCTTGATCTAGGCTTAGAGGAAAGGATGAGCCATAAGGTAGGACTCCTATCTGGAGGACAAAGGCAGGCTCTTACTCTTCTTATGTCTACGCTTAAGCAACCTAAGCTTCTTCTATTAGATGAGCATACAGCAGCCTTAGACCCAAAGACAGCAGATAGGGTATTAGATCTTACCCAGAAGATAGTAAGCAGTAACAAATTAACCACACTTATGGTTACACATAATATGAAACAAGCTATTATGTACGGTAATCGTTTAATAATGATGTATGAAGGTAAAATCATATATGATGTAGAAGGTGAGGAAAAGAAAAATCTTAAAGTTTCGGACCTGCTACAAAGATTTGAGACTGTAAGTCATGGTAGTTTTGCTAATGACAGGATGATTCTATCATAGGGAATATAAATTATGTCTTTAAAATCTGAAAACTATTGTTTTTTGGCTGAAGATGTTATATATTTAGTAAAGTAGGACTATTATTGTGTAAAAACCAGTTTGATACTTAATATAAAACAGGAGAATTATACGTGTTTACAAATCACAGGAAAACAATAGGAGTATTTATATCACAAATTAATATAGAGTATCAGGAGCGCCTATGTAAGGGGATAGTTGCCAGAGCACAGGAGCTTGATTACAATGTAATATTTTTTACAAATTTTGGTGGGTATGGTCAGTTGGAATATGACCAAGGAGAGCTTCAGATAGCTGATTTACCTAATTATGTATCCTTAGATGGAATTATTATTGTAAGGGATACTATAGTAGTTGAAAATTTAGAGCAAAGGATTAAAGATTACATAAAGGAAAGAACCACCTGTCCTGTTGTAACTGTAAGAAGAAAAGATGATGACTACTATAATGTATTATTGGATGATAATAAGGTCCTCGAAGAAATAATTAGGCATTTTATTGAGGTTCATGGATTTACACTACTTAATTTTTTGGCAGGACCTAAGGAACATCCTGATTCTCAGAAAAGACTGGCATGCTATAAAAGAGTTTTAGCTGAATATGATATTCCCATAGAAGAGGAACGAATCTACTACGGAGACTTTTGGAAGGAAAAAGGCAAAGAGGCAGTATCTTTTTGGTTATCCAGTAATCTTAAAAAACCAGAAGCAATTATATGTGCCAGTGACTATATGGCTATTACAGTGGCAGAAGAGTTGGAGAAAATGGGAATATCCGTACCTGATGATATTGCCATCTCTGGATGCGATAATTTAATGGATTCATCAGAATATGTTCCCAGTATAACAACAGCTGAGGCACCTATTGAAAAGATGGGTATGGAAGCTGTTAGTAAAATTAATCGTATTCATCAGGGTCATAAAGAGCCACAAATAACCTATATGGATAGTAAGGCAATATTCAGAGAATCTTGTGGTTGTGATTATAATCCTGACAAAGAGCGAAAAGAGTGTAGAAAGCATAGTTTTAGAATTAATAATGAATTATCTATGGAAGTATTAAGAAATGCATATATGTCAGCAGACCTGGTTAAGATTAGAAAACTTGATGAGATGAATAAAAGGCTTCGCTACTATGTATATGAGAATAAAGGCTTCACAGACTTTTATATGTGCATGTATAAGGATTGGCAAAGTATCGAAGAAGGTATTGAGTATATTCGCGACGAAGATGAGGAAATCATCATGGAGGTAGGTATAAAGAATTCAGTGGATTATAGTAAAGTCAGATTTTCTAGACAATATTTAATACCACCAGAATTTAATGATGACAAACCATTAGTATATTATGTTGCTATATTACATTATCAGTCTGTGAATTTTGGTTACGTAGCTATTGCATACGAAAAGAATCAGACTTATATGAAGACCTTTCATACATGGATGATAAATGTTAGTAATGTCTTGGAGAATATAAGAATACATAATGAATTAAACCGCTTAGTCTACAAACTAGAAGACATGTACATAAGAGATGAACTAACAGGACTATATAATAGGCGGGGTCTTGAAATCCTTGGTGAAAAGTACATTAAAAGAGCGGTAGAAAAGAATGGTAGGATCATGATATTAACTGCAGATCTTGACAAACTTAAGGAAATTAATGATAATTACGGACATGCAGGGGGAGATATAGCACTTAGAGTTGTTGCAGATGCTTTAACTTTTGCTGCAGATGATGATGAGATATGTGTACGTTTTGGAGGAGATGAATTTTCCGTCATTGGACTAGAGTATGATGAGGATAAGGCACATCGGTTTATAAGAAGGTTTATAGAAAAAATTAATTCTGTAAATCAAAGTAGTAAAAACAAGTTCAATATATATATAAGTTACGGATGGGACATTTTGACCCCCAATGAGGATACTACCATTGAAGAGAGTATGGGCAAAGCCGATGACAGAATGTATAGGCAAAAGAGAGAGAAGGAATTCTTAAGGCTAAGAGCAAATCTTTTATAATAAATATAAGGTAAATGAGGCCTCAACCAAAGTTTATAAGGTTGAGGCTTTTTATAATAAAAAAATACTCCAAAAAGATAAAAACATATAGTATTATATAATTAGAAGTATAATTAATTCAAGTACATTGATTAGATGCGAAAGTGGGGATAAAATGCTTGGAAGAGGGCGAAAAACTATTGGGGTATTTGCTACACAAGCCTATCAAGAGTACCAAGATATATTATGCAGAGGTATATGTAGTCGTGCATATGACCTTGGATATAATGTTGCAATTTTTAATAATTTTGTTGGCTACGGAGGTCTTGCTTATGAAGTGGGAGGATAATCCAGCATCAATTCAAAGACTTGAAACTTATAAAAGAATCCTTACTGAATATGGTATTGCAGTTGAAGAAGATAGAATACATTACGGTGATTTCTGGAAGGTGTCTGCAAGACTTGCAATTGACAAATGGTTGTCAGACCCTAATGATATTCCAGAAGCAATTGTTTGTGCCAATGATTATATGGCCATGTCATAATGCACTTGCAGAACGGGGATATTTGGTTCCTCGAGACATTGCAGTATCAGGTTGTGATAATATGGAGATTACTAAAGACTTCATACCTTCTATCACAACTGTGGGCATGCCAGTATTTGATATGGGAATGGAAGCGGTTGATAAGATTCATTTGTGTAATCAGGGTAGGCCCAAGGAGAAGACCAGCTACTTAAAAAAAATTACTTATATTAGAGAGTCCTGTGGTTGTAAGGGAAGAAACTACCAAGAAAATTTGATACTAAGAAGAAATAATGTATTGAATGAAGTAGAGGATAAAGATCAATCCATATCAAGAAATGCATATATGTCAATTGATTTAACAGGTGTAACACAACAGGAGGAGATTTGTAAAAAATTAGCTAAATATACATATCTAAATGAAGGTTTATCCTCTTTCTATATGTGCTTATTCAAAGACTGGGATAAATACCTGCCTGGTAGGGACTTTAATGAAGTTCCCCGTTCTACAAAAGTAACCATGGAGATAGGTATGAATAACAATGAATGGTTACCTAAGGTACAATTTGATATTAAGGAATTAACACCACCAAATTATATTGATGAAGAGCTGGAGGATATGTCTATAAAAGATGAGTTGACAGGTCTATATAATAGAAGGGCTCTTCATACATTGGGACAAGCCCATCTGGACCAAAGTATAGAAAGAAATGCTAGAATTATGGTTTTTAGTGCTGATATGGACAATTTAAAATATATCAATGATAACTATGGACATGCAACTGGTGATATAGCCATTAAGGCTGTAGCTGATGCTCTTGTATATTCATCAGAAGATGATGAGATATGTATAAGGATGGGCGGGGATGAATTCTCAGTTATTGGAGTTGAATATGATGATGGAAAGATGAAGAGATTCTTAGATAGATTTGAACAAGCTCTTAAAAGATTCAATAAAAATAATGAAAAGGATTTTAATATCCGAATAAGCTATGGATGGAGTATTACCCAGACTAATAAAGATACAAATTTAGAAGAGTGTCTAACTATTGCAGATGCTAGAATGTATCAGCAAAAACACGAAAAAGAAGTAAAAGGTTTAAGACATAAGAAATAATAGTTGCAGGAAGGATAAGAATAATGTCAAAAATATTTATCATTATAGGTAAAAGTGCTACAGGTAAGGATACTATATATAAAAAATTATTGGAAAACAAAGAACTTGATCTAAGAAAGGTTGTAATGTATACAACAAGGCCAATTAGGATATCGGAAGTTGAAGGGGTAGAATATCACTTTGTTGATGAGGCCAAGCTTAAAGAGTTAAAAGAAGAAAATAAAATAATAGAGCATAGATCGTATGATACTATTCATGGAAAATGGCACTACTTTACGGTTAATGATGGACAGATTGACCTTGATAAATTTAACTATCTTATGCTTGGAACATTATATAGTTATGGGCAGATAAAAGAATATTTTGGGGCCGATAAGGTTGTACCCATATATATAGAGTTAGAAGATGGAATACGGCTTATGCGTGCCCTTCGTAGGGAGCAAAAGCAAAAAGAACCAAAATATGCTGAACTTTGCAGGAGATATCTTGCTGATAGTGAAGATTTCTCTGAAGATAATATAAAAAAATATGGTATTACAAAAAAGTATGAGAACTTAGATATTAATATTTGCCTATACCAAATAATACAAGATATTAAAAAAAGTATACTGTAAACCATAACCAGATGTGATATAATCACCATAAGTATATTAGATTGGAATATTATAAAGGAGCAAAAGATATGGATATTAAGGTTAATCAAACTCAAGCCATAAATCAACCAACATCAAAGCCTCCGGTCCAAGAAACCGATGGTAATTTTAAGTTTACCTTAGTGTCTCATATTGAGGATCAGGATCTTCAAGTTAGACTAAATGCAATGCTTGAGCAGATAACATCCCAGGGAAAAAAGCTTGCTAAACACATGGATGTTCGAGATATGAAGTCTTATAGGGAACTTATTAGGGAATTTATGAATGAAATAGTGAACAGATCCCATAAGTTTTCTAGGGAAAATTTTTTAGACAGAAAGGGCCGACATAGGGTTTATGCTATGATTAAATTAGTTAACCAAGAGCTTGATGCCTTGGCCCAAGAACTTATTAAAGATGAAAAGGATCATATGGTTATTTTAGATAAAATTGATGAAATAAGGGGATTATTAATAGATATCCTAACATAATACTAACTATTAAAGAACTTTAAGTTTAGGGGTGAATAAATGCAGGATTTTACTGGGATTATAGGACAAGATGGTATTATAAATCATCTACAAAATGCAATATCTGCCCATAAGATATCTCATGCCTATATATTTCACGGGGAAGAGGGAATGGGCAAAAAGACATTTGCCAGCCTATTTGCTAAAACACTGCAATGTACGGGGAAAGAAACACATCCTTGTAACAAATGTCAATCATGTATGCAGTCAGATAGTGGAAATCAACCAGACATAGTGTGGATAACTCATGAAAAAGCCAGTATAGGTGTGGATGATATACGTACACAGATTAATGCAGATATTCAGATAAGACCATACCAAAGTTCTTATAAGATATATATAATTAATTCAGCAGAAAAGATGACAGAAAGTGCACAGAATGCATTATTAAAGACCATTGAAGAGCCTCCGGAATATGCAATTGTTCTTTTACTTGCATCTAGTACTCAACAACTTTTGCCTACAATTCTATCTAGATGTGTTGTATTGGATTTAAAGCCCATTAATAAGCAAGATATTAAGGAATATCTTATGACATATCATCAGATTCCTGATTATAAGGCTGAACTGGCTGCAAGTTTTTCTGGGGGGAATATAGGTAAGGCTATAAGATATGCATCTTCAGAAGATTTTGAAGGAAAGAAAGAAGATATACTTCATATTCTGCGTTATATTGATCAGATGGAGCTTCATGAAATAATAGCAGGAATAAAAACAATCTCTGAGAACAAAGCTTCTATTGACGATTATATAGACATAATGCTTCTATGGTTTAGAGATGTACTTATCTTAAAAGCAACAAAAGACCCAAATCTTTTATTGTTCAAAGATGAATTTCAAACGATTAAAAAGCAAGCAAATGTTAGAAGTTATGACAAGATAGAGAATATTATTAAGTCCATGGAAGAGGCAAAAGCAAAGTTAAAGGCAAATGTTAACTTTGATATAACTATAGAATTAATGCTGCTTAAAATAAAGGAGAATAGTAATGGTTAATGTTATAGGAGTAAGGTTTCGAAGAGCAGGAAAAATATATTATTTTGATCCTGCAGGCTTTGAAATAGAACAGGGTGATAATGTTATTGTTGAAACTGCCCGGGGAGTAGAGTACGGTAAAGTAGTACTTGGACCAAGAAATATAGAGGATGATATGATTGTTCAACCCTTAAAACCTGTAATCCGTCAGGCCACCCCAGAGGATGATGAGGTGGAAAGAAGGAATAAAGAGAAAGAAAAAGAGGCCTTTGATATATGCCTAGAAAAGATTCAAAAGCATGGCCTTGAAATGAAGCTGATAGATTCTGAGTATACATTTGACAACAATAAGGTTTTGTTTTATTTTACTGCTGATGGAAGAATAGACTTTAGAGAACTGGTAAAGGATCTGGCTTCAGTATTTAAAACAAGGATTGAACTTAGACAAATTGGTGTAAGAGATGAAACAAAGATAATGGGGGGAATAGGTATCTGTGGAAGAACCCTTTGTTGTAATACCCATTTATCAGAATTTGCACCTGTATCCATTAAGATGGCTAAAGAGCAAAATCTATCCCTTAATCCTACTAAGATTTCAGGTGTATGTGGTAGACTAATGTGTTGCCTAAAAAATGAGCAGGAAGCTTATGAGGAGCTTAATGCCAACTTACCTGAGATAGGAGACTATGTTACAACCAATGATAATTTAAGAGGTGAAGTTCAGAGCGTAAGTGTACTAAAACAACGGGTTAAAGTTATAGTAACACTGGAAAATGATGAAAAGGAAGTTGTTGAGTATAAGGTAGAGGATCTTAATTTCAAGCGAAAGAGAAGGAAAGATAAATCTAACCAAATCGATGATGATGAATTAAGAAAGCTTGAACTTTTGGAGAAAAAGGAAGGAAAATCCCTTTTAGATGATAATTAAGATGGATAATAAAGAGGTAATAATAAAACCCGGTGAGCGGGTGGATGATCTTCATAGAAACAATTATAAAATTATTCAAAATAAAGAACAGTTTTGCTTTGGGATGGATGCAGTTTTGCTTTCTTCCTATGCAAAGGTATTAGCAGGAGAAAAAGTATTAGATCTGGGAACAGGAACAGGAATTATACCTATTCTTCTGGAAGCAAAAACGGATGGTAGTCATTATACAGGTTTAGAGATTCAATCTAAAAGTGTAGATATGGCAAGGCGTAGCCTTCTTTTAAACAAACAAGAAGATAAAATTGATATTGTAGAAGGAGATATCAAGGAGGCCTCTAAGGTATTTGGAGTGGCTTCCTTTGATGTTGTTACCAGTAATCCTCCATATATGACTAATAAGCATGGATTAATTAACCCAGATACGGCAAAGGCTATTGCCAGACATGAAATATTATGCAGTTTAGAAGATGTAATCCGTGAAGGGTCAAAGCTTCTAAAGCAAAAGGGAAGGTTTTATATGGTTCATAGGCCATTTAGGTTGGTTGAAATCATAAGCACATGCAGCAAGTATAAGCTTGAGGCAAAGAGGATGAGACTGGTATACCCTTATATTGATAAAGAGCCTAATATGGTCCTTATTGAATGTATTAAGGGTGGTGGCAGTAATCTAAAAGTTGAGGCTCCATTAATAGTTTATAAGGAACCAGGTAACTATACAGATGAAATCCTAGAAATCTATGGATATTAAAACCCTATATTAGAAAGGCATGGAGGAAATGTCAGGTATATTATACTTATGTGCAACACCGATTGGAAATCTTGAAGATATTACATTTCGTGTTCTTAGGACCTTAAAAGAAGTTGATTTAATTGCTGCTGAGGATACAAGACATAGCAAGAGGCTATTAAATCATTTTGAAATCAAGACTCCAATGACAAGTTATCATGAACACAATAAAGAAGAAAAGGGAAAATACTTAATAGATCAATTGCTGGCAGGGAAGAATATTGCTCTTATTACTGATGCAGGTACGCCTGCTATCTCAGACCCTGGGGAGGATCTAGTTAGGTTGGCCAATGATGCAGGTATTGTGGTTACTTCTCTTCCAGGAGCGTGTGCTCTTATTACTGGTCTTACTTTATCGGGCCTTTCTACTAGAAGATTTACATTTGAGGCCTTCCTGCCAAGGGATAATAAGGAAAGAAAAATGCTACTTAATGAGTTAATTGATGAAACTCGGACAATAGTACTTTATGAAGCTCCTCATAGATTAAAAAAGACATTGGTAGACCTTTATGAAACCTTAGGGGATAGAAGGATTACCATAGTAAGAGAACTTACAAAAAGACATGAGACTGTGTGGAGGACAAGCCTTTTAGAAGGGATTAAAACCTATGAGACTAATGAACCTAAAGGTGAGTATGTCTTAATCCTTGAAGGTAAATCCTATGATGAGCTTATGCAGGAGAAGTATAGTTTTTGGGAGGAAAAATCCATTTCTGAACATATGAATTTTTATATGGAACAAGGGATTACAAAAAAAGAAGCTATGAAGTCAGTGGCTAAAGATAGAGGAATTAGTAAGAGGGATGTTTATCAAGTTTTGATAAACAAATCTGAAGAAAGATAGATATGAACTTACCTTTTGGAGGTATAGTAATATGACTAAGATTTTAAAAAGCAAAAAAGTGATATTAATAATGATACCAGTTTTTCTAATACTGTTGGCTATCTTATTAATATACAATTCTTATAGTGCAAAGAAAAAATATGATGAGCAGGCAGTTATGGCAGAGAGGTTTCTGGATGAGGGAAGCTATGAGAAGGCCATTACAGCCTATAATAAGGCTATGTCCATGAAATATGGAGATAAAGGGCTTATATCAATAGGATTGGCCCAGGCTTATGTAGGAGTTCATAATTATGATAAGGCTTTAGAGGTATTAAGAAGTAGATATCAGGTTAGTAGAACAATTGAGATAAAGGAAAATATCGAGGAAATTAGTGCCGAAAAACTAGATTATGAGTTTAATCAAGCCATATCCTATGGGGATACATACTTTGCTAATGAAGAATTTAATAAAGCAATAGCCGAATATGAAAAGGCAAAGCTAATAAAAAGTAAGGAAGACATTACCTTTTTAAAAATTGCAAGATCTCATATGGAGATGGAAGAATACGATTTAGCCAAGGAAGAAATCTTAGAAGGATTAGCCTTAACTGAATCGGTGGATTTAGAGAGCTTATTAGCAAAAGTTGAAATAAAGCTAAAAAATTTAGAATATGATAATATGTTAAGTAAGGCTTCAGAGTATATATATCAGGAAAATTATGAAGAAGCTATAAATCTATTTAATCAGGCTATATGGCTTATGCCTGATCTTGATAGGGCATATAATCAAATGGCAGAGTTTTATATATTAATAGAGGATTATTATACTGCTAAATATCTTATACACAATTACTTGCGTAGTCATAATAGTGAGGAATCAGAGGAAGTTTTAGAAAAGATAGATAAATTGATCCAACTAAGAGAAAGAAAAGAAGAGCTTCTTAATGAGCTTTATACAGCATTAAGTGTGGTGGATATTGAAACAATAATAAATATAATTAATGATCCCTTCTTTGTGGAGGATATAGCCATAGAGGCTCCCCTATATTATAATCCCTTAGGAGATATGAATACATCATTTGGCTACGGCATGTATATAGCTGATAAGAACAATATATATGTTGGAGGCTTTAGGGATAAGATGAAGGAAGGCATTGGAGTTCAATTTATTAATATTGAAGGTAAAAGAAAGCAGGAATACTACTATTATCAAGGTGAATGGAACTATAATAGTCCTTATGGAATGGGAAAAACTTATGAGGAAGTTCGCTTAATAGACAGTGCCGGTAATGAGCAAATAACAACTATAATAACCAGTGGCTTGTTCCTATACGGAGTAGAAAGTGGTGGAATGAAAAAGAACTTTTTCGAAAATGGAGAAGAAATAGGTAGTGTAAAGTATAATGTACTTGATGGGAAAGTGGAGCCACTTAAAGATATAAATGGCCAACCTATCAAATCTAGTGAGCCTGGTAAGTATGTTATAGGAGAAATATATAGAAATAATAAAGGCACTGGGGAGTATTATAGTGTAGAAAATGGAACAACATTCTCAGTAAAACATTTAGATTAATAAAAGATAAGACAATAAGAAGAGGCTGTCCCTTATGGGACAGCCTCTTCTTATTGTTTCTTAATTATGTAATTATTCGATAATGCCAGCAAGTTTGGCCATCTCAATAATTGACTCTTTGGAAACTTTTTTGTCGTGATACTCGATTAGGTTGTCTTTGCTGCCTGTAAAAATGTCAGCAGGCTCGTACTTTTGAAGAATAATTCTTCCTTCATCGACAAAGATTTCTAGGGGATCTCTTTCTCCGACATCTAAAGTCCTTCTTAGTTCTATTGGAAGAGTAATCCTTCCAAGTTCATCAAGTCTTCTTACAATGCCTGTACCTTTCATAACATTGCCTCCTTTTCTATGGTATATTGGGGATATACTATATACAGCCCTTGTACGAATTACAATAGGCTTACATATTTTGTATATGGTATTAATAAAAGATATCATAATGTCATTTCATTGTCAACTAAAATAATTGTCAAAACATAGCATATTTTAAACAATTAATGTAAGAGGGGGACAAAATAGACCATTATAGGTAAAAGACAGGACATTATTAAGCATTTTCTGCATATATTTTATCAATAGCTTATTAAAGGGCAGGTTATCTATGATTAATTATTTATGGGCTTTTATGATCCTCATCGGCATAGTAGTGGGAGTGCTTGGAGGAAATATAGCCGAGATAAGCAATGCAACAATTAATTCATCCAAAGAAGCAGTCAGCTTATGTATAGCCATGCTGGGGGTTATGTCCATGTGGACTGGACTTATGCAGGTGGCTAAGAAAACCGGTTTAGTAACATCTTTTACAAAGGCCCTAAGACCAATTATCTGCTTTCTGTTTCCTGATATTCCCAAAGGTCATATTGTAAATGAATATATAGCTTCAAATATGATTGCCAATATTCTGGGCCTAGGATGGGCCGCAACCCCAATGGGATTAATGGCTATGAAAGAGTTAAAGAAGCTAAATAACAATTCAGACATAGCAAGTTGTGATATGTGTACTTTATTAATTGTAAATATATCATCATTACAATTAATCCCTGTTAATATTATAGCATATAGAAGCCAATATGGCTCTATTAACCCTGCAGAAATAATAGTGCCCGGGATCATAGCTACAACTATATCAACCTTAGTTGGTGTAATATTTGCAACTGTGGCTAGAAAACTTAGTAAGCATAGATAATATAAATAGTATTATTATGGTTTATTTGTTGGCTAATATTAAATTATATGGAGGTAAAAGTGAATTTTATAGTTTATCTATCAGATTATATTATACCATTTTTGTTTTTTTACATTATTGGATATAGCTTACTTACAAAGACGTCAACCTATGATGAGTTCATAAAGGGGGCCGAGGACGGTTTTAAGGTTGTATTTGATATCTTACCTACACTAATAGGTCTTATGATCGCTATTGGCATATTACGTAGCTCAGGAGCCCTTGATTTGCTATCAGGAACATTAAAGCCTATAACTGATTTTCTCCATTTTCCTTCTGAGCTTTTGCCTATAACTTTGGTAAAGATGTTCTCATCTTCTGCAGCAACTAGTCTTCTTCTTGATATTTTTAAAGAATATGGGCCCGACTCCTATCTTGGAAGATTGGTTTCCATTATATTAAGTAGCACAGAGACCATATTCTATACCTTGGCCGTGTACTTTATGGCTGCTGGAGTCAGTAAGACAAGATACACTCTAGCAGGTGCCCTTGTGTCAACTCTTGCAGGAACCATAGCTAGTGTGCTTATTACACAGCTGGTCTTTTAATAAAACCCATAATAAGTAAATCTTATAACGTTGAATATTATACAAAAAAGAGGTAGAATTTAATAAAAGAAGGACAAGCTATATATAAAGTTCAAATAGGAGGAATAAGAATGGCTATATTAGGTGCCTTTATAGTGCCCCATCCGCCCTTATTAATACCAGAGGTAGGTAAGGGTGATGAAAAGCAAATCGAAAAAACCACCAATAGTTATCATGAAGCGGCAAGACGGATAGCAGAACTAAAACCTGACACCATAATAATTACCACACCTCATTCTATTCTTTATTCGGATTATTTTCATATTTCACCTGGACAAGGTACAAAGGGTAGCTTTGCAAGGTTTGGAGCAGAAAGTGTATCCTTCACAGTCAAATACGATGAAGAGTTTGTTGAGGCTCTTGAAGACGGGGCTGAAAGAAAACAGATAGAAGCAGGAACCCTTGGGGAGAAGGATAGGAATCTAGATCATGGTACCATGGTTCCTTTATATTTTATTAACCAATATTATAGGGATTATAAATTAGTACGTGTAGGATTATCAGGTCTAGAAGTTACAGAACACTACAGGCTTGGCAGATGTATAAAGGAGACATCAGATAAGCTGGCTAGAAGGGTAGTAATTGTTGCAAGTGGTGATTTATCCCACAAACTAAAGGAAGAGGGACCCTACGGCTTTTCTAAAGATGGGCCCAGATTTGATAAGGAAGTTACTGAAGCTATGGCAAAAGGGGATTTTTTAAAATTCCTTAGCTTTCCAGCTGATTTTCGTGAAGCCGCCGCAGAGTGTGGACTTGGCTCATTTATAATTATGGCAGGTGCCTTAAGTGGTTTATCAGTTGAAGCTGATTTTTTGTCCTATGAAGGAACCTTTGGAGTAGGATATGCTATATGTGCGTATAAGATTCTAGGCCAGGATGACAAAAGACATTTTGACCTAATATTTAAGGATCAGCAGTTAAAACTTGCAAAGGAAAAGCAAAAAAATGAAGATTCATATGTTAGCCTAGCTAGGCATTCAATAGAAACCTATGTTAAGACCGGTATATATGCCAAGTTACCTAAAGACCTTCCAAAAGAGATGACAGATAAAAAAGCAGGAGTATTCGTGTCCCTTAAAAAATACGGACAACTTAGAGGATGTATAGGAACTATCTTGCCTGTGACAGCTAGTATAGCTGAGGAGATTTTAAGGAATGGGGTTAGTGCAGCTATGGAGGATCCACGTTTTCCACCAGTTAGCGAGGATGAGTTGCCTGACCTTATATATAGTGTAGATGTTTTATCTGAAGCTGAGCCTATATCTTCCATAGCTGAGCTGGATGTTAAGAGGTATGGAGTTATTGTTAGTTCAGGTAGAAAAAGAGGATTGTTACTTCCAAATCTTGAGGGAATTGATAGCGTAGAAGAACAAGTGGCAATTGCAAAGAAGAAAGCAGGAATATATGACAATGAGGAAGTGAAGCTTGAGCGATTTGAGGTGGTAAGACATCAATGAAGACAGTATGTAGAATTTGCCCCCATATGTGTAAGTTAGAAGAAGGTCAGCATGGTTTTTGTAATGCTAGGATATGCATAAATGGCCAGGTGGTAAGCGAGAATTACGGAAAGATTACAGCCATGGCCCTAGATCCTATAGAGAAAAAACCCCTATATCATTATATGCCTGGGTCAAAGATACTATCAGTTGGAAGCTATGGCTGTAATTTAAGATGCCTCTTTTGTCAAAATTATGAAATCTCTATGGCAAAGGGAAAAGGTATGGACCTTGTTAAGGTAAGTAGTCATGACCTGATAGAGAAGGCATATGAACTTAAAAGTAGGGGAAACATAGGTATTGCTTATACCTATAACGAACCCCTTATAGGATATGAATTTGTTAGAGACTGTAGTATTCTTGCTAGACAAAGAGGGCTTAAGAATATAGTAGTATCTAACGGATATATATGTGAGGAGCCATTATATGAAATACTTCCTTTTATAGATGCCATGAATATAGATTTGAAGAGTTTTACCAAAGCATTTTATAAGAAGTATAAAGGAGACCTTGATACAGTTAAAAACTCAATTACTATAGCAGCCTCCCATTGCCATATAGAGGTAACCACATTGATTATACCTGGTGAAAATGACAGTGAAGAGGAGATGGAGGAATTATCAGCTTGGCTTTCAAGTATTAATCCTGACATTCCCCTTCATATATCAAGATTTTTCCCCAGATGGAAGATGGAAGATAGAAATGCCACTCCTGTTGAAACTGTCTATAGACTTGCAGATATAGCAAGAAAGAATCTGACCCATGTCCATGAGGGAAATTGCTAAACAAGTAACATATTATTTTAAAAAATAACCATACTAATTATAGAGGTGATTTGTATGGATAAAGAAAAACGTGAAAAAGCAAGACAGAAAAAAGCACAAGAGAAATTTAATAGTATAACCAATTCGGTAAAGCCTGAAAATCAAAATCAGGAGCATAATGTGCGACGAGAAGGAATTCATCCCCAGAATAATAGATATTAGCAAGTCAGGATAAAATATATGGTTAAGAACCTCTTTAGCACACAAGTCCCTTATAAGGAGTGCTGCAGATATTAAATTGCGGCACTTTCCTTATGTAACAAACATGGAGATTGTGCGAAAGACAATGCTGTTGTATAATAGGTAAAATAGAAGATGAAAAAGAGGTTAAAAGATGATATTTGAAACCCATGCCCATTATGAAGATGAGGCATTTGATAAAGACCGTAGGGAACTGCTTGACAGCCTTAGGAAAAACAATATTGAATACGTAGTTAATATTAGTTCTGGATTTAGGACAGTAGAACAATCTATAGAATTGGCTAAAGAATATGATTTTATATATGCATCTGTAGGAATTCATCCCGGGGATACTAAGGAGATGGATGAAGAGAAGCTTTTATGGCTAAAGGAGAAAGCTGAGGAATCCAAAGTAGTTGCCATCGGAGAAATTGGACTGGATTATTACTGGGATACACCAGACAGGAAGATACAACAGCTATGGTTTGAAAGGCAGATGGATATGGCAAAAGAGCTTAATAAACCCTTGGTTATTCATAGCCGTGATGCGGCAAATGATACTTATAGCATGATGAAGGAAGCACAAGTAGGGGATCTTGGTGCAATAATTCACTGTTTTGGTTATGGTAAAGAACAAGCCAGATTTTATCTTAATGAAGGATATTATCTAGGGATAGGTGGAGTTGTTACATTTACTAATGGCAGAAAGCTAAAAGAAGTTGTGGCTTATGCTCCCTTAGAACAGTTGGTACTTGAGACGGATTGCCCCTACCTATCACCAGTTCCTTATAGAGGAAAAAGAAATAGTTCTCTTTACCTTCCATATATTGCAAAGGAAATTGCAAAGATTAAAAATATAGATTATGATACAGTAATTGCTGTTACCAATGAAAATGCAAAAAAGATTTATAAAATCCCTTAAAATGAAAGGACAATAAATGGGCACACTAGGAAATCCTAAAAATACAATAGAGATACTTAATAAATATGATTTTATCATACAAAAAAAATTCGGACAAAATTTTTTGATTGACAATCATGTGCTTGAAAAGATAGTAAGGGCTGCAGATATTACAAAAGAGGATTTTGTATTGGAGATTGGCCCTGGAATCGGGACCCTTACCCAGTATTTATGTGAAAGTGCTGGAAAAGTAGTAGCTGTAGAAATAGATAAGAAGTTAATACCTATACTTAAGGAGACCTTATCTAACTATGATAATGTTACAGTGATAAATGAGGATGTTCTAAAGCTGGATATTCCAGCTCTAGTTAAGGAACATAATAATGACAGGCCTATTAAAGTAGTTGCTAATCTGCCTTATTATATTACTACACCTATAATAATGAGTTTGTTTGAAAATCATGTTCCCCTACTTAATGTAACTATCATGATACAAAAAGAAGTGGCTGACAGGATACAAGCAGGTCCAGGTTCCAAGGAATACGGAGCCCTATCCCTTGCTGTCCAGTACTATGCAAAGCCCTATATTGCTGCAAATGTACCTCCTAATTGCTTTATACCCCGTCCTAAAGTAGGATCTGCAGTAATTAATCTTACTCCTTATACAGAGTCCCCTTATCATGTAGAAGATGAGAAATTATTATTCAATCTAATAAGAGCCTCATTTAATCAAAGAAGAAAGACCTTGGTAAATGGTATATTTAATTACGAAGACCTACCCTATTCTAAAGAAGAAATACTTGCTGCTTTAGAATCACTTGACATACCCAAATACATTAGAGGAGAAGCCTTAGGATTAGAGGAGTTTATAGCTATTGCCAATTATCTATCTAACTAAAATGATCCCATATTATTACTTATGAAAAAATTTTATACATTTTAAAAATAATTGTTGCATAATTATAAACTTTCCTATAAGATATATAGAAATAAGAAAATCAGGGAAAAAAATAAATTAAAACAAATTTTTTTTGCCCATTTTTAAGCAGTGCTAAGGCTATTTGATTAAAAGGAGGATTTTATGAGTAAGCGTACAGATATTCATAAGGTAATGATAATAGGCTCAGGACCTATTGTAATAGGACAAGCATGTGAATTCGATTATTCAGGTACACAGGCATGTAAAGCTCTTAAGAATCTAGGTTACCAAGTTGTTCTTGTAAACTCTAACCCTGCAACCATCATGACGGATACATCTACAGCAGATGTAACCTATATTGAACCTTTGAATGTAGATAGATTAACCCGTATTATTGAAAAGGAACGGCCTGATGCACTTCTTCCAAATTTAGGAGGACAATCTGGCCTAAATTTATGTTCAGAATTAGAGAAGGCAGGAGTGCTTAAGAAATATAATGTAGAGGTTATCGGAGTACAAGTTGATGCTATAGAGCGTGGGGAAGATAGGGTTGAGTTTAAAAAAACCATGGACTCCTTAGGCATTGAAATGGCAAGAAGTGAAGTGGCTTATACAGTAGAAGAAGCCATGGCTATTGCCAATAAGCTATCCTATCCTGTGGTTATTAGACCTGCATATACCATGGGCGGAGAAGGAGGCGGCTTAGTTTATAATAAAGAAGAGCTAAAGACTGTTGTATCTAGAGGACTACAGGCAAGCCTTGTAGGTCAAGTTTTAGTTGAGGAATCCATACTTGGTTGGGATGAACTAGAACTTGAGGTTGTTAGAGATTCCTCAGGTAAGATGATAACCGTATGCTTTATTGAGAATATTGATCCACTAGGAGTCCACACTGGTGATTCTATCTGCTGCGCTCCTATGCTTACTATATCTAAAGAGCTTCAGTTGGAGCTTCAAAGACAGGCTTACAAAATCGTAGAAGCCATTCAAGTAATTGGCGGTACTAATGTACAATTCGCCCATGATCCTATAAGTGGAAGAATCCTTGTGATTGAAATCAACCCAAGAACTTCCCGTTCATCAGCCTTAGCTTCTAAGGCCACAGGTTTCCCTATTGCCCTAATATCTGCTATGTTATCTACCGGAATTAATCTTAATGAAATCCCATGTGGAAAATATGGTAGTCTTGATAAGTATGTACCAAATAATGAACATTTAGTAATTAAATTCGCCCGTTGGGCATTTGAGAAGTTTAAAGGCTCAGAAGACAAATTAGGAACTCAGATGAGGGCTGTTGGTGAGGTAATGAGTGTTGGAAAGACCTATAAGGAAACCTTCCAAAAAGCAATTCGAAGCCTTGAGATAGGCAGGTACGGTCTAGGTAGTATTAAAAAATATGAATCCAAATCCAAAGAAGAACTTCTTGATATGCTTCATTATCCCACCAGTGAACGACAATTTATAATGTATGAGGCCCTAAGAAAAGGTGCAACAGTAGATGAGCTATTTAATTTAACTAAGATAAAACCTTATTTTATAGAAGAGATGAAAGAATTAGTAGAAGAAGAGGAAAAGCTAAAAGCTTATAAAGGAGAGCTTCCTCCTATAGAGATGTTAAGACAGGCAAAGCTTAACGGATTTTCAGATAAGTATCTGAGCCAGATTCTTTCTGTTAGTGAGAGCTGCATAAGAAAGGCCAGATATGAGGCGGGAATTAAAGCTTCCTGGGAAGGTATCCATGCCAGCGGTACTAAGGATTCTAAGTATTATTATTCCTCTTATCATATAAGTGGGGAAGGGGAAGCTGTAAGATCAAATAAAAAGGTAATGATTCTTGGAGGAGGTCCTAATCGTATAGGACAGGGTATAGAGTTTGATTACTGCTGTGTTCATGCCGCCTTTGCACTTAGGGACTTGGGTATTGAGACCATAATGGTTAATTGTAACCCAGAGACTGTATCAACTGATTATGATACATCTGACAAGCTATACTTTGAACCCCTTACATTAGAGGATGTTCTTAGTATATATGAAAGAGAAAAGCCCATGGGAGTTATAGCTCAGTTTGGAGGTCAGACACCTCTTAACTTGGCTACAGAATTAAAGGAAAACGGAGTAAATATACTGGGTACCACACCAGAGACAATAGACCTTGCAGAGGATAGGGATAGATTCCGTGAGATGATGGATAAGCTTGAGATACCTATGCCTGAATCAGGGATGGCAGTGGATGTTATAGAGGCCCTTGAGATTGCCAAGAGAATTGGTTATCCAGTTATGGTTCGCCCTTCCTATGTTCTTGGAGGCAGAGGCATGGAGATAGTCCATGATGATGAGAGCCTGAAGGTATATATGGAAGCTGCTGTTGGGGTTACACCTGATAGACCCATTCTAATTGATAGGTTCCTTAATAATGCACTTGAATGTGAAGCAGATGCCATAAGTGATGGCAGTCACGCATTTGTACCTGCAGTAATGGAACATATAGAACTTGCTGGAATCCATTCTGGTGATTCAGCTTGTGTCATACCTTCATTAAATATAACAAAGGAAAACCTAGAGACCATAAAAGAGTATACCGTTAAGATAGCAAAGGAAATGAAAGTTTGCGGCCTTATGAATATGCAATATGCCATAGAGGGTGGTAAGGTTTATGTACTTGAAGCCAACCCCAGAGCGTCAAGAACAGTACCTCTAGTATCTAAGGTATGTGATATTCAGATGGTTAAGTTGGCAACTCAGGTTATTGTAAATTCCATAACAGGTCAAGAATCTCCTATTAAGGATCTTAAAGACAAGGAATTTGACCATTACGGTGTTAAGGAAGCTGTATTTCCATTTAAGATGTTTCCTGAAGTTGACCCAGTACTTGGGCCAGAAATGCGCTCTACTGGTGAGGTCCTTGGACTGGCTCGGACATTTGGTCAAGCATTTTATAAGGCACAGGAAGCGGCTAATCAAGATCTTCCTTTATCAGGAACAGTGCTTATAAGTGTTAATGATAGGGCAAAAGAAGAATTGATAGAGGTGGCCCAAGGCTTTATAGATTGCGGATTTAATATTCTTGCAACAGGTGGAACTTATGATAAGATTATCGAAAACAATATTCCTGCAGAGAAAATCCACAAGCTTGGTAAAGGAAGGCCCGATATTCTAGATGCGGTTGCCAATGGAGATATAGATATTATTGTTAATACACCTATTGATAAAAAGGGTGCTGATGATGATAGTTATATTAGAAAGGCTGCCATTAAAGGAAGAATCAGTTATGTAACTACTATGGCGGCAGCAAAAGCCAGTATAGCAGGTATTAAAGAGACAAAATTAAATGAAGCGGCAAAGGTCTTGTCATTACAAGAACTTCACAGTCAGATATATTAGAAAAGACAAAATTTAATAAAATAAGATTACAAATAACCACCTTATCATTTTTAAGTGTTTAGTAGGTCTAGTTACTATCAGTTAAATATCTAGAGACTATGGCTTAAGAATGAACCTTGTTTGGCATAATGAGCGTTTTCATGGAATATATTAGATAGTATCATGAAGGAAACTAAAGCATTATGAATAAGCAAGGGAGGGTGGTTATTTGGCTGATTATAAAAGATTTGTATCCTATATGTATGAATACGAGAATGGTGTAAAGAAGAAAAATGTTGGTTACGTACGGGTTGAGATAAGAAATGGAGAATATAAATTCACTATAAGCATGCGAATGCAAGGTTTGGCAGACGGCATTTTTCCAACTTATTTGATACATAGACCAACTAATGAGATGGAGCTAATCTACCTTGGTGATAGTGTAGCAAAAAATCAAATAATGAACAGTAGACTTAATGCTACAGAAACAAATATTATGAAATCAGGTTATGATTTTTCAAATGTAGGCGGAATGCTCTTATTCTTAAATAGTGGCGTGTTTTATGCTACTGAGTGGGATGATAAAGCAGTTGTTCTAGAAGAGGTCTTAGAGGCACTAAAACCCAATCCTAAGAAAAAGGACAATATAGATATCATTAATAAGCCTGATAAACTTGAAAATGGTGAAGTGGTTCAAGGAAATAAAGAAGAGATAAGCACTATAAGGGTAGAAAAAGAGAAGTTAGATAAGGATCAAGCGGCAGATGATATGAAGTTAGATAGGATCCAAGTGGCAGATGATAAGAAGATAGATAAGGTCATAAGGGCCGATAATGAGGCATCAGATAGTTTTGTAAAGTCAGACAAAGAGAAACTAGACAGCATTATTAATGCAGATAAAAAGAGGCTAGAAAGTATAGTAAGAGCAGATAGGGATAAGCTTGATAGAACCAATAGGGAAGATAAAGAAAAATTAGATAGTAGAGCAAGTGTAGATAATAAACCTATATATATGCTTCCAGGAGGTTGGAGAACCAGTCAAAAATATAGTCCCAACCAATCTAAGGCACCAGTAAATCCCTGGGACTTGGTTGAAAAATACAACGCCAATGAATTAAAGAATGTGCAAAAGATTAATGTGGCCCAAAGAGAAAATGAAGATAAAAACATAGAAGACAAAGAAGCGGATTTAAAAATGGTTAAAAGTGAATCTAGAAAAGAAAGTACCCCTAATAAGGCTGAAAAATTATTTAATAGTTATCCAAGAATTTATCCTTTTGAGGATAATATGATAAGCAAATGTGTTAAGATAGAACCCAAGGATATTGGAAGCCTTCCCTCAGAAGTATGGTCCTTAAGCAATAACAGTTTTTTACTCCATGGATATTACTGCTATAATCATCTTATTCTAGCAGAAATTAAGGACCGATATGGATGCCATTATATACTGGGGGTACCAGGTATATATCATAATAGGGAGCGGTTTATGGCAAGAATGTTTGGATTTGAATGTTTTAAACCTATACGAAGGCGAGATTTAAGGCAAGGGGATTTCGGATACTGGTATCTTCAGATAAAACTGGATTAATCCTTAGTCAATTCCTCGTATAGATACATTTTCTATATAGTTTGATAAGATATCTTGATAAGTAATTAAGGTTTCTTTTTTAGGGCTTGTAAATCCTGGAGATATTATATCGCCAGAATCTTTGTAAGCCTGAAGATAATAGGCTTTGGCCCCTTTAAGCCAGCTACCAATAGAATCCATATCCTTCTTTGTATGTAACTCATTAACAATAGTGGTTCGGAATTCATAATCTATCTTATGGGACATAATAAAGGATATGCTCTCTTCAATGCTTTCTATGGAGAGGGCTTTGTTTCCTGCTGTAATTTTATACTTCTCTTTAGAGTTTTTAATATCCATGGCTATATAATCAATAAGTCCACCATCTATTAAATCCTTAATTAAGGTGGGGTTAGTACCGTTAGTATCAAGTTTTACCTTATAGCCAAGCTCCTTGATTTGGCCTATAAACCCAGTGATATCTTTATACAAGGTGGGTTCACCCCCACTGATACATACCCCTTCTAAAATGTTTTTTCTTTTTCCTAGATAATTTAATATTTCATTGGGGTTAATTGTTGGTTGTGAATTTGGATTAAGTACTAAGGATCCGTTATGACAAAAAGGACAAGCCATATTGCAGCCACCAACAAATATTGTAGCAGCCAAATGCCTTGGATAGTCAAGAAGTGTTGATTTATTAAAACCATGTATTTGCATCTGATCCTCCACTATTATTTTCAAGTAATTTGATATATAATATCTATATAATAACAGATTTGAACAATAGAGAAAAGGAAAAATCATGATATGAATGATGAAAAATATATGAAAGAAGCATTGAAGCAGGCTAAGAAGGCCTATGACTTAGGGGAGGTTCCAATTGGCTGTGTCATTGTTTATCAGGATAAAATAATAGGTAGAGGTTATAATAAGAGAAATACTAGTAAAACCACTCTTTCACATGCAGAACTGGTTGCAATAAAGAAAGCCAGTAAGGCTATGGGAGATTGGCGCTTGGAGGATTGCACCATATATATTACATTGGAACCTTGTCAGATGTGCTCTGGAGCAATAGTCCAGGCAAGGATAAAAAGAGCTGTTATTGGAACCATGAACCCAAAGGCTGGATGTGCTGGTTCAATTTTAAACCTGTTACAAATGGAGGAATTTAACCACCGAGTGGAGATAAGTACAGGCATCCTTAAAGAAGAATGTACAGAAATATTACAGACTTTTTTCAAGGAATTAAGAATTCGTAATAAAATGGAAAAGCTTGAGGGTTGACAGACGATAAGAAAAGCCGTATACTTGGCATACGGCTAAGATATTTGAGCTGTTTTAATTTGTCAAAAAGCTTCCGTGCAGCCGGGGAGATAGCGGTGCCCTGTACCTGCAATCCGCTACAGCAGGGGTGATATTCTGCCTAGGGTGCTTGGCTGTGAGGCTGCCCTTTATAAGTGATGT
>JAAYNY010000092.1 GCA_012520635.1 Clostridiales bacterium | reverse complement strand
ATCATAGACTAATAGTTCATGATCTTTCATGGTGTTTTCTGTATGTCCTATATATTTTAAATCAGCATTTAAAAGTAAAATTCCCGTAATTTTTTTTGCTCCTACTTCATCTATAAAGATATGTAAGGTGTGACTATCAGTATTATGACTTATCACATAATCCATAGTATATTTACTTTCAAGTATGTTATTTATCTCATCAAGGCCACTTTCAGGGGTAAGTCCCATATAATTAAAGTCTATAGAATCTGTATAAAAGCCTACAACTTTATTATCTTTTATTGCAACAAATAATAGTTTATTATAATTATTATTATAAACATAATAGTCAAAACCCATTTCTGTTTCTACAATACGATTAGGCTGACCTATGTTTTTTATAATACTATCAGCATCTTCCTCCATGGTTATTGTAGTACCAAGGGCATTTAGTGTATATTGGTTATTAATTATAGGATAAGGGGTTATGGGATTTTCTATTTTTATTTTAGAAACAACATTTGCAGTTGGCATATCCTTTGAAATAAAGGACTTTGAAGGCGATTTTATACTAAACAAAAAAACACTTAAAAGAAGGATATACCTAAAGTGTTTGGATTTCTTCATGTATGCTCCTTTTTCTTATGTCTCAAATGTATGTCTTTTATATTTTAACATAGCTTAATCAAGAAAACCCTGTTATTATATGGTAGTAGGCTGGTATTTGAGCCATATTTACCCTTGAAAAGGCCTGTAATGTGGGATATGATGAATTAATAAAAGATCAGAGGAGATTATGCTATGAAGATATTAGTTACCGGAGGGGCAGGCTATATTGCAAGTCACACTAATTTAGAACTGCTTAATGGCGGATATGATGTAGTTGTAATTGATAACCTGAGTAATTCTAGCAGCCAAGCTATTAAGAGGGTTGAGAAACTTACAGGAAAGAGTATTAAGTTTTATGAAAATGATATATTAGATAAAGATGCATTAATAAAAATATTTGAAGAAGAAGACATTGATGCCGTTATTCACTTTGCGGGCCTTAAGGCAGTAGGGGAATCTTGTAGATTGCCCTTACAGTATTTTAGAAATAATGTGTCTGGAACCATTAACCTACTGGAAGTTATGGAGAAATATAAGGTTAAGAACATAGTGTTTTCTTCATCTGCTACGGTGTATGGAGACCCAGAAACTGTTCCTATAACCGAGGATTTTCCTTTGTCCGTAACTAATCCTTATGGTAGAACAAAGCTTATGATAGAAGATATATTAAGAGATGTGTATGAGGCGGATAATACATGGAATATTGCAATATTAAGATACTTTAATCCAATTGGTGCTCACCAAAGTGGAGATATAGGGGAAGATCCCAATGGAATTCCCAATAATCTTGTTCCTTACATTGCTAAGGTTGCAATGGGTGAGTTAGATAAAGTAAATGTGTTTGGAGATGATTATGATACACCGGATGGTACTGGTGTAAGAGACTATATTCATGTGGTTGATCTTTCTCTAGGACATATAAAAGCAATTGAAAAGCTTAAGTCAAATCCTGGCCTAGTTACATATAATCTTGGAACTGGAAGAGGTTATAGTGTAATGGAGATAATTCATAATTATGAGAAGGCTTGTAATAAAAAGCTTCCATATGTTGTTACAGATAGACGACCTGGAGATATTGCAGTATCATATGCAGATCCATCCAAAGCTTTTAAGGAATTGGGATGGAAAGCTGAAAGAGATATTCAACAAATGTGCAGGGATTCTTATAACTGGCAGCAGAAAAACCCTAAGGGTTACACAGAATAAACGGAATTTTTGGATAAAGTTTTGGTAAATGTGTTAGGTAAAAGGCCATAAATACAAAAAAGTATTGACAATATTACTAAAATTTGATATTCTAGAGAAGGTATGAACCAGAGGATCGAAGCTGGGGGAGCGAGAGGGTAGATTTTATAAAATAAGATTGGCTAGAACGTACATCTGTAGAGTTGTACCTTTTTAGCCAATCTTATTTCAGTTTACCAGTATTTTATTAGTACCATGCTCCAAGAACCTGACTTGCAAGGTCTTGTATTTCATCAAAGGAAAATGCACCTTGCCTTGCTATATCTGAAACACCGTGTTTCATGGCCATGGCTCTGCTGTATTCTGAGAGTTTGTATATTCCATAATTATAATCCCTAGGTCCATGCTCATAATGGGTAACAATAGGACTTATGTCAGCATGGCTTATATAAGTATGATTATCTTCATCTTTAGTAATAGTTACTTGGGCTATCCCACCTAACATACGAGCGGCTTCTTTTTGATATGAGAGAAAATTGCCAAGGGAATAATATACAAGCATATTATGACCAGAATCGGATGTGACCCATTCTACAGGCTGAAGGACATGGGGGTGGGTTCCTATTACCATATCAACTTCTAGTTCATAGAAGAATTCAACCAACTGCTTTTGACTAGATGTAGGTTGGTAGACATATTCAGTGCCCCAATGGGGAAAGACGATTATAAAGTCGGCTAGCTCATGGGCTTTTTTTATGTCCTTTTCCATCTGTTTCTTATCAAGCATATTAACAATATAGGGCCTATGTTCAGGAATCTTATATCCATTAAGTCCATATGTATAATTTAACATAGCAATCTTTATATTATTCTTTTCTATGATAGGAATCTTATTACGATCTTCCTGAGTTTTGTTGATACCAAGAACATTTATACTGGGGTACTTGTCCCAAAATTCAAAGGTATTGTTAACTCCTTTTTCCCCTTTATCAAGGGTGTGATTAGTTGCATGAAGTATCACATCAAAGCCGGCTTCTACCAAGGCTTCACCTATCTCTATAGGAGAGTTGAAGGCTGGATAACCAGAATAGGTTAAATCCTTTCCTCCTAGTATTGTTTCTTGATTAATTACAGCAATATCTGCAGCTTCTATTTCATCTTTTATCTCATCATATAGATGATTAAAATTATAGGAACCATCCTCTTGTCTACCGCTTTCTACTACCTCTATATGGATAAGATTATCTCCTACAGCTAGAAGAGTAACTTGATCCAAATTATCATAAGTATTTGCCTGATTAGATAATGCAGGCAAGGCTCCCCCCTGCCATTTGTCCAATCTAAATTCAGACCAGCGCCTTATAGATCCCTCATCAAAGGTCCAAGAGGGAGTCTTAATTGGATAATCCATCTCTTCAATATAGTACCAAGGATCATCAGGATGAAGGGGATTAGTTAGCACATGAAAATCCTGTGCAGGCATATACCCTTGAGCCAGCAGGTAACAAGGATTACCATTTTCATCATAGGCCATATCTATAACCATAACACAATGACCTGGACTTCCTCCTTCAAGAAGAAGGTCTCCAGGAAGAAGGTCATCCAGTGATATGGGGCTACTTTCAGCAGTTAGGGAAAGGGTTCCAGCATAAGCAAAAACCATCTCCATATACTTTATAAAGGTCTCATAGGAATCATTATAAGTTGAGGATTTGTTCCAGCTAACATTATTTCCATCTACAACAATTCGGTAACCCTCTCTCCATTTGTTATAGTCCATAAAAAATCCATTAGTTAAATGAAAAGCAATCTTGTCATATTGTTCAAGGGACCAATAATACTCTCCATATATTCTCATTGCAGAGTCGGCACATTGTTGTAAATCTCTATCTCCAATATCAAGATCAAATACAGCCACATGACCGTCTTGGCTATAGATAGGGGTTTTGTCATATTTTAGAACTTGGCTGCCGTGGTCTTTAAGTGGGAGATTTCTAATAAAGCCTGTAATTTCCTTAAGATTTGAAGGAACTCTGGTATAACCCTTAGGAGGCATGATTCTGGAATCTAAGCTACTAGCCTCAGGATTAATAAATATATGATTTTCTTCTATATTAATGACTTCAGAATCCAAGTCATCATGAGAAGTAGATTTATCTTCATCCCTACCCTCTAAAATGTCATCATCATTAGAAGATGAAGGATTAGGGTTTAAATCTGTTATTTCTTCCGGGTTATTAATGTTTTTTTTACAAGCAGTTAAGAGAAATATTGAAAATGTAATAAGTAGAAACTTTGCAGCTATATACTTATAATTATATTTGGTTTTATTATTCCTTGTCATAATATCTCATATAATCCAATGGTTTATAAGGGAAATTGGATTGTTTTCCTTTCTCTAAAAGTCTGTTAATTGGTTATAAAAGGTTATTAAAAACAGTATAACATAAGGATTCAATTAGGGCTAGATACTAATACAGTTTGTCCAGTCTCTATCTGGCCATTGCTTTCAATTATTATTTTATCATTTCCACTTAAGCCTTGTTTTACTTCAACATATTCTCCTTCAATCTGACCTAATTCTACATATACTAATTCTACATATGTCTCTACCTCATTATACCGCTCTCTTTCTCTTATAAGATAGACAGCTCCTTCATGGACTATATCTATTGGTATTGCAAGCTTTTTTTGGCTTGTTATTATATTAGTTCCATCCTCAAGGTCAAAGGATATGGTAAAGTCTATTGGTCTTACATTTGTGGTGGTTACCTTAACTAGCCTAGAATCATGAATTGTCCTTGAGAATATGGTGCAAGCCAACATAAAGAGTAAAAATACTAGCCCGGTAATAATTGAAACATGCTTTTTCATATACATTCTCCATTTCCATTAAATTAATCATGTATTGAGACCCTACCAAGGGCCAATCCTTCTTCTAAGTGCTGGCTAAAATTACAATATAATATTAGGACCGGAATTAAGTAGATCACTGATGCTGCTAATATAATGTCCATTCCTACATCTATAGTATTACTAAAAAGGGTAGTCATGGTTTTTAGCTTTTGGTCCTTAACTAGCAAAAGTGGTTGTTCTACTATACTCCAAGAATCAACAAATATAAATAAAGTTACGGCACTTATACACACTTTTATCTGAGGAGCAACAACTTTGATTAGAATTCGTATAATTGAACTGGTTTCAAGTCTAGCTGCTTCAATAATATCCACATCTAGTCCACTCATATATTGTCTTAAAATAACCACTCCAAAAGGGGAAAACACAAGAGGGAGAATTATTGCATAAGGAGTATTAAGTAGGTTCATTTCTCTTAATCCAATATAATTGGGTAGTATGGTAACTTGAAGGGGCATCATCATAAGTAATATGTAAATAATATATATTACTTTCTTGCCTCTATACTTAGAATAATAGAAGGAAAAACCCGCAAGAAAGCCAACTAATAAAGCAAAAAAGGTTATTAATGTAGAATATATTATGGAGTTCCAGAACAATCTATAAAAAGGGAAAAAGTCAAATAATAACTGGTCGTAAGAAGATAAGCTTAATTTAGCAGGAGAAATCATATTTTCCCAAGTATTTGAACCTAGTATTAAGTTGATTTTTTCCTCATCTACAAAAGAAGCCATGATTGTTAAAAATACTGGAAGTATAAATATAATTGCTAGCAGTATAATACAGGCAGTTATTATGAAGTACTTGATTTTTTTATTAATCATCACTAGAGAACCTCCTTTGTATTAATAAGCCTAATCCTATTATAATTAAGATAATAAATGAGGTTAAAATAGCCCCTACAGATAGTTTCTGGTAGTTAAGTTTAAGAAAATGATTGTTCATATAATATTGTAGGGTATAGCTGTGGTCTGGAGGATAATTATTACCATAATACAAATAGCTCTCTCGAAAAATTTTAAATGAATTAACGATAGATAATAATAGGGAAAATAAAATAGAAGGAAATATTAAAGGAATAGTCAGATATCTATGTTTTTGAAAATTATTAACTCCATCCAGCTGTGCTGCTTCCATTACCTCTTTTTCAATGGTTGATAGTGCTGCCGTTAAGATAATTATTAATATTCCTGTGTTCTTCCAAAAAAATAGGGTATATATAGGTAATGCAGAGTCAAAGGAAGAAAAAATCATTTTCCATATGGTTATTACACCTGCAGCGGGAAGTACCATTGGCATAACAAATGCAAATCTTGTCTTATGTAACCATTTTGTTCTGGTGACCAATATAATAGACAATATTAAGGCAAACACTACAATAAGAGGAACTGCTACTAGGATAAGAAGGAGTGTGTTTTTTAGTGCCAGTTGAAAATATTCATTACTTAATACGTCTTTATAATTTTTTAATCCAACAAAGTTCTTTTTAAATTGACTTTTAATAAGGGAATAACAAATTACTCTTATATATGGAATAAGATAAAAAACCAGAATTCCTCCCAAGCTTGGTAAAAGGCATAACTTACTTTTAGTGTGAAAACTCATCTCAAACCTCCTAGCATAATATGTAGATAGACAGCTTTATATTAAGTGTTTTTGTTTTAAATGTCAATTATTGCTTGACATTGTATTAATTTGCCTATACATTATAGATGATGAAAATATTTACATTTTTTCATTAAGATTTTAAACATATGAGGATGAGAATATGAATAAAAAAATTTTGAAAATTTGTTTAACCATATCTATATTGTTTTTATTATCTGCCTGTACAAGAAAAGAAGATTCCATTGTAATAGATAAACAAGAAAAAGTTATTAATTATGGCATAAATGATGTGATTTTTTTTACTGTGGATAAGGGTGGGAATCTATATTTAGTCAAAGAAAATAGCTCAAGTATATATTGTTATGATGATAAAGGTGAATTTATAAAAAAATATGATATTGGCCAAGGTAAGCATACTAACTTATGTATAGATGGCAATTATATCTATTGCTTTTCATATCTTGAGGATGGTGTTGCCTTTAAGCAAGTTGATTTTACGACTGGTAAAGTTAAAGAGTTTTTAGCTGATAAAGAAATTAAAGCATTAAAAAAGATGGAAGTAATAAAGGGTAATATTTATTATGTCAAGTTGAGTGATGCTTTTGATATAGCACAAGCACTAGTAAGATTTGATGAAGAAGATGATTATTTCTATATGAATGAGATAGCCGAAGTTTATAATACTGAAACTAGAACTAGTCAGCAGTTAGACATAGATAATGTAATTTTATTTGATAAAACTGACAAGGACAACCTGTTGTTTTATGCTTACGATGGTATAGGAGGTTTTTATTTTACTACTTATGACACAGAGCAAGGGGAATTTGGTGATAAGACATATAATAATGATCTGGGGCAGATCTTCGGATTTGCCTATGATTCTGAAAATGATAAAATAATATATCCAAAATTTATTGAACAAAAAATATATCTTGTAGACAGACAGGATGGAAGTGTTAAAGTAGAGCTTATGAAAGATGTAGCTTCAACATTAGTAAATAGGATATTGTATCAGGATGGCTATACATACTTTCTTGATGATATGAGCAGTAAAATCATATGTATAGATAATGCAAAATGTATTAAAAATAATAAACCACTTAAAATCTATCAACCATCCTATTATAGGGATTCCCCCCCAGGGTGCGGCTATAGTATTAATTCTGAAAATATTTCAGAGGAAAGCTTTGCATTAATGGTTCTTGCAGGTGACTCGGATTATGATTTGTGTCTAATGAGTTCTGACCATAATTTTTCTAGAAGCATGAGAGATAAGGAACCATTCTATCCTTTGAATGATATTCCAGAAGTAATAGCTTATCTGGATTCATGTTTCCCTTATTTAAAGGAAGCCGCCACTTCAGAAAGTGGAGACATATGGATGATTCCCATTGCTGTTGAAGCCAATTGTATTGTATACCATGAGGAGAATTGTAAGGCAGAGGGAATTGATTTTAGAGAAGCCGAAAGTATAGGAGAATTAATACAGATTGTTAAGAACTTAAGTAAAAAGCCAGGCACTTTAAATAGATATGGTTTTCCATCCTTACATATCAATTCATACGCCATTGCTCAGTATACTGATTTTTATGGTATTCAAGATAATAATGCAAAATTTGATACAAAACTATTCAGAGATTTATGCATACAAATGTCAGATATCATGTCACCATCAGCACAAGATTTTTCATCATTTATTTATAGTCCTGCTTATGTGGGGTTTGAAAATTACTATGAAAATTATTTGTTTGAATTACTTACTGATAAATTTGCAGCATATGATGAGAGTGCATATAATTTATTAAAGGCTATTCCTCTTCCACCTATAGAAGCAGGTGTATACAAGTCTAGTAGTGTGAATTGTATCTATATATGTGTTAATCCTAATTCAGATAATTTAGATAGCACATTAGATTACATCTCGGATTTATGCAAGGCCATGTCAACACAAGTTGATACATTTATGTTAAAGGACATTGACTATTACTCCTTCAAGGATAGTAAGCTTACGCAGGATTTATATGATATCTACTCCAATGGAATTATATTTTTTCCCCTGTCCCAGGAGATTTTCTGGGATGACTATTTGTCATATCATAAAAATGAGATAGACCTAGATACATTAATTGTGGAAATAGAGCGTAAAGTAAATGCCTATTTAAAAGAATAACGGAGAGATTAATATGAAAAGATGTTTTTTAATAATATGTATTATTATGGTCTTAACTGCTTGTTCAAATGATAAGATAGATAAGAAGAATAGTCATACAGATAATGTTATTAATAATAATAATGTAGATAATAATAATATTAGTGATGGCCTTATTAATAATACCAATAATGATAAGATTAATAATGCAGAAGATGAGGCAATAACCCAATTTAAAGGGATATTATCCAGTGCCAATACTCCGGAATTAGGTAATTCATCTAGCACCCTTAATAACAATGGTTATATATGTAGCTATAATGAAACCCTTTTCTTTAGGAATGTTAATGGGGATGAATATTTATATAAAAAAGATAAGAGTGGAGAAAAGATTTGCCTAATTGAGAAAAAAGCATTTTCTATTAATGTCTTAGATGACTACATATATTTTATTAGTGATGATCATAATAATGCCATATGTAGAATTGATATAGACGGGGGAAATTTTACTATACTAAGTGAGGATACTTCCTATTTATTATTAGTGACTAATGATTGCATTTACTACACTGATGAAGAAGGTCATCTTTATCAGCTATCTCTTGATGGTAAAGAGTTAAAAAATATCAGTGATGAATACTGTGCATGGATTAATGTATATCGTGATTATATTATATATAGCTCTTTTGCTGATAATCTTCAGATAAGAGGAGTTAATATTAACACAGGGGAAACCGTACAAATTGCAGACTATGGTCTCTCACCATCTGTTTATGAAGATAGGCTTTACTTTCAGGATAAAAGCGGGAGTATCGATATTATAGACTTAATAAGTGGAGAAAGGCTAGATTATATTAATAAGTGGGGACAAAAAATTAGTCCAACTAGGAATGGAATATATTTTTCAAATGAAATAGATGTATTCTTTTATAATAATAGTTCAAAAGAAGTAGAAACCATTCCGATAGCTTCTCCAGACCCAAGATATGAGATAGATACACATACAAATGTAAAACTTATACATTGTGATGAAAAAGCCATCTATTATATATTAGAGATAAATGACAAAGTAAATCTTGTCTGCCTAAATATTGAGACTGGGGAGCTTTATAGTCTATAATTGTTTGACAAAAAAAATAGGCTATGGTATACTTTGACATATATATTATGACAAAGGCTATGAAGAGAAGAGTAATCAATGGAAACATCAACAGAGAAACCCGGTAGCTGAGAAGGGGAGATGTAGGAAGTTGATGAAGATGGTCTTGGAGCAGCACACCGAGGAAGAGATTCTTAGGCTGTGACGGTGGCATCCGTTATCATGCTTGGCTGTATTTGCAGCGACTGAGGCTCATGAATCGAAAGACATGGGTGAATTAAAGTGGTACCACGGGAATATCTCTCGTCTTTAAATATTAAAGACGGGAGTTTTTTATTTGAATAAATAAATTTAAATTTAAGAGTTATTATAGGATTAGGAAAGCAAAACGGAAAGGAAGAGAAGTAAACTATGAATAAAAAACCATATTATATTACTACGGCTATAGCATATACATCAGGAAAACCCCATATAGGAAATACCTATGAAATTATATTGGCAGACAGTATTGCAAGATTTAAAAGGTATCAGGGTTATGATGTGTTTTTCCAGACAGGAACTGATGAGCATGGTCAAAAGATTGAATTAAATGCTAAAGAGATTGGTGTAAAGCCCAAGGAGTTTGTAGATAGTATTGCAGGGCAAATTAAGGATAATTGGGATTTGATGAACACTTCCTATGATAAATTTATTCGAACAACAGATACAGATCATGTAGAGCAGATTCAGAAGATATTTAAGAAACTCTATGATAAGGGGGATATATATAAGGGATTTTATGAAGGTATGTATTGTACTCCTTGTGAATCCTTCTTTACCCAATCCCAGCTAGAGGATGGCAAATGTCCTGATTGTGGCAGAGAGGTTCAACCTGCAAAGGAAGATGCTTACTTTTTTAAGATGAGCAAATATGCAGAGAGGTTAAGTAACCATATCAAGGAAAATCCTGAATTTATACAACCTGAATCAAGAAAGAATGAGATGGTTAATAATTTCATTAAACCTGGCCTACAGGACCTGTGTGTATCAAGAACATCATTTACCTGGGGAATACCTGTAGATTTTGATGATAAACATGTGGTCTATGTATGGATTGATGCACTATGTAACTATATTACAGGAATCGGTTATGATGCAGATGGTAAGAGCAGTGAGCAATTTAATAAATATTGGCCAGCCAATTTACATCTTATCGGTAAGGATATTCTAAGATTCCATACAATATATTGGCCCATATTACTAATGGCCCTAGATTTACCCCTTCCAAAGCAGATTTTTGGTCATCCATGGTTACTGCAGGGAAGTGCAGGGGATAAGATGAGTAAATCCAAAGGTAATGTTCTATATGCAGAAGATTTGGTAAATATATTCGGTGTAGATCCAGTAAGATATTTTGTCTTACATGAGATGCCATTTGATAATGATGGGGTAATTTCTTGGGAACTGATGGTGGAAAGAGTTAACTCAGAACTAGCTAATACCCTTGGAAACCTTGTTAATCGAACTATCTCCATGTCAAATAAATACTTTGATGGAATAGTAAGTAATGGTAATGATATAGAAGCAGTGGATGAGGAATTAAAGAAAGTGGTTCTTGCAACCCCTGATAAGGTTATAGCAAAGATGGAGAAGCTTAGGGTTGCTGATGCAATTAGTGAGATCTTTAATTTGTTCAAACGTTGTAATAAATACATTGATGAAACCATGCCTTGGGTTTTGGCAAAGGATGAGGATAAGAAGGCTCGCCTTGAAACTGTATTATATAATCTGGTAGAAAGCATTTGCATAGGAGCTAGCTTACTTAAGTCATTTATGCCTGAGACTGCTGATAGAATACTGGCTCAGCTTGTTGCTAAAGAGCGATCAATTAAGGAGATTAAGGATTTTGGCTTATATCCATCAGGCAACAAGGTTACAGATAAGCCTGAGATATTATTTGCAAGGCTAGACCTTAAAGAAGTTCTTGAAAAGGTAGAAGCTAGTAAGGAAGTTGATTCAGAAACAGATGAGGAGGATAGTAATACGATGGATGATTCCAATGTTATAGATATAGAAGCAAAACCAGAAATAACCTTCGATGATTTTTTAAAGCTACAATTTCAGGTAGGGGAGATAATTGCTTGTGAAGAAGTAAAGAAATCTAAGAAGCTTCTGTGTTCTCAGGTTAAAATAGGTTCCCAGGTAAAACAGATTGTATCTGGAATAAAAGCTGACTATAGTCCTGAGGAGATGATAGGAAAGAAGGTAATGGTTGTAACCAACTTAAAGCCTGCAAAGCTTGCAGGACTAATGTCAGAGGGTATGCTTCTTTGTGCAGAAGATGCAGAAGGAAAATTATCATTATTAGTTCCGGAAAGACCTATGCCATCAGGTGCAGAGATAAGTTAGAAAAAAATGAGACAGGGGAAACGTCCCCCTGTCTCATTTAAATTAGTCTAGTTTTGCAACTACATTATTAAGTGCTTCTAAAGCATCATCAGGAAGTTTGTCATAACCTTCTTTGAATTCCTTACGGGACTCAACGAATTTAACTCTATCCATCATTCTTGCCTTAAATGATTCTCTATACTCTTTGTCATTTAAATCAGCGTTAAAGCCTTCCCATTCAAAGATTTCGATATCTTCAAAAGGTCCCCACTGTTTAAATTCAGCCCTATCTTCAACAACTGCTTCAAGGATACCTAAAGTATCAGAAGGTGTTACCTTCTTGCCCATAAAGTCTCCAGTGTTAATGATATAGCAATCAACATTTCTTTCTTCAACAAGCTTCTTAAACTTCTCATAGTCGTTAACTAGAGGATATGTTCTAAATGGATTAGCATAAGGCTCAACTACTAAGGCGTTAGGATCCACACCAGGAGCCAGACGTTCTGCTGTAGTTCTCTTTGTTGCTAAAGTTGCACCCATTACGGAAGCTAATGAAGAACCTTTTAGCTTTATGATTGGTGGAATAGTAGGATCTTTCATTATCCAGAAGATAGCATTAACCGGCTCATCTATCTTATCAACACGGTTAGGTGACCATAGTTTGGATTTGATAGCACGACCGTTTCCATTTCGAATATCTTCTGTTACAAGAACCACTTTTCCTTCATCATCAAGGGTTGCAGAACAGTTTTGTGCAGTTAAGAGATACTTATTATCAGGGCTTGATGTTGGGTAATCTTGAGTCTTATCAAAGTAACTAGGTTCAAGTGCAACTGATGAACCAGTATCTGTATTGATAATAAATGCATCATCATGAAGAACTGTAACGTCATATTTGCCATCATGCTTAGCATGGGTAATAGTAGATTTACCTGATCCAGAGAGGCCAAATACTGATGCAACATAGCTTTTACCGTTAGAAAGCTTATATCTTTTTTGACCACCGTGGCATGAAGCATAGCCATTACGGTTAGCTATTGCCCAAGCAATAGTAAGGGTACCCTTCTTATGTTCGCCAAAGTATTTCATACCTAAGATAGCAGCACAGTTAGTGGAAGTGTTAAAATAAGACAGGCAATTTGGATCACTAATATCTGTCTGAGTAGTTCCGGTCCATTGAGGATCAGAGAAGATATAGATATCAGGCTCATTTCCAAAATGGATGGAGTTTTTATACATTCTAACATATTCGTCAGACATGTATTGGAAGTTTAGCATCCAAGAATACATGATATTTTCTTCACCTTCAGGAATTAACAGGTGAGCTTTTACCATAAAGTCTGGATCAAGTCCGATAAATACTTCCGCATGGTACATGGTCTTCCAACGGCTGTCATATATAGCATCCATAACAAGCTTATCTAATTTATCACAATTTACATTTGGTTCGCCTGCAATTCTTCTAGCTGCAGCATAACGACCGGTAATTGAACCATCATTAAAAAGCAAAACTTTTGCATCTGGTTCCAGACCGAATTCATCGCCGCGGTATACAGGCATATCTGTAACAACTGTTCCAGGAGAATTTTTTGCAAGCTCATATGCTTCTTTTAAAGTGTTTATCTTGATAACATTGTTACCATAGAAAGCAGCTTCAATTATAGAACGAGTTCTAGCAAATCCTGGTTTGTTCGCACCAATTTCATCGTGCTTATAATATGCTTTTGTTGACATATAGTACCTCCTAATTTTAATTTGTGTATTAATTAATCTGCTTAATATAAAAGAAACAGACTATAATCAAGTTAAAAAACTTTTCTCCAGATTAAGTATAAAAGTCATCTGTGTAAATGTCAACCGACGATTTTTGTAAAATATTCCAACATAATGTTTATGATTTTACTTTTTAATAAAATCTTCGGTATCGTTATTAAGCCAGATGTCCATGCGGTCATTAATAATCTTAAAAGGTGCAGGACCTATATCTAATAAGAATTTATGAAAATCCTTAAGGTTAAAAGAGTCCCCTTGTATTGATTCTGTTTTATCTTTTAGTTCACAAATCTCCAAATAACCTACTGCATAGGGGAGATAAACGGCTGGTTCCTCTAAAAGAGTATCACAGATTTCTTCTGAGCTTTCAGGATCCTCATAAAATTGATTAATATAAGCAATTGCTTTATCTTTAGTCCATCCTTCATAATGAATACCAATATCTGTTCTTGCATACATAGAAAGAATTAATTTGTTATTGATCTCTAATAAAGTTGCAAGTTGAGGATCGATTCCAGACATTTGATATGAATAAAGTTCTACATAGGTAGCCCATCCCTCATCATAACCATTAAAATCCAAGATATTTCTAATATAGGCAGGTTCTAGGCTTTTAAAATATACATTTTGATAAAGATGGCCTGGATAGCTTTCGTGGGCAACTGTGGTATAGATATAGGATAATGTTTCAATATCATCTCCATTTATATAGATACTATTATCATGATAGCTATCTAGTGCTGGCACCAGATACATGGCAGGACTAAGATAGTCTGATAAAGACTCGTGGACATATTTAATATCACAGTCCACCTCTATAAGATCGGGAAAATCCTTAGTTATTTCTATTCTTAAGTTTTCTAATATTTCATCTGGATCAGTTAAAGGGAAGGAGTCAAAGGAATCAATTTTATCATATAATAATGGGTCTGTCAGAGATAACTTAGTAACATCAAGAATACAATCTCCAACAGCCTTTTCAAGCATATCTATTACCTGATCCATATCTTTATCAGAGCCTGTCTTGCTCTTGACTAGATACTCATAATATGCCTTACCCTGGGGATAGTCATATAAGCCGCCATTATATTTTCCTGTGCCCTTTAATTCCTCTAGAGTTTCAATTAATAACTCATAGGAAGGAATTATATAGTCTAAAACCTTTTCCCTATTTTCCTTCTTGTATTTGTCTACTTCTTCCTTGCTTAAATCCGGGTAATTATCAATTTTTTCATTAAAATATTCTATGAGAAAGTTTTGATCAGGATTTTCAATAAAAGAGCTACACTGCTGAATAATTTCATCAGCTATTGAATCGGACATAAATAGCCCCTCTTTTGATTTTAACTTCTCAAACTCTGCAACATCTTGAATATAGTCATAGACACATGGGAGCAGTTCTAGGTATGTTTCGATATCATACTTATCATAAAAATTATATTCGGCTAAAATAATAGGTAACTGAGCCTGTAAACCGGTAGTTGGGCCTAGAGCTTCCAAGTAATAAAGATAGTTACCCACTTCTAGTTCTTGCTCCAAAGAATACATCAAAATATCATAGGTAAGTTGTTGATCACTAGTTAATATATCATAATCAAATTTTTTAAGTTCTTTTAAGTATTGTTCTACATCTTTAAGATCCTCATTCATTTTGTCGATACTAAATTCTCCTAAAGTGACCTGGCTACCTTCAATTCCAAAGTTTTCAGGATGAGCAAGGGTATAGTTTAGAGATATGGTGTCCTGTTGGACTTCTTCAATAAAAATATCATTAATAAAATCATTAAACTGGCTTTGTTGAAACAAAGGATCTGATGATTTGTCGCAGGCTCCACTAAAGATTACAAATAATGAGAACATGCATAAGATAAGAAACACTTTTAAATTTTTTTTCAATATAAAACCTCCCATGTAAAATAGAATTAATATTAGTCTAGTTTATTCTCCTTGGTTTGTCATAAGAAGTAAAGTTATGAAATTACCTCCTTTAGAATATGTAAGTTAATAAATAGTTAAGTTTTAGTGCTGTATAGCCGAAATATATCTTGTAAACTTTAAATATTATAACAGACTTTGGAAGTAATTAGGTTAAAAAAATATTAAAATTAATATCTTTGGAAGGATATGAATGATAAATGAGAAATCAGATCACAGATAATGGAGTAAATCTTCTTCTTGAAGTATTACAACAGTCCAGGTCATTAAGGACACTTATGGAAGAAAAGAATAAGATTAATCCAAATGAAAATGTTCATAGGCAAAAAAAGAATGTTAGTACTTATACTAATAAAAGCCCTGCAAAGGTAACCTTTGGCCCTAAGACAGATGGGCTTATTATCTTGTCTAGAAAAGGTTACCATCAAAACAAGGAAAAGCAGAATGAATATTTTAAGAAAATAAAAAATAGCCTAAATGACATCCTAAGTAGGATGACAGAACAAGACTATATGAAGATATCAGAAGCAGGTTTTGATGTCCAGGATATAACCATAGAATCCCTGTCCTTTGCAATTGACTTAATTAAGGAATCTGTGGGCAATAGTCAGGCAGGTGAAAAATCATCATATGGAGAAAAGAAGAGCAACCTATCTGAAGATGAGATCAAGAATAGAATGGAGGATGAAAATCTTCCGGTTACAAAGGAATCAGTTGAGAAAGTAAGTAGTGCCTTAGAGCTAAGTGAAGACATTGCTAATATAGATAGAAAAGATATTTTATATTTGTTACATAATAGGCTATCTCCTTCTATAGAAAACATATATAAGGCCAGATATAGTAAGCAAAACTTAGATGGAAGTGGCAAACTATCTGATCAGCAGTGGAAAGAGTTAGAGCCGCAAGTTAATGAATTATTAAATCAGATGGGCCTTGCCATAAGTGAAGAAAACCTTGTAAATGCCAGATGGCTTATAGAAAATCAACTTCCTCTTACAAAGGAGAATTTAAATCAAATAATTGGTCTTGAAAAACTAAGTGAGACTTATGATAAAGAAGTAATACTAGATAAAATTTTTTCTGCTATGAGGGAAGGATTTTCTCCTGAAGGAGCCCTATTAATTGAAGAAGACAGTCTTAACTTAGATGATAATAATAATAAAAGTGAAGAAATCCTAAGACAGATAAGTGCAAAAAGACAGTTAGAAGAAGTACGTCTGAAAATGACATCAGAGGCTGCCAGGTATCTGAAAGATAAGGGGTTGGATATTGATACTAAAGACCTGGAAAAAATCGTAGAAGAACTTCGGATAGAGGAAGAGTATTATAGGCAGCTATATAGGCAAGAGGAAATTGTAGCCAGTGAAGAAAGGCTTCAGCTTCTAAGAACAACTACGGATAGTATTCAGCAGTTAAAGGCTATGCCTATAAATCTTATTGGGGCTACTCTTAATGAGAGAGGAACTAATACCATCACAAGCTTGCTTGAATCAGGGAATAATATTATCTCTGAGCTTGATAAGGCAAAGGAAGCCTATGAGACCCTATATACCCAACCTAGACAAGAGTATGGAGATAGTATTTTGAAGGCCTTTAACAATATGGGATCTCTTATAGAAGAGATGGGCATAGAGGATACAGAATATAATAGACGGGCCATAAGAATCTTAGGCTATAATCAGATGGATATAACTAAGGAATCTATAGATAAGGTAAAGGCTTATGATTTAAGTGTAAATTACCTTATAGAGAATCTTCATCCTAAGATAGCAGTTCAGATAATAAAAGATGGTGATAGTCCACTTAATATCCCTATTGATGACCTAAACAAACGTATTGAGACCATAAAAGAAAAAGAAGATAATCTCTCTCTTGAAAAATATAGTTCTTACCTATATAAATTAGAAAAGGAAGATGGAATATCTGAATCAGAAAGAAAAGCTTATATTGGACTATATCGCTTATTATATCAAATAGATAAATCTGACGGGGCAGCCCTTGGGGCTCTTATAAAGTCTGAAAGCCAAGTTACATTAAATCATTTATTAACAGCCATTCGTACTAGAAGAGTAGGTCATATGGATCATAAGATTGATGATAACTATGGACTCCTAGAGGACCTATCATTTGATAAGGAATCTATCTCTGAACAATTAGAAGCAGTATTTAAATCAACTGGATTGGCAGATATGGAGGGAGAACAATCTGTTAGGGCAGAAATACAAAGTAGTATTATAAAAGAGCTATTAAATAATATAAGTCCTGACAAACTGTATCAGCTACATCAGACCATGGGGGGAGAATTCCCATCTGCTGACATATGGAATACACTAGGAAACATACCTATTGAACAGTTGCTTGAGCAATTAAAAAACACCGAGGAAGGTCAGGGAAAAGACCGGATTTATTATCATGAAAAGATGATGGAGCTTAGGCAGATATATAGTAATAGTGATCAGGCAATTCATTTTCTTAACGACTTTAAGATGCCATGTACAACAACCAACTTAATGTTAGCATCACAGATAATAAACAATGGAGGAAGTGTATTTAAGAAGCTTTTTGGTCTTGTAAATGAGGAAAAAGAAGAAAGTGATAAAAACCTACTTAAGAAAAAGCTTGAACTTACCGATACATTAATTGATGAGGAAACAATGAATGAGGCTTATGAACAGCTTGAAGATCATTTAAATGCTGTTATAAGTAAGGAAGTAAGTGAAGCTGATATAGATTTAATTAAGATTAATCAGCTAAATAGTTTGTCTATGCAGATGGGATTCATGAAGAATCTGGCTAGGCGTAACTTCTATCAAATTCCCCTTGAGACATCTGGCAAGTTAACAAACATAAATCTTACCGTAATTAGAGGACAGGCTACTACCGGTAAGGTAACAGTATCCTTTGAGTCAGAAAAGTTAGGAAGCATTAAGGCAGAAGCATCACTAAAGGATAATAAGTTAAGTGGATATTTCTCAAGCGATAATATAGAAGGGCTTAAGAAGCTTAAAGTTCAAGAAATCCTTCTAAGAGATGTATTGGAAGAAGAAAAAGTATCTATAAAGCAGTTAAACTTTTATCTTAATCAATCATCAGATGGTATATATACATATAAGAATACTTTTGAAGCTAGTGAAGAAAAAGATAGGTCTACTGAAGAAACTTTATATAAGGTGGCAAAAGCCATAATCTCAATGATACGCATAGCAGAAGAAGTAAATGATGCTGCTTAGAAATATAAAAATATTCGGCCACATGGAGGTTGCTGAAATAAAAATCATAAAGAAAGAAGCTGGCATTTTACCAAGGATGGGTATGGCGGCTAGGAGAAAGGAAAGGGAACACATATGAGAATTAATCATAATATTTCAGCACTAAAAGCTAATAATCAGTTAGCTAGAACTAATAAGTTATTGGATGCTAGCTTAGAAAGATTATCATCAGGATATAGAATTAATAGTGCGGCAGATGACTCTGCAGGATTAGCCATATCTGAGAAAATGAGAACACAGATAGCAGGCCTAGACCAAGCCTCAAGAAATGCTTCTGACGGAATATCTGTTATACAGACAGCAGAGGGAGCTTTAATTGAAGTAGAGGCTATGTTACAAAGAATGAGAGAACTGTCTGTTCAGTCTGCAAATGGTATCTATACCACAGAAGACAGGGTAGCCATTCAGGCAGAAATAGATCAACTTAGTGAAGAAATAACTAGAATATCAGAAACTACAGAGTTTAATACAATGACTCTTCTAGATGGTAATATAGATAGAAAATCTTTCTCTAACAATAATAGTGTAAACTTGATTTCTTTATCAGATACAGTGGAAGTTGGAGATTATGCAATTAAGATTACTCAGGATGCTAGACAGGCAGTAATAAAGGGTAATACAGTTAATCTAGGTGGAGAAACTACAGCAAGTAGAAAAATACAAGCAAACGAAGCTGGGTCTATAAACATAAATGGTGAAACAGTAGAAGTTAAGGTAGGAGATACTATTGATGAGGTGTTCCAAAAACTTAGAGATGCTTGTGATAACGTAAATATAAATGTTTTTGCAGCAGATCCTACTGAAGAACCATCCACAACAGAGGGCCATGAACTAGGAGGCTATACCAGTAAGTCTATGGAAGATGGTGACGCCCTTGTGTTCGTAACCAGAGATTATGGCTCAGATCAAGAGATAATTATTCATTGTGATAAACCTGGCTTAAGTGAACTTCTTGGCCTTACAGTAGCTGGAGCAAAAGCAAGTGGTGTTGATGCAAAAGCAGAGATAGATACGGATAAGGAAAAACCAGACTCACTTTTTGAAAAAACAGCCACCGTATCAATTAGAGGTAATAAGGTTACAGTATCAGATCGTAATAACTTTAAGATGGTATTTGAAGTTGACCCAGGCACAGTAGGAACCAGATTCCAAGATGCTAAGATAACTGATCCATCAACAGACCCAGATGCTAGTGATATCCTGCCTAATCTAGATGAAGATGATAATCCAATAGATTATGAGGATATTCCCATTACAGTATCAGTTCTTGATGCAGGTCCTATGGATCTTCAGATTGGTGCTAATGAAGGACAGATTATGTCTGTAAGAATACCTAGGGTAACTCCTGAAACCCTTGGAATAGATAAAGTTAATATTGCAACAGCAGATGGTGCACAGCAGGCAATCGGCTTACTAGATATTGCAATTAATGAAGTATCAGCTATAAGGTCAAAGCTTGGTGCATATCAGAACCGCTTGGAGCACTCCATATCCAATCTAAATGTAACATCTGAGAACATGACAGAAGCCCTATCCCGTATAGAGGATGTGGATATGGCATCAGAGATGGCAGAGTATACTCAAAAAAATGTACTCTCACAAGCAGGAACATCCATGTTGGCACAAGCAAATTCAAGACCACAGACCATCTTAACTTTATTGCAACAATAATCTATTGGTCTAATAACCTTGCACATGAATGGAGAAAAATATGACTAAAGAAGCTATTCAATCATTTACAGCTAGGATTACTCAAGCATCAAGAAGCGAATTAATCGTAATCCTTTATGAGATGACCATAGCAAGAATTGAAGATGCAGAAAAAGCATATTCAAATAATGACTTAAAAACATTTGATAAGGAACTTAAGGGAGCTCAAAAAAATGTTAGCGAACTTATGGCATCCTTAGATTATAGATATAAGATATCCTATGACTTACTAAGCCTTTATCTATATACCAATAAACACATTATTACGGCTATAGTAAAAAGGGATCCTCTTACCCTAGAGAATGCAAGAGATATACTAGATAAACTATTAGTTGGATTTGAGGGGGTTAGTAAGGCTGATAAGAGCGGTCCTGTGATGCGAAATACTCAGCAGCTCTACGCCGGCTTAACCTACGGCAAAGGAACTTTAAATGAAACTTACATAGATCCAAACAATAAAAACCGCGGATTTATAGCATAAACAAGACAGGGGGACGTTTCCCCTGTCTTGTTTTTTGATTTCAAATAAATCATACTATAATTCTGTTTCAATAAAGCTTATATCAGATGCTTTGGCTTGTTTTAACAAATATTTATATCTATTCTGTATGGCATTAAGCTCATAGATACAGCTATCTATCAAATCAGGGTCAACTACATATTCAAACTGAGAGTATGCTGCTTCCAAAGCAATTTTTGTCTCTTTTATTTCTTTAATAAGAAGATTATCTTTGGAATGTTTCCTTTTGGATATCAGTCTCATAGACACCATCACTTTCTCTAGTTATATGTTAATAGTATAGTCAATATATTAACCATTTATTCTTTTTGATAGAATAAATTGGATAATTGTGTATATAAATATTATAGGTTGTGTAAGATTTATGGATTATAGCAAGAGGTTAAAGAAAGGTAATGGTGGTGAAGGACATGGAAAGTACTATATTAATTATAATAATTGCTCTATGTGTGGTTTTTATTGCTATTAGTATTATTAGACACAAACCTGATCAAATAGTAGATTTTATGCTTCGTGCATGTGTAGGTTGTGCAGGAATTTATCTTTTGGATTTCTTGCTTGGATTTGGTGGCTATCAAATCAGTGTTGGTGTTAATGCAGTTACAATTTTGTCTAATGGTTTGTTAGGCCTTCCTGGTTTTGTTTTGCTATATGGACTAGCATTTTACTATTCCATATAGTAAAGCTTTGTGCATAAAGTATGATTTTATATATGGCTTTTGTAAAATAATTACAAAAATGGCCGACATTAAAAGTTATATATTGACAAATAGTCCATTTGTACTATATCATATACCTATCCCCAAATTTTAGAAAAACTTTGTAAAGTTTATTCTAGGGCCTATATTAGTTCTTGAATTCTACTTGGCTTTCTATAAAAGGCTTAATTCATGGTTTTATTCTTTTATAAACCCTTAAATTTAAATAGTATATTTATTCTAATTTCATATTTTTAATATTTATCAGGAGGTGCTTGCTTGGATAGGCTGATGGCTATTTTTGATACAGATATTTTGTATTCAACCAGGCTGATGGAGTACTTTAGAAAATCAGCTTGGGAAGGCTTTGAGATTTTATTATTTACAAAGGAGGAAAGTTTAAGAGAGTTTTTAGACTATCAAGGGCTGGAAATCCTCTTATATGGTGGGGTAGATTTAATAGAATTAGTAGAAAAAAGTAATATTAAATATGTTTTTTATCTATGTGATGATAAGAGACTTATAACAGATAATAATCAATATATATATAAGTATCAATCTGCCAGTAAGATTACTTCGGATCTTTTATCTCTATACACAAAATTAGAAGATATTAAAGGTGAGACAAGCTACGGGGATGTTCGTTTAGTATCAGTTTTTCCTCCTCTTCTAGGTCCTGAAAAGATATCATTTGCCTGGTCATTGGCAAAGGAAGTATCTAAGAAAATGAAGGTTCTTTTCATACCTCTAGAAATGCTTCCTACATCTGAGATAGACCAGGAAGATGTAAGGGGACAGTCTCTGTCAGAATTTTTGTACTATCTAAAGGAAAGTAAAACAGACCCTATAGAAAAGATGAAATCTTACCTTAACTACTCTGAAAGGTTATCATATTTATCAGGACTTACCCATGGTTTTGATTTGCTCTCCATATGTAAGGATGATATAGGCAGATTTATTAGGGGTTTAAAGGAACATAAGGATTATGAAATGATAATTATCTACTTAGGTATATATACTGAAGCTTCTATGGAGATATTAAAGTCAAGTGATAAGGTATGCATCCTTACATGTGATGGAGATTATGAAGAAAATATTAGGATGGAGTGGGAGAGGCAGATGGAGTTTTTGGAATGTTCTATTAAAGATTTAAAGCACCATTTTGTAAAACTTCCATCCAAAAGTAGAAAAATAGAAATTGACAGTAGTTCTCAGATAGCAAGGGATATTGCTGGGCTAATATAAACATAATCAAACATACATAGAGAAAGGAGCAGAAATGGGCTGGCTTAAGGAAAAACTTCAACAGGAGGTTTTAGAAAGTATAGATATTACATCTGAGATAACAGATGATGAACTGTTAAATATTATTGATGAGATTTTATTAATGAAAAGCAGGGAAAATTATATTAGCATGAGGGAGAAGAGAAGGCTTCGTAGGGATATATTTAACTCAATTCGCAAGCTGGATGTTCTTCAGGAACTTATAGAGAACCCTAGGGTGACAGAGATTATGGTTAACGGAACAAAGGATATATTCATTGAACAAGATGGTGTAATTTATCGTCATGATAAATGCTTTGAATCAGAAGAAAAGCTAGAGGATGTGGTCCAACAAATTGTGTCTCAAGCTAACCGAATTGTAAATGCATCAAGTCCAATTGTGGATTCTAGCTTACCAGATGGTTCAAGGGTAAATATTGTACTACCTCCTATAGCTTTAGATGGACCTGCAATAACAATTAGAAGGTTCCCTGAAAACCCTATTACCATAGATCAACTTATTAAGTATCAATCAATAACTCAAGAGGCAGCAGAATTTTTAGAAAAACTAGTTATAGCAAAGTACAATATATTTATCAGTGGGGGTACCGGTTCCGGTAAAACAACATTTCTTAATGTACTGTCTAATTATATTCCCGATAAGGAGCGTATTATTACAATTGAAGATTCAGCAGAATTGCAACTTCGAAAGATTCCCAATATAGTTCGTATGGAAGTTAGGAACGGTAACACCGAGGGAGAGAATCAGATTACTATAAGGGATTTAATTAAGACATCTCTTAGAATGCGACCCGATAGAATTATTGTAGGAGAGGTAAGGGATGAAGCGGCTATTGATATGCTCCAAGCTTTAAACACAGGACATGATGGTTCACTATCAACAGGTCATGCCAATTCGCCGGCTGATATGTTAAGTAGATTAGAATCCTTAGTTCTTCTTGGGGCTGAAATCCCACTAAAGGCTATACGCAGGCAGATAGCCTCTGCTTTAGATATAATTGTCCATCTAGGTAGACTTCGTGATAAATCAAGAAGAGTTTTAGAAATTAGTGAAGTTCTAGGTATAAGAGATGGAGAGATAGAGTTGAATCCTCTTTATATATTTAATGAAAGAGGAGAAGATAAGGAAAAGATTATAGGAAGTCTAGAAAAAATTGGGGATCTTAAGTCCCAGGACAAGCTAAAACGGTCAGGAGTCAAACTCTAGTTTAGATAAGGGCTTAGCTTATAGATGAGGAGGAAGAATGGTTCAAGACTATAATATATACTCTTTTTCCATTAAAGAGTATATAAGGTATATCTTTGAGGGCTTAATAGGGATAGGATTATTAGGGATTTTGTTTTATAAAAATTTAGCAGGAATTCTACTTTTAAGTCCCCTGGTTTTAATCACCTTAAGAAGAAAAAAGAAGGATTTGGTTAAAAAGCGAAAATGGCAGTTAAACACAGAATTTCGAGATGGGATTAATAGCTTATCTGCAGCCTTAAGTGCAGGATATAGTGCAGAGCATAGTTTTATAGAGGCCATAAAAGATTTAAGACGTATGTACCCTAAGGATGCAATGATTATCAAGGAGTTTACTTATCTTGTTAATAGGATACAGATGAATGTTCCTATAGAAAAGGCTCTAAAAGATCTGGGGGATCGTAGTGATTTAGAGGATATTATTAATTTTTCTGAGGTCTTTTCTATTGCCAAGAGAACAGGGGGGGATCTTATTAGGATTATTAAGACAAGTAGTAATTTAATAAGTGACAAGCTTCAGGTGAAAAGAGATATTATGAGCATAATCGCTGCTAAGAAACTTGAAGCAACCATAATGAAGCTTGTTCCATTGGCCATCTTGTGTTACTTATCTATCACATCTCCAGGGCTTCTAGACCCTTTATATAATAACCTTTTTGGAGTACTTGTAATGACAATTCTATTAGTAATTTATATTATTACCTATGTTTTAATTGATAAGATTACTGCTATTGAAGTATAAGGAAGATGATAATGCTATATGTGAATACTATAATAATAATTACATTTCTGATAATATTTATTAAGACAAATAAGTATGATAAAGACCAATTTGCTGGCATAGATAAAAAGAAACATAGTCTTTATTTTCTATATCCACTAGCAAGCTTTTTACTTAAGAAGACAGGGCTAGAAGAAAGGCTTATTAGCAAGGGAGGCCTGTCTGAGAAGATAAGAGCTATCCATATTAGGGATAACAGGGAAAATCAAATCAAACTATTCTGCTATCAAAAAACATCTTTTTTTATTCTATCAATCTTACTTTTTTCTGGATTTTCTTTAGTAATTCAAATTCAAGACAACATCATAAAAGCAAATACATTTAGTAGCCAACTTACCAGACCAGAAGATGGCCAAGGCAATGAGACCATAAGATTAAGCTTTCGAATGGTGAATAAAAGTAATAAAGAGGACTATTATGAAGATGAAATTATAATAGATAATAAAGAGCGAATATATACAGACAGTGAATGGAATCAGATATTAGAAGAAATAATACCCTATCTAGAAGAGGAAATGTTAGGGGAGAATCTTGATTTGGATCAGGTGGATAAGGATTTAAACTTTATTAATCATATTCCCCAATCTAGCATATTGGTTGAATGGATTCCTAAGGACTATTCTCTTATTTCCAGAGATGGGAAAGTAAACAACAGGGATATAGATGAAAAAAAAGAAACTTTGCTTACAGCTATTTTAGTATATCAGGATAAGAAAGTAGAACATACTATGAAATTAACTGTCCTTCCTATGGAGTTTGAGGGAGCTAAGTTAATCTATAAGCAACTTGTAGACACAATTGATAAAAGATCAGAAGGCAAGAAAAAGTCTAAGAATTGGAATCTCCCTGAACAAATGGGTGACTATTCAATAACATGGAAGATGCCAAGGTCTAACTTATCGGCAGCTTTATTGTTAGTGGGTATATTTGTCTCAGCTATACTGTGGTTTTTTAAGGATAGAGAATTAGAAGATAAAATTAAGCTAAGAAATAATCAGATGCTTATTGATTATCCCGAGATTATTAATAAGTTTATTCTTCTAGTAAATGCGGGAATGACTATAAAGCAAGCATGGACAAAGATTGCCATGGATTACAAAGATTCAATTGATAATAGGGGAGGTGAAGTTAGATATGCATATGAAGAGATGTTACTTACGGTTAATGAATTAAAGTTAGGAGTTTCAGAGGCAAATGCTTATGAGGATTTTGGCAAGAGGGTGGGACTTTTACCCTTTATGAAGTTTAGTTCTATGTTAGTTCAGAATCTAAAGAAGGGGAATAAGGACATGGTGGGTATGCTTAAGCAAGAGGCCATAGAATCTTTTGGGGAAAGAAAGGAAATAGCTAAAAGACTTGGGGAGGAAGCATCAACAAAACTACTTGGACCTATGATAATAATGCTAGTTATTGTAGTAGTAATTATTATGGTACCTGCCTTAATATCTTTTGGTATTTAAAAATTATGAAAGGGGATATTGCCATAAGGGCAATAAAAAGAAATATGAAGAAGATAAAAAAGTTACTTGTGTCTGAAGTAGACGGCATTGGTGTGGTAGAGGTTATATTGATCTTGGTGGTTTTAGTAGGCTTGGTTGTAATCTTTCGTACACAGATTAATGGGATTGTATCTACCTTGTTTAACAAGATAAATAACATGATTTCATCATTTTAATTAGTGAGAGGACGAAATGGGTTGGGAATATACAGAAGAAATCGATCATATCAGGGTTCAATAACAGTATATCTAAGTTTAATACTCTTTCTAGTACTGTCTATGATTATGGTAATAATTGAAGGAGCAAGACAGACAACTGCTAGAATATTTGCTGAGAGGGCCTTTGTTACATCTATGGATTCAGTATTGGCTGGTTTTTATGGTCCTCTTATGGAGGAATACCATTTACTTGGACTTGATGGCTCTTATGGAGATATAGAAATTAATGAGGATGAAATCACATCAAGAATGAATGACTATATGTCCTATACATTTGAACCTAAGCAAGGTTTAAGTGGGGCAAAAAATCGTAGTCAGCTATATGGCATTTCCTTAGAGGAGATTCAAGTAAAGAGTAAAACAAAGCTTATGGATTACCAAGGAGAATTATTTGTACATGAGATAATTGAGTACATGAAATATAGGGAGCTGGGTAATATAGCAGAAATTATTCTTGATAAGGCATCAATGTTAGAAGAGGGCCAAAAGGTTAGCATCCTATACGATGAGAAACTTAAATTGGAGGAAGAGCTAGTTGTCATTGATGAAGGAATACTAGCATTGATGAAATACATAGATGGCTTGTCTACTGGAAAGAAGGGGATTGTGCTTAATAAGGATGGTAGCCTTAGGGTAGAAAGCAAATTTGTTAAGAAGATTTTATATGGACCTCCAACCATAGATAAGACAGGTATTAATAATGAACTGATATTTAAAAGTATAAAAAATCAGTATGTTGATCCCTCTATTAGGTTTTCTGCAATTGAAAAGGACTTTATTAGAATAAAGGAGATTAATGAATTAATAGTCAAGCAGGAAGAAAACCGACATGAGATTAATAATAAACTTGAAAAAGCAAATGAAAATCTGCAAGAGCTAGACCAAGCCTTAGCCAAGGTAGAAAAAGGTGATAAGGCAGGTAAAGAGGCTATTAAAAAATCCATTAAGGAAGCAAAAAAGGAAATATCTAATTTAGAAGATGAAGAAAAGAATTGTGGGAAAAATATTAGGTCTTATAAGAAGGATATAGATAGCTGCATAAGCAGTATTCATAGCAATGCTAGTCATATTATTACTCTTATTAAGGAGTGTAAAAGTCAGGTTAATAAAGCGGTATTAGAACTTGAGCAGATAATTAAGACTGCAAAGGACTTTAAACCCTTAATTAATTCTTATGAAGAAACCCTTAATAAAGAAAAAGAGGGCTTAAGTGAAGATATATATGAAAATTTAATAAAAGACCTGGAAGAGCTTAAAAAATATGAACTAGAAAGTGAGAAGGGATATGACTTTTTGCTTATGAAGGAAATACTTGAAAGAGATTATGACTTACTAGAAACTTGTATTAGCCTTCTTGAAAAAGCCAATAAGGAGTTAGAATTAAAGGATTTTATAAGTTCAAAAGAAACATATATGAATGCAAATAATAAACTGCTTAGTTATGAAACCACAGGTCTTAATATAGATTATAGTAGCTTATTAATTCAAGATGAAAAAACTCCAGATTTTCTTGATAATGTTAAGGAGCTGATAGATAAAGGGATTGTAAGTCTTATAATTGATCCAGATACTATATCTGATAAGAAGCTAGAGCTAGAGGGGCTTCCTTCTTCTTTGCTTGGCCTAGATGAAACAAAAAGGAGTTTTTCATTTTCTTCAATGTTTAGTGATTTAATCATAGGGGCTAATGTTTCTTGTGATGGCGGCCTCTTTAGCAGTTTTGATGATCTTAGTCTAAGTTCACTTCTAAGCGATACTGCCAATAGAATGATAGAGGGTATATTGATTCAGGAATATATTGATGAGCACTTTTATAGATTTCCCTTGGAAAATGAAGATCCAAAGGCAAATAAGCCGTCAGTACTTACATATGAGAAGGAATATCTATTGTGTGGCAAGACTTCTGATAAGGAAAATCTAGAGGCGGTTATCATGAGAATACTTTTATTAAGAACAGTTTTGAATTTCACAACTATATTGACAGATAAGGGAAAGCTTAAGGAGGCCAAGGTAATAGCATCAGCCTTGGTGGGTTTTACGGGTCTTCCCATATTAGTCTCCATAACTAGGACCATATTGTTGATAACATTAGCTTTTGTATCAAGTCTTGTGGATATCTGTGCCCTGTTAAAAGGTAAGGAATTACCTATCCTTAAAAAGAAGATAGACCTAGACTTTATAGATATCCTACAAGTAAGCAGAGGAAAAATACAAAAGGAAGCAAGTTCATATAAGGATAGTAGAGGTTTTTCTTATGACGATTATGTAACTTTATTCTTATATGTAAGAAGAAAAGAAGACCTAACATATGCCATGATGGATTTGGCACAGGTAAATATTAATCTTCGTTATGGAACAAAGTTTAATTTTAATAATTGTCTTTTTGGATATGAGGCAGAAGCTAGCTTTAGGATAAGGCCTTTATTTACAAGATTTTCATTTATGCAGCAGTACCTTACAGAGAAGATTAATCAGTCCTTGGTAGTTAGAGCTGAGTACAGTTATTAAGTAATCCGATGTTTTTATAATCTGGTGGTCAGAGATGTCCGCTCTTCTAAATTTTCATTTCTATTAATAATTCTATTTATCAAAAAACATCTCTCTCCAAGAAATCATTTGCTATCAGTACTATATAAGTTATTAGAAGAACGGGCATCTCTGACCATCAAAAAAGGGGATTATTATGAATTATAAGAAAAGTATAAAGGCATCCCTTACCGTGGAGGCGGCTTTAGTTCTACCCATATTTATATGTTTTTATATAATCTTTATATATTTTATACAGGTGTTTTTAGTACAGGAAGTAATGCAAGACGGCCTTACAAAGGCAGGGCTTAGCATGTCTAGAGCAGCATACATTTATTCGGATTTTATTGATACAGAGGATCTAGATAGCTATGATAAATCATTCTTGGAAGATAGTATTCAAGAGGGATTAGAAGATATCTATAAATCCACCCTTAATGATCTAGCTATAAAGTATGCTGTGGCTAAAAATTTGAATGTAGAAGTAATTAATAATTCATCTATAGCAGGTGGATTCGATGGAATACGGTTTGATGGCTCAAAGATAATGGAGGGCGATGATCAAATTGACTTGCTTGCTAGATACAGGATTAGGTTTCCAATAAGTCTCTTTGGACTACATGAAATGGATATGATTCAAAGGGTGAAGTTTCGTGCTTGGACAGGCCTAAGTCTTCAAAAGCTTTATAGTAAAGAGCTTGAAGAAGAAGGTAAGGATGATATAACCGTATATATAACTGAAACGGGTACTGTCTATCATAAGAGCAAGACCTGTTCCCATATAAAGTTATCTATAGAGCTTATTAATGATAAACCAACTTGGCAGAGAAATAAAAGCGGTGGTAAATATTATCCCTGCGAGTCATGTACTAGTAAAGCCACTTTAAGTACAGGACCTTATTATATAAGCTCCTATGGTGATAGATATCATATAAGTAAGGACTGTTCCAGGATAAAAAGAACAGTATTAGAGATACCCTTGTCTGAGGTTAAGTCAAGGAAGGCCTGCAAGCGATGTTGTAATTAAGAGGAGGTTATTATGGGAGAGATTATTTTAAAGGTGTTACTTGGAGTATTTCTTATAATGCTAGCAATCCAGGATTTGGCTAGGAAGAAGGTTAAAGTATGGCTTGTGATATTAGGGGGTCTTCTTATATGTGCATGTATTCCCTTTTGTTCTATGATATCCCTATTTAATAGATTATTGGGCTTAACCCTTGGCCTAGGATTAATCATCTTAAGCAAGGCCACAGGAGGAAAGATTGGGGTTGGTGATGGCTTAGTTATATGTGTGACAGGTATAGGACTTGGATTTTGGACCAATCTTGAATTATTTGTTCTGGCACTTTTTATAGCAGCAATCTTCTCTATAGGTTTATTAGCCTTTAGACTTGCTGATAGGAAGAAAAGTATACCTTTCTTACCCTTTCTTTTCTTGTCATACCTGATGTTAAATGTTCCAATATGGGGATGAGGAGATTACTAGCATGGAGATTACTTAGTTGAAAGATATAATAATAGAAAAAACAAGGATAGGGTTAAGAATAAATGAAAGTAAGTAAAATTATAGATAATAAGGAAGATGGAAGTATTACAATAGAGGCGGTTTTTGTGATCCCAATTATATTTCTTATTATTGTATCAATTATCTTTATCTCTTTTTATCTCCATGATTACAATAGGATGCTAGGAATTGCAAATCGAACTTTATATAAATGTGTTTTTAATTTAAGGCATGAATCTGACTTTGAAACTGGCAAGCTATACTACGAAGATATTAAGAATCAAGGGATACTATATAAGGAGCCTGATCCTATGGTAGACAAGGAAAAAGAAATTGAAGATTACTTGATAAAGAAGCTTTCGGAGGGCTTATTTAATACAAGGATTACCTATGTAGATGTAAGTGTGGGAAAGTTAAAAACTAATATTAAAGTAGAGGGGGAGTTTAATCTTCCAGTAGGGGAACTATTAACAGTAATTTCAGCAAATAAAAAATTACTTGTTAAGGTAAGTGGATTTAATCATAATCCAGCGGATACAGTTCGTATCTCGGAAGTTGTATTAGATACAGGCTCTAAGATTAAAGGAATAGATGAATTAAAAGATAAAATCAAGTCATTTATACCTTAGAGCTGGGTTTATGTTTATTATAAGTGTTATAAAAAGGGGTATAAAAAGTGGAAATTACTTATAAAAAAGATCTACATAATAGTTACCTTGTAGTTACTTCATATGAAGAAAAAGCTGACGAAGCATATTGCGTAAAGATGTTAGGAGCCAACGCAGTAGTTGGTATTATAAAACCGGATCGTAGGATAATTGATGGTCAGTTATATTATTATTTTGACATTACTTCTAAGCAATCATTAGATGTTATTTATAATAAGGGAACTATTAATTATGAGAAGGCAAAAAGCTTATATATGGATTTACTTGATATAATCACAAAAGCTTATGAATATCTACTAAATGAAAATGACTTAATCTTGGATCCAGAGCATGTTTATATTGAGCTTTCTACCAATCAAGTATATGTGCCTTATCTGCCAGGTTATAATAAAAAGCTAAAGAACCAAATTACAAGCTTAATAGAATATACTATGAATAAACTAGAATATAAAGATAAAGAGGCAGTGCTTTATGTATATAACTTGCATTCAATTAGTAAGGAAGAAGGGGCTTCATTTAATAATCTATCTGAGGCCATAAGAAAAGATAAGCAAGAGAGCAAAGTAATACCGGAACCTGTTTTAAAGGAGCATAGGGAACAAAGTGCCATAAAACAGATTCCGATCATGATGGAGAAGATATCGGATGATAAGGAACAGTATTATTATCCTTTAAAAATCTATATTTATACGGGAATATGTATTTTAATTGCTATATTTATTATTATTTTTTGTTTTTTAAGTAAAATAATATATACTTCTCTTGGTAATAGAATTGATTATGCTAAGTTAACTTTTCTAATCATAATACTGGGCTGTATTTTAGCTTACTTGATGAAGGTAATCTGGGATAAAAGGAACCGTCTTACAAGGATTATACAGACAGATAAATATATTGACCCTAGATATGAAGAGGATAATCTTAAGGAAAATTATGAGATGGATAATAAGTCGACTAATAGAATAAAGGATTTAAAGACAGATGCTTTAAATAATAACAAGTCAGATGAAGAAATGATCTATGGTCCTCAAACAGTTTTACTTAATAGTAAAGAAGCAGCCATAGGATGCTGCCTAGAGCCGGAAAGGGAAGATGTGTATGAAACAATATATGTCCATGAATTCCCCTTTGTTATTGGAAAACAAGAAAATAATGTGGATTACTTTCTAAATAATCAGGTTGTTAGTAGATATCATGTGAAGATTTCAAAAGAGGATAACAAATATTATATAACAGACCTAAATTCCACCAATGGAACTTCCATAAATGATATAAAACTATTTTGTTATCAAAGACATGAAGTGAGTCAGGGGGATAAGGTAGATATTGCTGGAATAAAATATAAGTTCAGACTTTTAGGGTCTGATACATAGGATTAGGAGCTGTTGCAAAACGGCTCTTAATTCTTATTGTAAAAGGAAGGAAAATAGTGTTACAATGATAGCAGGAAAGAAGCTAAGAAACCATAAAGGAAAGTGATAATTCAGATGAAAAAATATGTAATGGCACTAGATCAAGGGACAACAAGTTCACGCTGTATTATTTTTGACAAGTTTGGTAAAGTAAAAAGTATGGCGGCCAAGGAATTTAATCAGATTTATCCTAAACCCGGTTGGGTGGAGCATGACCCTATGGAAATATGGTCTACACAGATATCTGTAGCAACAGAGGCCATGGCTAAATTAGGAATAGAAGCAAGTGAAATTGCATCCATTGGTATTACTAATCAGAGGGAAACTACAATTGTATGGAATAAACATACCGGTCAACCGATATACAATGCCATAGTATGGCAGTGTAGAAGAACAGCTGGTATGATAGAAGAGCTAAAGACTAAAGGATTAGAGACTTATATTAAAGATACTACTGGCTTGATTCCTGATGCCTATTTCTCAGGAACTAAAATAAAGTGGATACTTGATATGGTTCCAGGAGCAAGAAAAGAAGCAGAGGATGGTAATCTTTTATTTGGTACGGTGGATACATGGTTAATATGGAATTTGACTAAGGGTAAAACCTTTGTAACAGACTATACCAATGCATCTAGAACCATGATATTTGATATCAAGAAACTAAAATGGGATGAGAGATTACTAAAAGAGCTTGATATTCCTAGATCTATGCTAGCAGAGGTTAAGCCTTCAAGTTATGTATATGGTCTTACCGACAAGTCCCTATTTGGAATAGAGATTCCTATTTCAGGGGCAGCAGGAGATCAGCAAGCTGCTTTGTTTGGACAATGTTGTTTTGAAAAGGGAGAAGCGAAAAACACTTATGGAACTGGATGCTTCTTATTAATGAACACAGGGAAAGAGGCCATTAGCTCTAAACATGGACTTATTACCACCATAACAGCTTGTACCAATAGTGACCCCATATATGCCCTAGAGGGAAGCGTGTTCGTAGCTGGTGCAGCAATTCAGTGGCTAAGAGATGAGTTAAGACTAATTCATAATGCTGCAGAAAGTGAAAAATATGCCTATGAAGTAGAGGATTCCAATGGTATATATGTTATACCTGCTTTTACTGGACTTGGAGCACCATACTGGGATCAATATGCAAGAGGCGCCATTGTGGGAATAACTAGAGGATGTAATAGGAATCATATTATCCGTGCTACTTTAGAGTCTATTGCATATCAAACATATGATGTAATTAAGGCTATGGAAAGTGATGTTGGAGAAAGTTTGAAGTCTCTAAAAGTAGATGGTGGGGCTTCTATTAATAACTTCTTGATGGAGTTTCAATCCAATATCTTAAATGCAAGTGTACTTAGACCAGAATGTATTGAAACAACAGCCCTAGGAGCTGCATACTTGGCTGGACTTTCAGTAGGTTTTTGGACTGATATAAATGAAATAAAGAAAAACTGGGCTTTGTCAAAGACTTTTGAACCACAGATGCCACAAGAACAAAGGGATAAGCTCCTAAAAGGTTGGCATAAGGCAGTAGGTCGTTCTTTTTCTTGGGCAGAGGACTAGAGAAGGATAAGGATATATGAAGATAGAAGACGGTATAATTAAATTATTATCAGATATGGAGTTTCAGAGATTAAATGTCCAAAGAGAAAATATTGAAATGTTTTACCGTTCAAATTCTATCGGAACGGATATTATACTAATTCTTCGCTCTATATCTGGGACTGAGATAACATCAGATGAGTATAGGTTAATTGTTAATAATGTTAAGAATCAGTTTGTTAAGAATGGTTTTACTAATATTAATCTATTGGGATTAATAATTACAGCAGCAGCAGATAGGGCAAAGCGATATCTTCTTGAGGAAGAGGATCATTTTATTATTGATCTAAGTCATAGGAGGTTGCTAGTCTATGAGGATCAATCATCATATTTTTCCTATATTATTTCCTCAATAGAAGATATAATACATGATAAATCCTATGAAACAGGTGATTTAGAATGTAATAAACATAAGGTTGGATGGATTACACTCTTCAATACTATAATAGTAGTGGCCAATATTATAATACATTTGCTGGCACATCATACCAATGTATTTGGATATGAAGGTTATGCCTTTAATAAAGGATCCCTATCCTGGTACTTTATAAAAGAGGAAAGAGAATATTATAGGATATTAACATCCATGTTTCTTCACTCGGATTTTGAGCACTTAATCAATAATATGTTGGTCTTGTTCTTTGTAGGAGATAACTTGGAACGGACAGTTGGAAGATTAAAGTATTTGTGGATTTATTTTGGATCGGGAATTATTGCAGGGATTGTGTCTATCAGCTATAATATGATAAAACAGAAACATATATTTTCCATAGGAGCTTCTGGAGCAATATTTGGAGTTGTAGGAGCCATGGGATATATATTACTGGTTAATAAAGGACATGTTAATCATATTAGTAGTAGGCAGATTGCCTTATTCACTATATTTAGCCTATATGGAGGTATAGCTAACGCTAACATTGACAATGCAGCCCATATAGGGGGCTTTATAGGAGGTATTATTATAGCTATACTCTTATATAGAAGGCCAAAAGAAATAAAGGATAATAAGGCGAGTTAGATATACCAATGAAGACAGGAGGAGCATTGATTTATGACAATCAATATTTACTATGGAGGTAGAGGGTTGATTGAGGACCCAACCCTATATGTAATTGGTAAATTTACTGAGGTTTTAGAGGAATTAAGAGTTGAGGTCAAAAAGTATAACCTATATGAAGAAAAGAATTCCATAGCTATGCTTCCAAAGACATTAAAGGAGGCAGATGGTGTCATACTGGCAACCACTGTGGAGTGGATGGGAATAGGCGGCAATATGATGCAGTTTTTAGATGCCTGTTGGTTATACGGTGATAAGGAGAAAATTGAAAAATTATATATGTTACCTATAGTCACAGCCAGCACCTACGGAGAAAGAGAGGCTTTACTTACTCTTACACAAGCATGGGAGATGTTAGGAGGGATTCCTTGTGACGGAATGTCTGCTTATGTTGATGATTATGTAGAGTTTGAGACTAATGGGGAATATTCAAATACCATAGAGAAGATGGCTGAGTCCTTCTATAGGGTAATAAATCAAAAGAGGAAGATGCTTCCTGCCAGTAACATAGTAATTAGAAATAATCTGCTAAAGAGTAGTTCTATTGTGCTTACACCACAAGAAAGTGAGCAACTTTCCATGTATGTATCTGATGATGCTTATGTGAAGAAGCAAAAAGAGGATATAGAAGAGTTGGCACAGATATATAAGGAAATGTTAAATGGTGATATTGAAGTTGGTCAAGAGTTTATACGGAATCTCAAGGAGAACTTTAATCCAATTGATGATTTTTCGGCCTCTTATGCTATTAATCTCTCAGATATTAAGAAAACTCTTGTGGTTGATATAAATGGCAATCATCTCAAATGCTATTATGGAGAAAAAGCAGATGCAGATGTTATAGCAAAAACAAGCAGAGATGTTATGAACAAACTTGTCCTAGGTCGCATTACCTTTCAAGGAGCCTTTATGTCAGGTGAATTAACTGCTAAAGGAAACTTTAAAACCCTAAGAACCTTCGATCAAGTGTTTCAATTTCATATCTTGTAATTAAGAATATAGAGGAAGTAAGATAGTAAAGCTAGTCAATTCATCATTAGAGGTAACCTTAATACTTCCACCGTGACTTTTGATAACACGACTTACAAATGCCAGACCAATTCCTGTGCCCTCTTTCTTTCGTGTAACAAATGGAAGAAAGATCGTGTCAATATCTTCTTTAGGAATAGGTAGGCCGTTATTATTTACTTGTATAGAAACCATTGAATGTGAGTCCTTGGGGATAAAACTTATTATCACATTGATGGAATTTCCTGATTCAGTGGCTTCTAAAGCGTTTTTTAGAAGGTTGGATATAACCTCCTTAATCTTGGAAGAGTCGCAGTAATAGGAAGAAATAAGAGTCTTACATTCAGGAGCCTCCTTAAGTATAAGGGTTTTTCCTTGATTATAAGCCTGGGGTTTATAGTTTTCTACAGTGTCTCTAATTATTTTTAAAAGATTATTTTGCTTCATGTTTGGTGTAGTGCAGGAGTTTAGTATAGATGCATCGGAAATCATGTTATCCATATCAAGGACTAGGTCATAAAGTTGACTCCAATATTTAAAGTCCTTGGCTTCGGGATGCTTCATTTCTATGTATTGAAGAGTAGCCTTTATTAGTGATAAAGGATTCCTTAGTTCGTGAATAAATATTGAGTTGGTTTGTTTATTCTCTTCCATTAAAATACGAATTGCTTCATACTCTTTTTTTCCTGGCTTTACTAAGATTGACTGTTTTTCAGTATCTAAATCTTGAATCATTAATCTTCCTTTCCCGATTATATAGAACTAATCGTAATTAGAAAACATTTACAATACCAAAGGTATATTATCAGATTTTGGTAGAAATTTCAAGAACAAGATAAAAAAAGAAAATATAGGAGGCAAAATAAGATGGATAATTGTGTTTTTTGCAAAATTGTTTCTGGAGATATTCCTTCTACAGTAGTTTATGAAGATGAGGATTTTAAGGCTATAATGGACATATCTCCTGCATCAAGAGGACATGTTATTATACTTACTAAGAACCACTTCGAGAATTTATTTGAATTAGAAGATAGATGTGGAAGTAAACTTCTTCCGGTGGCAAGAAAGATTGCTACTGCCATGAAGGATGAGCTTGGTTGTGATGGTATTAACTTCCTTCAAAACAATGGTAAGGCAGCAGGACAGACCGTATTTCATATTCACTTTCACCTAATTCCTAGATACAAAGATGATAAGGTGAATATATCTTGGACAAATAACCAATATAAAGACGGTGAGGCGGCAGAAATAGCAGAGAGAATATCAAAGCTTATATAATATATAAGACCCCTTCTGATATTGAAAATAAAAGATATCAGAAGGGGCTTTTGTCTATAGCTGGGTTTCTTTTATTAATTCCATAATTGTATCGATGGAATTGTTAAGATTACTTTCTTTCATAGCCTCAATATATTTAACTTTCTTCTTTTTTACATAATTAATTGCAGTTAAGAGACTGCTGACTGTTAAATCTTCTTCTTTAAGTAGATAAGAGTAGCCTTGATTCTGAAATGACTCAGCGTTAAGAATCTGATCCCCTCGGCTAGCCTTAAGGCTAAGGGGTATTAAGATGTTTGGAATCCTAAGAGCAAGTATCTCACAGATTGCATTTGCTCCGGCTCTTGATATTACTAAATTAGAAGCAGCAAATAAGTCACTTAATTCATCTTTAATATATTCGAACTGAACATATCCTTCTAAACCTTCTAGCTTTGAATCTAGATTTCCTTTACCACAAAGATGAATAATCTGATAATCCCTTAGTAGGGTCGGCAGCATTCCTCTTATCACATCATTTATTTTCTTTGAACCACTACTGCCCCCAATTATCATTATTACAGGCTTATTAGCAGTAAAGTTACAAAAATCCAAGCCTTTAATCTTGTTGCCTGAAAATAATTCCCTACGTATGGGTGTACCAGTAAGTACAGCTTTATCAGCAGGCAGGTGATTCATGGTCTCAGGAAAGTTTGCACATACCTTCTTTGCAGCGGGAATGGCTATTTTATTTGCCAGACCAGGAGTCATATCGGATTCATGTATAATTACAGGAATGCCACATTTCTTTGCAGCAAGAACAACAGGAACGGTTACGAAACCTCCTTTTGAGAAGAGGATGTTTGGCTTTAGTTTTTTTAGAATTTTACATGCTTCAAAGTAACCCTTAATTACCTTAAAGGGGTCTGTAAAATTCTTTATATCTAAGTATCTTCTTAATTTACCTGAAGATATTCCATAGTATGGAATCTTATACTCTTCTATTAGCTTCCGTTCGATTCCATCGTATGATCCTATGTAATGGATATCATAGCCTTCCTTGGTAAGAGTCGGGAGTAGGGCAATGCATGGAGTAACATGTCCAGCAGTCCCACCGCCAGTTAAAACGATCCCTTTCATTTAGAAGCCCTCCAATTCTTTAAGGCTTGTGCCAATTGATCAGGACATGAAGTGGATTTTTTACCACATGTAGTTCCTTCAAGTCTTTCGATCACATCATCCACCTTCATTCCCACCAGTAGCCTCGAAAGCCCGCTGGCATTACCTTCACAACCTCTTGTGAATTTAACAGATTTTATAATTTCGCTACTTTCTTCTATGTCAATATTAATTTCAGTACTGCATACGCCAGATGTCTTATATATCATGACTTCAATTCCTTTCTTATTAAGTATGGAACATGTTTTTATTAGCCACTATATGGCAATTTATGCACCATACACATAATTGTATACATTTTATCTTAGAAAGATACTTTTTGCAAATCAAAAAATATGTAAATACAAAAACACATTTTACTTAAAGCATTGCATTTTTACACAGACACTATTAGAATAAAGCTAAGAATAATGATAATGATTGGAGGGCTTGTATGAGGATAATTGGGATTATAGGAGCTATGGATGAGGAAGTAAATAGACTAAAGGAAGAGATGGAAGATGTAGAGATAGAATCTGTTGCTTCTATGGATTTTTACAAAGGAAGTTTTAATGGGGTACCCTTAGTTGTGGTTAGAAGTGGAATTGGTAAGGTAAATGCAGCCCTTTGCACTCAGATTCTTATAGATAGATATAAGATTGATCTGGTTATTAACACTGGAATTGCAGGGTCTTTAAGGAATGAGATAGATATTGCAGATATAGTACTATCCACAGATGCAATCCAACATGACATGGATGCCACAGGTTTTGGTTATAAGGTGGGAGTTATTCCAAGAATGGAGGAATCAGTCTTTAAGGCGGACATGGATTTGGTTAACCTGGCCAAGAAAGCCTGTAATAAGGTTCTTCCTGATTGTGGTGTTCATATGGGAAGGGTCTTAAGTGGAGATCAGTTTATCTCTGATAGCAAGAAGAAAGATTGGTTGATTAATACATTTGATGGTTATTGTACAGAGATGGAAGGGGCAGCTATTGCTCAAGCTGCATATCTTAATAATATTCCCTTTCTGATAATCCGTGCAATCTCAGATAAGGCAGATAATAGTGCCCAGATGGCTTATTCTGAATTTGAAGCACTTGCTATTGATAATACAGTTACCTTACTTAAAGAGCTTATTAAGCAGATAAATTAGATAAGTAGTTATAAAAATGGGATAAGTTAATATATTTCCTTTAGGAAGGAAGGGATATTATGGAGTATCAGAGTAAGATTGCCAAGATGGTAGAAAACATAGAAAAACTTATAGTGGGTAAAAAAGAAGTAATTGAATATACGATTATTACTTTACTGGCAGGAGGACATTTGCTTTTGGAAGATGTTCCTGGTGTTGGTAAGACAACCCTTGCTAAAGCCCTAGCTAAGACCATAGACTGTGGATTTACAAGAATACAGTTTACTCCTGATACTCTTCCTAGCGATGTTACAGGCCTTTCTATTTATAATATGCAGACAGGGAAGTTTGAATATTCTAAGGGAGCCATTATGGATAACATAATACTGGCCGATGAGATTAATCGAACATCTCCAAAGACCCAAGCAAGTCTTCTGGAAGCCATGGAGGAAAAACAGGTTACAGTAGATGGAGTGACATATCCCTTATCAAGACCTTTTATGGTAATTGCCACACAAAATCCAGTAGATTATCTTGGTACATATAATCTCCCTGAAGCACAACTAGATCGCTTTATGATGAAGATATCCATTGGATATCCGGGGATTTCAGATGAGCAGCTAATGGCTAATCGCTTTCTTAATAAAGAGTTGGAGGGAAAGCTGGAACCTATAGTAGGTAAAGAAGACCTTATTAAGATGCAGGAGGAAGTAGAAGAAGTTAAGGTCAGCAGGGACCTGATAACTTATATTACCAAGATAATACATGAAACTAGAAAGGATAGTAGTATTAGCCTAGGAGCAAGTCCAAGGGCAACTCTAACCTTAGTAAGGGCCTCTCAAGCAAAAGCTTATCTTGAGGGAAGAAGATACTGTATTCCTGATGATATCCTTGGACTTATTGTACCGGTTATTGCTCACCGAATTATATTATCGGCAGAAGCAAGACTTGGGCAGGCTAAGGCAGATAAGATTATAAAGGATATTGTAAAAAGGATTCCACTACCCATCTTAAAATAAGAATAATTTTCAATCAAACAAAAAATCAATAAAGATAAGGTTTGATAAGAATGAAAATAAATAGACTAATATGTATTATGTTCATTATAGGAAGTGGAATATTTGCCTCTTGCTATGGAGGTAATGTTTCTTATGCACTTTTTTATTTGGCTCTATTCATTCCTATAATATCTTTTCTATATACTCTCTATGTATATATAAGATTTAAAATATATCAATCTATGGATAGT
>JAAYNY010000091.1 GCA_012520635.1 Clostridiales bacterium | reverse complement strand
TCCTATAGTCCTTGACTGGGATACAAACCTCATAGAATTATATCAATTCATATATGGGTATAGTAAAGAAGAAGCACAAGAAGCTTTAGCTGAAGTTAAATAGAGAGATTGAAAACACCTACAAGGATTGGTTTGGAAAGTCCTAGTAGGTGTTTTAATATGTAGTATTATTACAATCTATCAAGAGCTTTTATGTCATCACCATCAATAGTAAAGTTCACTTGACTATTTGATAAGATACGCTCTTTCTTGGTTGACTTGGGGATAACAACCATATCTTTTTGGATGCAATATCTAATGCAAAGCTGTGCTGGAGTTGCATTATATTTTGCGGCCATATCCACAATTACCTTGTCATCAAGAATTCTTCCTGTTGCCAAAGGAGAATAAGCTGTTAATAAGATGCCATGTTTATTACAATAACTTGTCACATCTTCTTGTCTATCTCCAATATGAAAACGGATTTGATTTACCATTGGCACATGCTTACATTTTCCTAAGATAGGCTCAATGTGTTTTTGTTCGAAGTTGGATATTCCAATTGCTTTAACCTTGCCGCTATCATATATTTCTTCAAAAGCTCTCCAGCTGTCAATATTGCCCTCAGTACAATCAGCACCAATCTGATCCCAAGGCCAAGGAGCATGTATCAGATATAAATCAATATAATCAAGTCCTAAATCATACAAAGATTTTTTAAAGGACTCATGAGCTATATCATATCCCTTCTTTTCCGCTGGAAGTTTAGTTGTAACAAATATTTCTTCCCTAGGAATTCCAGAATCCTTAATAGCCTTGCCAACACTTGTTTCATTACCATAAGCCATAGCAGTATCAATATGTCTATAGCCTGCCTCCAGTGCCCATTTTACAGAATTATAAGTATCATCCCCATCTGGAATCTGCCATGTTCCAAGACCAAGCTTTGGAACCTCAATACCATTTTTTAATTTAAAGGTCTCATTTAAAACCATATAAACCACCTCCTACCATATATAGTGTCAGGTACCTGTGTCAAAATTATGAACAAAATGTGAACGGTGTCAGGCACCTGGTTTATTTTTCACAGGACTTTAGGTTGATTAAGCTGATTTTGTATAGGTTTTGACACAATTTTAGGCTAATATAATAAACAATAAAAATATTCTTATATATGACATGATATGGTAGTTAAATATGTTAGAATAAATATAATAAGATCAAGTATCAAACTATTAGGTTTTTTAATAGAAGGAGGAAGTTATGAAGATTTTTCATATTTCAGATCTACATATAGGAAAACAACTTCATTATTATAATATGAGGGATAATCAGAGGGATATCCTTAATCAGGTTGTGGATAAGGCTAAGGAATATAGGCCTGATGTTATTATTATTGCAGGAGATATCTATGACAAATCAGTACCTTCAGCAGAAGCATATACAATCTTTGATAAGTTTTTAAATGACTTATCAGATATTCGTCCTGGTATTCCGGTTCTTATAATAGCTGGAAATCATGACTCTGCTGAACGACTGGATTATGCCAGTTCATTTTTAGAGAGGCATAATATATATATATCCGTAAATCCTCCAGAAAAAGAAGATGACTACTTAAAAAAGCTTGTCTTAGAGGATGAATATGGTTCAGTGAACTTTTATCTGCTTCCTTTTACAAAACCGGCTTATGTACGTCATTTATTTGATGAAGGACTTGTAAATAGTTACGACTCTGCCATATCTGAACTTATTAAAAGAGAGAATATAGATTATAGTAAGCGAAATGTTCTTGTGTCCCATCAATTTTATGTAGCAGGTGAAAAATCACCAGACACTTGTGAGTCTGAGCAGATATATATATCAGTTGGAGGAATTGATAGTGTAGATGTCCAATCGGTTAAGGATTTTGACTATGTGGCTTTAGGTCATCTTCACGGCGGTCAAAGTATAGGACATCCCCATATAAGATATAGTGGAACTCCCCTTAAGTATTCAGTCAGCGAAGAACATCATAATAAATCCATTACAATGATCACTATGAAAGATAAGGGGTCAGAACTTATTATTGATAAAATTCCTCTACACTCATATCAAGATGTAAGAAGTGAGAAAGGGAAGCTTAGTGAAATTATAAGTAGAGCCACAGATGAGAATAGGCACGACTATATAAGTATAACTCTTACGGATGAAGATGAGCTATATAGGCCAAAGGATCAACTTGAAGAGCATTATGATCATATCCTAGAAGTTAAGATTGAAAATAGCAGGACAAAAGCACAATTAGAAGAGGCGGATTATAGTACAAGTGTCATTAGTCCCCTTGAGGCTTTTATGCAATTTTATCAGGACATGCAAGGGCAAGCTATGAGCAATGAGGAAGAGGAGATAATGATTGATATAATAAGTTCCTTGCAGGAGGGGGAGAGAGAATGAAACCATATTATTTGAAAATGTCTGCCTTTGGATCCTACGGTGGAGAGGAAATCATAGATTTTACTGATACAAATAGCGGAATATTTCTTATAACTGGTGATACAGGTGCCGGAAAGACTACAATATTTGATGCTATTACATATGCTTTATATGATGAGACCAGCGGAGGAAAACGTAGCGGTGAAATGATGCGAAGCCAATATGCAGATGAAAGTACAAGCACTTATGTAGAGTACAAATTCTCCTATAATAATGAACTTTATACTATTACCAGAAGCCCAAAGCAAAATCGTATGAGTAAGAGGAAGAATAAGGACGGGGAATATACTATGACTATAGAGCAACCCAGTGTAACCCTTATTATGCCTGATGGTCTGCCCTATAAGGGAAAGATTAGAGAGACTAATCAGAAGATAATTGAAATTATTGGCCTTGACGTCAACCAATTTACTCAGATTGCTATGATTGCCCAAGGGGATTTTCTTAAGCTTCTTCATGCATCATCAAAAGAAAGAAAAGAGATATTTGCCAAGATATTTGACACCAAGATATATTGGCAGATTGAAGAGGAGTTAAAAAACAGAACAAAGGCTATCCACACTGTATTGGAGGATAATCGCAAGTCCATAATCAGAGAATTAGATGATGTTCGCTGTATAGATGGCAGTGAGCTTGCTAGTCAGTGGGAAGAACTATCAGATTTTATGGAAAGCGATACAGATAAACAACTTAATATTATAAATCAGATAATAGATGAGGCACTATCAAAAGAAGAAGAAATTAAAGGAGCCTTAGTTAGGAATGAAGAGGAGCTAGAAGGAATTAATACTAGACTTCAACAAGCAGAGGATACCAATAAATTATTTGCTTCCTTAGAGACAGTTCTGAATAAGAAGAAAGAACTTGATAGTAAGAAGGAAGAGATGGATTCGATTAGGGAGCAGGTTGACCTGGCTAAGAAAGCTCAGATAGTAGAACCTAAAGAGGCGGCTTATCATGCCAAACATAAAGAATTAACAGAATGTAGGAAGAGAATTAGTGAAATCAAGGATTGGCTAGAAGATAAGCAGGGTAAATTAGACTTACTAAAGAAAGATAGTGACTTAAGGGAAGAGGAATATAAGAAGGATAGTCCAGAACTTAACACAAAGATTAATAATATAAATGAGCTTTTGCCAAAATATCAAGAGCTAGACATTATAAGTGAGCAGTTACAAGAACTTAAAGAAAATGAAATAAAGATACAAAAAGAAAACACTTTGGTCCTTGACAATATAAAACAGACCAAGATAAGTAAAGATAGGCTACTTAAGGAACAGGAGGAATATAAGAAAAGTTCTGAGCAATATACAAGCTTGATTCATAAGGTTGAGACCTTAACTGAAAGAAAGCTTGCCTTAGAAGGACTACTTAAGTCTCTTGACTTAACAAAGAAACTAAAGATTAGATACCAAGAAGAGACCAAGGAATATAATGAATCTGTTGAAGCATTTGACTTGCAAGAAAATCATTATAATAAAACATATCATGATTTTATAGAAGGGCAAGCTGGGATATTAGCCGCTACTTTAGAAGATGGAAACCCCTGTCCCGTATGTGGATCCACATCCCATCCCCATAAGGCGACAGATAAGGAAGATGGGATCGATGAAAGTATCCTAAAGACTGCTAAGGAAAAGTTTGAAAAAGCTCAAAAGCATAAGCAGACCCTATATGAATCACTGCAAGAGGCAAAGCAAGCATATGAAAAGGAAAGGGATCTTGCAGCACATGAGGGAAGAAGGATAGTAGATGATTTATTTGATCCTGAAAATGTGACCCTTAAGGATATTGAGTCTATGGTAGTTGAATGTGAGAAGGAGCTTAAAGACAAGATAGATAGGAGAAATCAGGCTAAAAGGAATAGTGAAAAATATACTGCCAATGAGGCCTTGCTAAAATCTTTAGATGAAGATCTTGAATTATATGATAAATCAAAAGAAGAAACTGATAAGGCTTTACATGAGGTGGCAGTTAGCCTTACTAAGACCACAACCATTATAAAATCCCTTAAAGAAGCCCTCGTATATGAAAGTAAAGATCATGCCCATAAGGAGTTGCTTGAAGCTAAGAGTAGGTTACAAAAGCTAGAGGAAATGAAATTACAAGCAGCACAAACATATCAATCATTGTTAAATCAATTAGCCGAAAAACAAGGAATTCTTAAGTCGGAAGAGGGAAGCTTAGATCGTCTTAGTAGAGATGTAAATGAAGCAGAAGAAGCCTTTAGTAATGAGATAAAGAAGCAAGGTTTTATAGATGAAGATAGTTATCATAAGGCTAAGCTTAGTCAAGAGAAGATAGAAAATCTTAGTAATTTGCATCAAATATACCGAGAAGAAATAATTGAAAATGACACGAATATTAAGAATTATACAGAGCAGACCAAGGGAAAATCTAAAATCCAGACCACAGAACTTGAAGAGAAAAAGTCAGAACTTATAAAACATAAGAAGATCCTTGAGGAAGAAAGTAAGAATATATTTGGAATTCGTAGTAGAAACCAAGATGTGTATAGCAAAGTTGCAAAGCTTGTGGCTACAAGGGAGAAGACTAAGTTAGACTATACAACAATAAGTAGACTGGCAGGGACTGCTAGCGGCAAATTAAGTCAAAAACGACTTAACTTTCAGACATACATTCAGAGAAGGTATTTTAATATGATACTTCATGAAGCCAACAAGCGATTATATACCATGTCAAACAATCAATTTATTCTAAAATGCCGTGACATTGAGGACCTATCAGGTCAAGGAGAAGTAGGTCTAGATCTTGATGTCTACAGTATGGTAAATGGTCAGGTTCGTGATGTAAAGACCCTATCCGGTGGTGAATCATTTATGGCAGCCTTATCAATGGCACTAGGTATGTCCGATATCATACAAAATAGTGCAGGTAAGATACATATTGATACCATGTTCATTGATGAAGGCTTTGGTTCCCTAAGTGATGATACCAGGGAGCAAGCTATTAAGATTCTTAATGATTTATCTGAAGGTAAGAGGTTGGTGGGAATTATATCCCACGTAACTGAGCTAAAGGCACAAATTGGTACTAAGCTTGTAGTAAGTAAAGGTGAAAAAGGCAGTAAGGCTAGATGGGAGATATCCTAACTTTTATTCGAAAAGGTTCTTAAGCTTTTTACTGATATTCTGTATCCTAGCTTTGCTTTCATCAATATCAAGAGCAAAGCTACCATCATCTTTCATAATAAGGCAATCTCCTTCTTTTACATCAGAAGGAAGATTGCTTTTTCTAATATTAACAAATATATTATGTTGATCCTCACATATGGCATAATCGCCCTCGAATCTATCAACTATGTACTTCTTCATATTATTTTACCCCTCAATAATTTTTTAATAGTCTAACATAAATTGTATTCAAATGTCTAATATATTATTGTATTCGGCTTATATTTTTACCATCTGATTCTAGTACTATTGTACCCTCAATATCTGTTCTAAAAAGAGTAATATTTCTCTTCTTTACAGCTGCAAGGATTTCACGATGGGGATGACCGTACTTGTTATCTGCACCTGCAGTTACAATAGTGATATCAGGAGATACGGCATCCAAAAACTCATCACTACTACTGGTGGAAGATCCATGATGACCATGTTTTAAAACATCTGCATCAAGATCAATTCCATTACTTATCATCTCATATTCTGATTCCACTTCAGCATCCCCAGTAAAGATAAAGGAATTTTCATCAAAAGTAAGTTTGATTCCTACGCTGTAGTTATTAAGGTTATCATATTCTGGGCTGTTGGGGGCGATTATTACAAAAGTAGCCTCCCCAATAGCATATTCATTACCTATTATAGGCTTTGTAAGTTTTAATTGATTTTCAGCTATAGTATCTAGTAGATTCTCAAATGTTTTTGTGGTATGTACCACATCAGGCATAATAACTTTGCCTATTTTAAAATGATTGATTACATCTTCTAGTCCACCAATGTGGTCGCTATGGGGGTGGGTGGCTATAAGATAATCTAACTTCATTACACCTGTGTCTTCTAAGTAGTCTATTACTACTTCAGACATTTTCTTCTCCCCACCATCTATAAGCATATATTGATTGTCTGATTCTATAAGAATAGAATCCCCCTGTCCAACGTCAATAATATGTACTTTTAATGTAGAAGAAAATGTATCATCCTTATAAATTTTTTCATTATGTGTTCCAGCACTGTCCGGATTTGTGTAATATAGATATTCAGTTAAAATAAAAATCAAGGCTAAAGGTATAAGTATTCTTAAGATCTTTCTTCTCATCATGTCCTCCATAGTAAGTTATATATTAGTATATTGTTTTCGTCATTTAACATTCTTATGTTAACACATTTGGGGTATAAATTGGATAATAAATTATACCTTTTTCGTTATATAGGAAAAAAGAGAGGTTGAAATATAATGTAAAATAAGGTAATGTTTATAAGATGATGTAAAAATATAAAAGTCTATGTAAGTAAAAAGCAATATTTAAATATAATTTTATGGTAGAAGGGAAGAATGGAACAAAGCTATATCGTAATGAAGATGGATTATATGAACTAAAGCTTCCTAGTCATTATATCTATCATTTTGATAAGAATGGGCAGTTAACTCAAATGATAGATCCTAGTGGAAGAAGTATTAATTTATATCATTCTGATGAAAAGCTTGTGATTTTGGAGAAAGTAACTGGCAAGCAACTGACAGTATTTTACGATAATGGTTTGATAACATCTGTAGAAGACTACACAGGAAGAAAAACAACATTTAATTATACCAATAATTGTCTGACAAAGATTACAAATCCATTAGGCGAAAGTGTATATTACACTTACGATGATAGGGGTAGAATACTAACGGGAAAAAATAATGATGGAGTTACTTTTGTAACTAATACCTATGATAAAATAGGAAGAGTGCTTACTCAGGACGATGCAGACAAAAGTACACCTCTAACATACTTTAGTTATGATGTCTCTGAATATGGTAGAACCATCACCAATATTACAGATCGTAATGGTGAGAAGTTAAAGATAGTTTCAAATAGACAGGGGGATATAATCAGTTCAACCAATGGTAAAGGAGAAACTATTATCTATACTTACGACGGTGAAGGTAATAAAATAAGTTCAAGGGACGGAGAAAATAATGTCATTCAATACAAATATGATAACAATAAGAATCTTATTAAAATAGCAGATGCCTATGGCGTGACTACCACTATGACATATGACAAGAGAGGAAATCTACTTACAATATCATCTGATGAAGGTATTGTTACAAACACATATGATGACAGGGATTTACTCACATCGACTATAAGTGCAAATGGGAAAAGGACTTACTACACTTATAACGAACATGGGCAAGTGCTTACTGAGACAGTAGAAGGATTAGGTACAATTAGATATCAATATGAAGATTGTATGTTAATAAGTATTACTGATTATAATGGTAATCAAACAAAATTCAGTTATGATAATAGGGGTAATATCGTTGCAGTTACAGACAGGGAAGGAGCAACTACTAAATATACATTAGATAATTTAAGTCGTGTTATTGCTGAGGAAAATCCCCTTGGAGAAGTAACAAAGTATGAGTATAACTGTACTGCTCAACAGACGGCCATAATATATCCTACAGGAGATAAAACCCTCTTAATATATGACGATAATAATTACCTGTCCCAGACACAGTATGTCGATGGTGAGATATTCAAATATGTTAATGATTCTGAAGGTAGTCAAGTTAAAAGGATAAATTCTAATGGTACTTTTAGAACCATGTCATATGATGCTGCTGGTAATCTTGTCAAAGAAGTTAATGAAAATGGTGAAGAGACTTCGTATACATATAATTCAAATGCAGATATATTAAGTATAACAGCACCAAATGGCTCAGTTACAAATTATAAGTATTATCCAAATGGCAAATTGTACCAGGTGATATATGATGATGGTAGTCGTATACTTTATTCTTATGATAAGCAATGGAGGCTAATTAGAGAGACAAATCATTTAGGACATTCAATGTCCTATGAATACGACAAAGCAGGCAACTTGACTTGTCAGAGGGATCCATTAGGCAATGAATATAGATATGAATATGATATATACGGTAATCAAGTTAAGAGTATTGATCCAAATGGGAATGTTACACAGTTTTCATATGATGCTAATGGTAATTGAATAAAGTCAGTAAATGCATTAGGTGGAATCACAGAATTCATATATGATAAAGAAGACAGAGTAGTCAGCATTATTCGCCATGCAAGTAGCGGTAATGAGATACTAAGTTATGAATATGATGCTTTGGGCCGTGTTATCTTAGCAACCGACGGAGAAGGAAATCAGGTAAAAATCAATTATGATATGTCTGGTAATGTTAGCTCCATGGTTGATGCCATGGGTGTTACAATATCAGAAATCATATATGATAAAATGGGTAATCCTATAGAGATGAAAGATGCCCTAGGTAATATAACATTAAATTCCTATGATGGAATGGG
>JAAYNY010000090.1 GCA_012520635.1 Clostridiales bacterium | reverse complement strand
TCACTATAATCATTGGCATAATTATTATCCTTACTTGTATTTCGTATCATCTGAAGGGTATCAATAATAATTAGAACCGTATCTGGATGCTCCTTTATGAAATTTACTATCCTTTCTTCTATTTCACCACCAAGCATAGCATTCTCAGTACAAAAGTTTACTGTGTCCGTTGCTTCATCTGTAATATCAAATAGCCTATTTTGAATTCTTATTTGACTATCTTCAAAACAGAGATATAAGGTATCTCCCTTTTTTACTTTATTTCCCCAGATATCTTCTCCTTTTGCTACAGCAACAGATAACCACAGTGCAAGCCAAGACTTTCCTACCTTTGGTGAGCCAGCAAGAATATGAAGTCCTGTTGATAGTAGATTTTCAATAATAAAGTTAATAGGTTTCAGTGGCATGGTCAATAATGTTTCACCATCAATGGTGTTAAATCTTTTTGTCATTTTAATCTCACCTCCTTACTTGTTTCCACATATAGAGAGTATTTTACGAAGTCTTGATAATAAATATTTTTGTAAAATAAAAATACCCTCAATGTGTAGGCAACGAAAACGCATTTTTTACAACCATTTTTGAAAAATAGTTAAACATTTTATTTTGGGAATATGTTTCGGCTAAAAAAGGACAAAAAATAACCTTGATATTTTATTTCTATCAAGATTATCTTTAAAGCTAATTTTTAATTTGAGGTAGTCCCTCTATTATTTCATCTTCTGGTGGGGTATTTTTTGAATATTACTATTTACTTTACGAGAACAGTCCTTTTAAATGGAGTAAGTTCTTTATTCCCCTTAGAACTATCTATTTCTTGAGACCTCTTGTTCACACCCATTTTGAACTAGTAAGTTATTCTTACTAGTTAATCATTCCAATTTCTCACAACTCTCTCAACCTCAGCAATTAGCTTTTCTTTATCTGGAATATAATAAGTGTATTTTGAAGCAAATATATTACTTGATAGACCACCAAGTGCATATTCAACAGTCAATGCATCTTTATCCGTACACAATATAATTCCAATCGGTTTATTATCATCTTTATCATTTATTTCATTCTCATAATAATTCAAGTACATATTTAGCTGGCCTACCGCTTCTGGCATAAGTTTCGTCGTCTTTAACTCAATCAATACATATGATTTCAATGGTTTGTTATAAAATACCATATCAACATAGTAGTGAGTATTATTTACCGTTACTCGTTGTTGTGTACCAACAAACATAAATCCTCGTCCTAATTCAAGTAAAAACTTCTCTATCTGCTCTATAAGTGCCTTTTCTAAATCACTTTCCATAACAGGTTTATTCTCTGGCAATCCCAGGAATTCGAATACATATGGATCTTTAATCATATCAGAGGGTTTTGATAGCTCCATACCCTTAGATGCTAGATTTAAAACTTCCTGTTTATTAATATCTCCTTTTGAAAGTAGCAATCTCTCATACAGGGAAGTATTTAACTGTCTTTTTAATTCTCTCACTGACCAATTTGAATTAATCGACTCCTTTTCATAAAAACTCCGTTTATCTTTGTCTGAAATACTTAACAATTCACAATAGTGAGACCAACTCAATTTAACAGACACTGTCTGTTGAATTTGATACTCTAAATAAAATCGTCTCATAAACTGTAAATTTGAAACAGAAAATCCACGACCAAATTCCTTCGTTAATTCTTTTGATAACTGTTTTAAAGTTTTCTCCCCATACTCTGCCCTTATACTATCATTTTGCTCATAGCGAATAATAATCTCACCTATCTTCCAATAGGACATTAACAATTCCTTGTTAATAACTCTTGCTACATTGTTTCTCGCAAGATCAAGAATAGTTTTAATTTCATTTACCAGTGGATTCATTATATTATTCGGCATTTAATCCCTCCTTTACGCAACAATCTGATAAGTATCCATTAAAGATGTTTTCTATACCATGAAATCAAATCATTTCTATTATCTTCAAACCATTGGGTTGTGATATAGATATTTTTCCCACTAAAAATTATCGGATCCCTTCTATATCTAATCACATTACTATTACCCATATTATCATCTCTATTATCTGCCAAAATGGGATAGTCTGTTTTGCTAAATAGCTGCTTTGAATATTCTTTTTCCTTAAGTTTGGCTATTTCATCAGCAGATATGTTGCCCAAATCAAAGATATTTTTAAACAATTCGTATGCCAAAGTACCTACTTTAAGTGAGGAATATGTACTTTCATCGTTGATATTAAACTCCTTATCTACACCAGACACATCAATTCTCTCATCATATGGAATTCCATCTTCATCAACCCACTCCTTTTGACCTCTTGCATTTCTACCGAGAATAATCGAAGCAGCTAAAGATATACTGTCGAACTCATAATCTTCTTGAAAAATACTATCTAGCACAATTTTATTATCAATAAGCTTCTTTCGAAGCCTAAAAGCATTCGGATAATTAGCTTCAAATTTTTCTACAGTTTCCTTAGATAATTTACTGCCCTTCATTACAATAAAACTTCCTTCATCAGGATAACCTATAGCTTCAGATCCTCTTTTCCTTGAGATATAGAATAAAGTCTGTCCATCTTCTAAAATATTCTTTTTCGCAACATCTGATATATATTGGAGTTCCCAACATTCAACGAATTTGCTAACCAACTCTTTTTGTCTTGATTCTATAACCTCTGGGGTCCATACTGTTTCACTCAGTACCTGAGTTGTTAAAGGATATGTAGTTGTACCATTTTTTCCTTTAAAATAAATATCCTTTTTCTTATCAAAACTAAAGTTTTGTGCTTCTGAATTCTTTTTTCTCGTAAGCGGTACAAGGTTTGCAATTCTATTCAGCCACTGTTCACGTACAGAGCTATCAGGCCATATTTTTTCCCATTCCGAGCCAGGAGAAACTGTCTGTGGTAATACATGCTCAATTGTAAGGATATTGGGTTCAAAGTCAAATTTACTTGCACCATCACTAACGAATGCATTTAATCTTAAGATAACAAAATTTCGTCTAATTCCTGTAAGTTTATATATTTCGCCATTTAACGCTTCAACAAATTCTTTCTTTTCATCATTGGTAAGTTCAATTGATGATAGTGGATCATTTATACTGTGGTCTACATTGATTTCCATCTCTTCTAATATCTTTTTGTATCTTTCAATGCGACGATTTATGTCTTTAGCAGTAATGTGCAAGAAAGAAGCAAGTCTCTCAAGCTTCTTCATGAACCACAAAACATAATCTGGTTCATTCTTATGTTCTGCCATAAATTTAATAGCTGAAGGCATCCAATCAGAGTTATCTATTTTATTAAGCCAAAATAAATACCTATTTACCTGTTCTGCATTTTTCGTTGCTATATAATTTTTGTTTACTAAAATAGTATATGCCTCCGCATAAGGTTCTAAAATATTATCTATCAATTCCTTTGGAGATGCCTTTGTCATTACATTTTCTCGAAATTCATCAAGTAAATTTTGTTTTGCCTTAGATTTTGCAAAAATCATTCTTGTATGAGTAAATACATCATTAAATCCAGAACGTGATGTTTCTACTTCCAAGTCCTCCCACTTATCAGTATAGTGCTGTTGTTCTTTTTCTGATATCTGTCCAATAACATCAGATTTTATAATATCTATAGGCATCAAATTTAATCCTCGGCTATTCATTACAGAAAATACACGAAATGCAGACTGCTGGCTTGGTGTATAAACCGTTACAAGATAACATCTTGTTAATATAAATTTACAAAATTCAACAACGCTATTTTCATCTTCTTTGAATTCAGCATCCATTTTCTTCATAAGAATAAAACAGTTAGATCTAATTAATTTTTGTGACTCATTAGCAAGAGTTTCTGAATCCAATGAAATAAGTTCTGATAATTTTACATTTTGTATATATTTATTAAAAAAATCCTGATCTTTTTGACGTAGGTGTAACCTTGGTAATGGGGCAAGCCCTTCCAGTTCATTTCCGGGTTCAATAAGGTAATTAATACAATCCCTTCTTTTGTCTCCAGTCAGATAATGGGCAATAACTGCAATTAAAATTGTTAATGTAGTGAGTCTTTGTTGCCCATCAATCACATCTGCGTGAGGTTTTTCGTCTTCTTTAATTAGCACAATACTACCAAGGAAATAATTATCCTTTTGCTCATTCTGAAAAAAATCATATAAATCTTCAAACAAGGTTGTTGTTTCCTCTTCTGTCCATGCATAAGGTCTCTGATATGCTGGAATATGATAGTCAAACTCTTTACTAAATATTTTGCTTAACGGATATTCTTTTCCTGTGATTTTATTACTCATCTAAGCCCCTCCATCTATTAATCATAATAGCTCGCTAATCCTCACCAACTTTTTTTAGAATTCTTTAACCGTTCATCATTCATTACAAATCCTTTTACTATATACTCTTTAAGGATTTTACTTATCCAATTACCCATTTTAATTCCCCCAAATTCGGGGGAATTAGAATGTATTACCTAAAATGTTACCTGTTCATAATGTACTGAATTATTTATCAAATCCTTGAAGCTAGAGTTTAATCGCACCTCATCATGAGCAATAATTGAATACTTCCATTGTTTACCACCATTTTCTAAATTAAACTCGGTAGCTGTAGCACAATATTTTTGTCCAGCTTTTGCTTTCATTAGAACAACTTCATCCTTGAGCATTCTACTATCTTTAATTTCAACCATATGAATCATATCTCTAGTTTCGACTATGAAATCTGGTTGATAACGGGCATTACTGTTTTTATCATAATAAATGTTAAATTGTTTGATACTTGGACAAAGCCACTTTTCAACTATTTTATCATTTTCTAATACGGTCGCAAAAGTTTTTTCAGTATTACTATCAAATTTATACATGGTATGGCATGCCTTTTGGAAGCCTTGAAAAATCTTTTGTTTGATCTCACTCGGTTGAATATTCGCTCTATAATCGTAGATTTCATCCGAAGAGATTTTTCCTGCAAATCCATACTCAATTTTACTAAAAGGACGCATTTGGGCAGCAGTATAAATAGTCTCTTCTTTATAAAAATGCTCATTCATCTGTGCATACAAATTATCAGCGAGATTTTTTCTTCTCTGCTTTAATACTTTACTTACATCTTCATCCGTATGCAAATATGAAATCAAATGTTTCTTTAACTGTTCAATTAAATCATAGATTACATGAGAGCATTGGCTATAATCAATATTATCCTTAATTATAAGTAACTTTGCTATTGCATCTTCTGGAGTGTCTTTATCTGTAATATTTGCATATGCAGTATCTATATCGTATGTTTTCCCACCATCCTGCAGTTCCGTACCAATTAGAATATCTTCAGAAGGTTGGAAATTTATGTTTCTTGTATCAAGAGTAAACATCTCATATCGCAATTTTACTTCACTTTTAGGTTGAACCGTACCTTGTGGAATTGGAATAACCTTATCAGTTAATTTTTGTGATGAAAACTCTACTGCCTTTTGTATACAAGGAATAATATCCTCTTTATTTAACTGTAAGGCAGGGAATGCCTTTTGTGTTTTTTCAATAACAGCCGTAACAGCTAATTTTTGGTATTCAGGTTTCTTTACATCCTCGATATTCTTAACACGCTTATTCAGTTCTTGCACTACATACATAGCTGTTTCAGCAACAAAACCGGCAACATCATTTTTAACTTCTGTAGGATATTCACTTTCAAGTTCTGGTAATAATAAGGAAAGTTGTTCCCTGTAGGACTGTGATGATAAATCTTTTTCATAAGATGAGGGAAGCTCAACTGTTTCCTTTTGTTCACCTTCTGGATTTTCATCAGGGTCAATAAAATAGATTCTTCGTACAAGGCTATCAGGATCATTAGCAAGACTTACAATTGCTTCATATTTATCATGACTAACTATAGATAAGCGATCCACCTTATCTACACCTGTTCTATCTCCATAAGGTAATCTTAACCCTCTCCCGATGGTTTGCTCTGTTAATGTTTCAGATGCTGACGCACGAAGTGGAACGATTGTATAAAGGTTATTAACGTCCCAACCTTCTTTAAGCATATTAACATGAATAACAATTTCAATTTTATTATCAGGATGCTCTAAACTCAACAATTGATTAATATTTTCATCTTTCTCCATTCCTCTTTGGGCAGAGTTAATTTCCAATACTTTATCTTTATAATATCCTCTATAAAAATCATAGGAAGTTAGGTACTCTTTAATATGCTTAGAATGTTCCGTATCTTTTGCTACTACAAGAACAAATGGTTTTACTAATGGCTTTCCATATGTACGGGCGTATATATCTAATGCACTCTGTGTATCAATATGGAGTTTTATTCCGTCAATTAGCTTTTCTTTATCTAAGTCTTCTTGTGAATACTGCTCTGGCTTGAAGTCTTTACGAGTAACAACAGCAGGAACTTTTATATATTTTTCATCTTTCAGAGCATGTGCTAAGGAATATTCATATACAACATTTTTGAATGGAATCGCCTTTGTTCCTTTTTGTACCTGTGGGGTTGCCGTAAGCTCAACACCTAATATTGGTTGTAATTCATTGATAACTTCAAAACTTTTATTAGCATGATAATGATGGCTTTCATCCATAAAAATGCATAAATCAGGTAAGTTTTTTAGGTATTCAAAATATGATTGGACCTATGTCAATACTTTGGACACAAAAAGTTGAACATTTTCTCTCTGCATGATATTAATACGTAGAGAAAGATTACTAAGCTGCAAGAATCTCATCTTCAACCTGCTGTGGGGTTTTATA
>JAAYNY010000089.1 GCA_012520635.1 Clostridiales bacterium | reverse complement strand
GTATGTTAGTATGTTAAATTACTATATATGTAAAGTCAAGTTTATATAGTTGCATTTTCCTATGAATATTTTATGTGATTTTTAAATAAAAATCTGGCAGTATTGGTCGCTATGGCCTTTACTACCAGATTAGTATCTTAAATATCTATTATTTACACTTATTATTCATATTTAATCTTTAGCGGTTCCCATACATTTTCTCATAATAGTTTTGATATTCGCCGCTTATAATGTTCTCCCACCAAGACCTATTGTCTAGATACCAGCCAATGGTCTTCTTGATACCTTCATCAAATAATGTTGTCGGTTCCCAGCCCAATTCATTTCCTATCTTAGTAGGATCAATTGCATATCTTCTATCATGTCCAGGACGGTCTGCCACGAATTTGATAAGGTCTTCACTTTTACCTAGTTCTTTTAGAATGATTTTTACAACTTCTAGATTGGTTTTTTCATTGTGTCCACCTACATTGTAGACCTCTCCTACTGTTCCTTTACGGACAATTAAGTCTATGGCTATGCAGTGATCCTTAACATAGAGCCAGTCCCTAACATTTTCACCCTTACTATATACTGGAAGTTCCTTATCGTTAAGGGCATTGGCAATCATAAGGGGTATCAGCTTTTCAGGAAACTGATAGGGTCCGTAGTTGTTGGAGCAGCGAGATATTGTCACTGGCAAGCCAAATGTACGATGATATGCTTGTACTAGCAAGTCTGCTGATGCTTTTGATGCAGAATAGGGACTTGATGTATGGATTGGCGTATCCTCTGTGAAGAAGAGATCTGGCCTATCAAGGGGTAGGTCACCGTATACCTCATCCGTTGATACCTGATGGAATCTCTTAATGCCATATTCTCTACAGGCATCAAGTAGTACCCCGGTTCCTATAATATTGGATTGTAAGAAGATATCTGGATCGGTCACAGATCTGTCTACGTGACTTTCTGCAGCAAAGTTAATTACAACATCAGGCTTTTCATCCCTGAACAACTTGTCTACTAGTAACCTGTCTGCTATATCTCCTTTTATGAAGGTGAACTTTTCATTATCCATTACTGATTCTAGATTCTCAATATTTCCGGCATAGGTAAGCTTGTCCAGGCAGATTATATGATCATCTGGATACTCCTCTAACATATAATGAACAAAGTTTGCTCCGATAAAACCGGCTCCACCGGTTACAATTATTTTCATGTATTTTACCTCATTTTCATTAATTACTTGTCTAATTGTCTAAGTTTCATAGTAGAAATCTATATCGCTATCCATAAGAAATGGTGCATTCTTATCCTTCTCAGAGAGAATCGGGTCTTTAATTGGCCAGTCCACATTAATCTTGGGATCATCCCATCTTATACTCCTATCGGCCTCTTTATTATAATAATTATCCACTTTATACTGGAACTCAACATTATCGGTTAAGCATAAGAAACCATGGATAAAGCCCCTTGGAACAAGAAGCTGGCGATGGTTGTCCTCGGACAATTCCACTGCAAGCCATTTCATATAAGTAGGAGAACCTTTTCGCATATCCACTGCCACATCAAGGACTACACCTCTGCTACATCTAACCAACTTGGCCTGGGCGGCATCACCTTTTTGAAAGTGAAGTCCCCTGAGGACTCCTTTGCTGGCTGAGAAGGAATGGTTATCTTGTACAAAACTATAATTTAGGCCTGCTTCTTCCATGGCTTTGGCAGACCAGCTCTCTGTAAACCATCCTCTTTTATCGCCAAACACTGTTGGCTCTAGTATATATAGATCTAGTACATCTGTTTTTATAATCTTCATGGTATTCCTCCGTTAGTGACCGGTGCCAGGTACCGGTATACGGTGTGAGGCACCGGTGTCAAAATTGTGAACACTTTATGAACGGTGTCAGGCACCTGACGTTTGGTACCTCCACTTGGTGTCAGGCACCTACGTTAATATAATATCTTACCTTCAGCTACTTTCATCAGATGTTGACCGTAGGTGGAATTACCGTATATTTCTGCGGATTCAATCAATTTTTCTTTTGTAATCCAGTCATTTATATATGCAATCTCTTCAAGGGCTGCTATCTGGATACCTTGTCTATTCTCAATTACACGGACAAATTCTGAAGCTTCATTAAGTGAATCTATTGTGCCTGTATCAAGCCATGCGTAACCTCTTCCTAGGGTTACCACATTAAGGGTCTCATCTTCTAAGTACATTCTGTTAAGATCTGTGATTTCAAGTTCTCCACGGGCTGATGGTTTTACCTTTTTGGCAAATTCACAGACTCTATTATCATAAAAATAAAGCCCTGTAACGCAATAATTTGACTTTGGATTCTCTGGTTTTTCTTCGATGGATATTGCCTTGCCCTCATCATCAAATTCAACCACACCAAATCTCTGAGGATCGTCCACATAGTAGCCAAATACAGTTGCTCCTTCATTATTAATGGCTTTTGATGATGCTTGTCTTAGATGCTTTGAAAGCCCATTTCCATAGAATATATTATCACCAAGGATCATGGCACAAGAGTCTCCGTCTATGAAATCCTCTCCTATAATAAATGCCTGAGCCAAACCATCAGGGCTAGGTTGTATTGCATAACTTAGATTAATTCCATAATTTGAACCATCACCAAGTAACCTTTCAAAGTTTGGAAGGTCAGTAGGTGTTGATATTATAAGAATATCTTGTATGCCTGCTAACATAAGGGTGGATAATGGATAATAAATCATTGGTTTATCATATACGGGCAAAAGTTGCTTAGATGTTACCATGGTAAGAGGATATAATCTTGTACCGGATCCACCGGCTAATATAATTCCCTTCATATCTGGACTCCTTTTTTATGAAAATCTATGTAAGGGGGTCTATGTAAATGGGCATAGCTACATTTTACACAGGCCTTACATGGATTTACTTGTCAAGCTTTAGGTCAAAACCTTGATCCACTATGACATTTACAATCTTTTGTCTTACTGGATTAATATTTTCAAGTTTTGTTATTAATTGTTTGCTAAAGCTATCTACTCTATTGTTAGTATCTCGCAGGTCATAATAAGTCTGCATGATTTCATCATATTCTTTAATCTCATCCATATAACTGTCAAATGTTTTGTAACCATTCTCGAACATCCGAAGTTCCATATCCATCCTAGGCTTAAGCTGTGGTTCTTGGTTTGGTATCCCAAAACCTAGACCTAATGCTGGAAATGTTAGCTTTGGTAGATTAAGTAACTTTATTGTCCTAACAGGATCATTAAGTATACTTCCAAGATAGACTGTTCCTAGGCCTAGGCTTTCTGCTGCATTTTCCACATTGTCAGCCATCAAGCAGGCATCAGTAAATCCTTGAAAGAATCGATCCATATCTCCTATACTTTCTTCATGACAATTATTTTCCTTAGCAATTCGACTATTGCGGTATTGATCCACAATAAATATCCAGATCTCTGGCATCCTTGCTATATATTCTTGCTTACATATATCAGCTAATTCCTTCTTTTTATCAGGATCCGTTACCCTGATAATAGAACTAGCCTGTAATCCGTTGGAAGTCGCAGTGCGACTTGCTACCTGAATTAACTGTGATAACATCTCTTCAGGTACAGGTTCATTGGTAAATTCTCTTATAGTACGGTGTTCTAATTGAGTTTTTATCGTATTATTATATTGCACTTGTCATCCTCCTTTGGGGCTTATTATACCATATCTTGCTTTTTGTGTCAGTAAGATTATGAACGAAGTATGAACGGTGCCTGACACCGGACGGTGCCGGTGTCAGGCACCCTAAAAAAAGAGGTGCTGACATATCTGCACCTCTTTTCATAGCTTCTACATTTATACTTGGCCACTCATCTGGAATCCTAGCCTTACTTTGAACTGATCACCGTCTACCTCAATAGCAAAGTGCCCTCCACAAGCCCAAGTGTAACTTTCGGCTATTGATAAGCCTAAGCCACTACCCTCTGTGGTTCTGGATTTGTCACCTCTATTAAATCTTTGAAGTACTTCTTCAGCTGTGAAGTTCATCTCATATGAAGAGGTATTCTTTATTGTCACAATCACACTGTAATTTTCTATGGTCATATCTATAAATACTCTGGTACCTGCAAGGGAGTATTTTAATGCATTTCCAATGATGTTCTGAAATACTCTATATAGTTTGTTCCCATCGGAGTAGATATATACAGGCATTTCTGGCAAATTTGTTCTTATACTGATATCTGACCTTTCTATTTCATCTTCCATATCACCTAGGGTCTGCTGGACAAGCTTTTTTAGGTCAAGATTCTCCATGTCAAGCGGTAGGTTGCCACTGGTACTTTTAGCTAGGTCAAATAGATCTGATACAATTTTTTTAAGTCTATCTGATTTGTCCGCAAGTATATTCACATAATCTCTTGCACTTTCTGGTAACTCCTCTTTTGATAACAAATCCACATAGCTTATTATAGAGGTTAGGGGCGTCTTTAAGTCATGGGATACATTTGTAATTAGATCCACTTTCATCCTCTCAGACTTCATTTGCTCCTGAAGGCTTTCATTGAAGCCCTGATTAATGGCATCAAAGGTCTTCTTATTCTCATAAAAGTACCAATATATCAGTATGCTTTCTACAGATACTGGCAGCATAAATCCTAGTATTACATCACTTTGGGACAAAAACACAATCGCCCACATAACTAAAAATCCGCTTATTACTGTAAATAATACTTGCCTTCGATTAAGTACCTTTGTCAAGGGAAAGGACTCATATCTGCTGTTATCAAAGATGCTTCTGATTAAATTACTAATTTTCACAAATACCGTATATATCATGCTATGTTTAAGAAGCTTTCCTGCTTTTATCTTTCGAACTAAGCTAAGAAGAATCAATCCACATATTATTGTTGCTATCCCTGTTATTACTGCAAATGAAATCAGAAAAAAGCTTTGATTCATACTAATGTAACTTACATTACTATATCTCATTTCCAAGATATTACTTTCAGCTACCATCCACAAAGCAAGAACTATTGTCATAATTATCAGCGCAAGATCACTATATATCTTATCCATATAAAATGTTAGATGGACCTCATCATCTCCAGCCTCTCTACCTGTTACGAAAATCAAGTAAATTATAGATAAAATGGCTAGAACACCTAAGATTACTATAGTTATCAGCAATGGATAGATTTCATTCCTTGACTGCTCCCAGCTTTCTTGTTTCTCATTCATATAATCTTCTGGAAATGTAAGGTAAAACGTATAATCTTCATGCAAATAAAAGTCTATATCCTTATATGCATGCTCCCCATACTCCCAGGTCCTATCTACAAACTTATATAAGTACTTATCATTTTTCTTAATCTCATCAAGACTTGCATTTTTGTATACAAACTCACCATCAGTTACATAGTATAGAAAATCCGGTTTCGGAAGTATTTCATCAGTGCCCCATGAAATCTGCCTAATCACCTTGTTATATGCAGATATCAATTCCCCATATCGAAAGGCCTCACTGTCTGAATACTCCTGAACAAATACTGACTCCAACTCCATATTGCGGTTGTAAATGTAATTTATCTGCAATATAGAAATTGTTATGGACAACACCGCCAAAGTAAATGCAATAAATTTTAATATTTTATTTCTACTAAATTTTCTCAACTTTATAGCCAATTCCCCACACCACCTTTAAATAATTTGGTTCCTTCGGATTAATTTCAATCTTCTCACGAATTCGTCTTATGTGAACCATAACC
>JAAYNY010000088.1 GCA_012520635.1 Clostridiales bacterium | reverse complement strand
TCTTTACTGTTTTTGTGGTGTATCATTATAATTTGCTAAAAGCATTTATATGATACTGTTCGTTTATTGAAAATCTATTTTGAAGTCCCATGTGTGAAGACTTCTGTTTTTAGAATTTTCAGGGTTGTTTCACTGTTCAATTATCAAGGTTCTTATTGTGTAAATCAATTTGTTTTTTGTTTTTGTCGACTGTGTTCTTTTGTTGCCGACAAGAAACAATGTTATCACATCTTTTTCATTATGTCAACCGCTTTTTCAAATTATTTTTTAATTTCTTTTTTTCAATAATTTTTCTGGCGATCACTTGGTGGCATCCCCAACAGCGGAAGTTCATCTTAACACATCAATTTTAGAATGTCAACACTAAATTGTATTTATTTTATATACAATTTTTACAATTTCTTATCAGACAAACCCATACTTATGATAATAAGAATTATTGGCTAAATCCAAAGGGAATATTCCTGTTTTGGTAAAATAGTAAGCCTAACATATTAAAGCTGATTTAATCTTCGATCTTTATTACCTTCAACTGCCTATTACCAATCTTAGTTTTCTTCATCTCTTACTCCCTTTATATTAGAGATAGCATATACAAAATTTGTTGCCCTAAGTTTTTTCTTCTTACCACCATTAAAACGTAATTTCATAATATCTTTATTTAATTCATCACTTTTCATTTCTTTAATAAAATAAATATTCTTATATAATTTCCTTAACCCTTCCAACTTTTCCATCCTCTAGCATTACTTTAATACCATGGGGGTGTGTGGGACTATTAGTAAGTAGCTTTGCTACTATTCCTTCTGTAAGTTTTCCTGTTCTCTGGTCAGCTTTTAGGACTATTCTGACCTTTGCACCGATTTTTATATCTGCTCTATTTTTTCCATTCATAATATATTTCCTTTCAATAGTAATGTATATTCCTTTTGTAATTATACTCACTAAGTTATTAACATATAAAATGCAGAGTGTTACTTTCACTCTGCAAATCCATTCTTATATCTATTCTTGTCTTGAAATCTCCGCCTCTATTTCTTTTGCTCTTTGTGCCCTACGCTTTCTTCTTGCTTCTTCTGAAGAATACATTATAAAATCTTTTATAATCCCAGACCTCTTAATATGCTCTAATACCAACTTTGGATGGGTTGTATCTCCAGTATAGCAGGTAATAGTGCCAAGCTTAAACATCCGTTCCACAAAGCTTCTTGTTAAGCGTACATCCTGTATCTTATACATAAACGCTTCATCTTCGGTAATACTTAAGAAACCGGAAGTTATAGTTAGCCTTTGCTCTGATATTACATATTTTGTGAAGCTTAAGGGCAAACCTAAAAATTTGCTACGTTTTCTTTCAATATAAACCATAACTATCCCCTTTTTTGTTTCTATTTAATCTTTATTATTTCTGTTTTAGAATCCTTTGATATAATCAGGTTAATATTTGACATATCAATGTCACTGCTAACTTCAAAAATCAAGACTGCAGGTATGGTAGCTCCTGCTTCTATTGTCATGTCAATATATTGTAAGTTGTTCTCTAATAGAGCAAGTTGTGGTTTATACACCGTTCCAACATTGATATCCAGCTGATATTGTATCTTAGACTTACTTAAATCAATGGTTTTGTCAGTATCAGTGATATTTTCCACCGAAAAGTTAACCACTAACAACTGGTAGCCTTCTCTTGGATTAAGTGAAAAGACAAGGTTGGATTCATCTTCAGGATATGTATTAACAAGTTTATAGCTAGTGTATTTAATATCAAAGTTGCTATCCCCCATTAGCTCTGCTAAGGTATAGTGGATATTTTGCTTTTCAGAATTCTGATTCCCACCTGCAGTACTTGACGCAGATTCATTCCTATCACTTTCTTCTTTGTCCCTATCTTCTTCCTGTTTTCTTTCTTCTTTCCTTTTTTCCTCTTCTTGGATTTCCTCTATCTCTTGCTGATTAAGCAAAGACGATGAGTATTCTTTATCATTCGCCAATAATATACCAGCCATATATTCTGCTACCATTCCTGTCTGAGAATCAGATAAAGGGTATGGTTTCATACATCCCGTTAGTGACAACATTATTATACATATGAATAATACTATATACCTCTTCACTCACCCAGCCTCCGTTCAATAGAATCTTATGTGTTTATCATAGCATTAATTCTATTATTCATCAACAAAAAAGGTAAAATCAATTATCCTACTTAAGTCATATCAACTTCAAACCAAAATTCCACACCGGATTTACGGTTTATGACACCACATTCCTTACTATGGGAATCCATTATAGCCTTAACTATAGAAAGTCCGATACCGCTTCCTCCATATTCTCTGGTTCTTGATTTATCTACCTTATAGAACTTAATCCAAAGCTTATCTAACTCCTCTTCTGGAATGGTTTTTCCAGTATTAAACACTGCTACTCTTAGCACACTTTTATTAGGGACAAGTTTTATTTCAATAATCCTGTCTCCACCTACATGGTTAAGTGCATTGCTTATATAATTTGATACTACCTGTTCTATTAAGTATTCATCAGCCCATACATAGACCGGTTCCTTTTCTTCGAATATTAATGTGACTTCCTTTTGTCTAAATAGAATCTCTGTGGAAGATAATACTGAGTTAATCAGTACCACCATATCAAACCTTTCAAAATTAGTCTGATTGCTACCAAACTCTATTTCATTTAAGGTAAGAAGCTTTTTAACCATTTGATTCATTTTATCAGCTTCATCCATTATCACTTCACAATAAAAATTTCGGTTTTCTTCATCATCATTTACATTTTCCATTAGACCTTCTGCATAACCTTGTATTAATGCAATTGGAGTTTTAAGTTCATGGGATACATTTGACAAAAACTCTTTTCGAACTTCATCTATCTCAGTTTTTTTCTGCAAATCAAGCTGTAGCTCATTATTTGCACTTTTAAGTTCTGATATGGTTATACGAAGCTTATCAGAAAGAGCATTGATACTACTACCTAATTCTCCGATTTCATCTTTTTCTTTAACAGGATATTCTACTTCAAAATTCAATTCTGACATTTGCTTTGAAATGTTTGCTAATTCCATTATTGGTCTAGTAAATCTACTACTTACAATAAACATAGCTATTACCCCAACTATAACAGCTGCCAGCCCTACATAACCCAAAAACCGGTTTGCTAATGCAACACTTTCCTGAATACTCTCAAAGTTTGATCTTAAAAAGACAACCTTATCATCCTCAATAAGACCCATCAAATCTATATAGTTAGCATCCAAGTGGCTATCATATAATCTATATATAACATATCTTCCATCATCATAGATTATTGTTCTATCCTCATCATCAACATCATTACTCATATAACCTCTTATTAATTGAGTCACCTGAGTGTTCTCTCTTTCTCCAAAATCATTGGGATGGGGGTAACTAGAAAGTGGTCTTCCTGCAAATGACATAAGTACATAAATGCTGACATTACTACTAGAGGATAACCTCTCCATTTTTAAGGTATCCTCTTCTGATAGAAAAATATTATCCTGACTGTCACCATAGATTCGCTGAACTTGGTCAAATACTTGGGATATTTGCTTTACCTTACTATAAAGATAAAAATCTGATAAAAATGTTCGATTAATAAACCAAGTTATAAATATTGAAAATACTAATAGAGTTGTAAGCAATGCTGCCATCTTAAATCTTATGGAATATTTCATTCATCTACCTCAAATTTATATCCAAGACCCCAGATAGTTTTAATATATTTGCCCTTGTCTCCCATTTTACTTCTAAGTTTTTTTACATGAGTATCAATTGTTCTTGCATCTCCAAAATAATCATAGTTCCACACATTATTAAGAATCTTTTCTCTAGAAAGAGCTACCCCTCTGTTTAATACAAAATAAGTCAAAAGCTCAAATTCTTTGAAACTAAGATCAATAGAATTACCATCAATCTTCACAACATGGGCAGATTGGTTAAGTTCAATTCCACCAATTGATATAAGCTCATCACTTGCATCAGATGTTCTACGAAGGACAGCCTCCACCCTTGCCACAAGAATTTTCGGGCTAAATGGCTTAGATATATATTCATCCACTCCAAGTTCAAAGCCAAGAAGCTCATCTTTTTCATCCCCTCTTGCTGTCAGCATTATTATAGGTAGATCTGAATGCTGTCTAATTTCCTTGCAAACTTGCCAACCATCCATCTTTGGCATCATAACATCAAGTATAATTAATGAAATTCCCTTATTTGCAAAAAATATATCTACAGCTTGCTCACCATTTTCAGCTTCTATTACTTCATAATCATTTCTTACCAAGAAATCCTTTA
>JAAYNY010000087.1 GCA_012520635.1 Clostridiales bacterium | reverse complement strand
GCTCTTGTTTTACTGTACTCAAGAAATTTTGTTCGGTAAAATCAAGGTTATTTGTGGGATTCTATGCAATTAAAAATAGCTTCATTAAAGGTGTAAATGGCAATAGAAGATGCACTATTTGGCAACTGAAAATGCAGTTTTTCTAGTTGATACCCTCAGGAGTAAAACCCGTAAGTATAATACATGACTCCTTTCCTAGCGTAGATGACAGGATCGGGGAAGTAGCAGCATATATGCTTTTGAAAAATTATCCTTCTTCAATTATTGAGAAATTCTATGGTATATGCGATGAATATGATTTTTTACTGAATCCTGCAGAGTTCAAAGAAGATTTATTTCAATTAGAATGGTTATTGAGATATTCTGATAACTTATGTGAAAAGTTAAATGAATGTAGTATACAAAAGCAAATAATTATTAATTCAATTGAAAAAGCATTTATGGGGAATTCACTTAGTGAACTTCAATTAAAGAGGTTATTTAGAATATATCAGATTATGGAGAAGCATTGATATGTTCCCGCCTACCGATAGTGTAAAAAGAGCCATTGACATATTCCCGATTACCGACAAAACAGAAAAAAGCAAAAAAGTAGTAAGAATAATAGAAAACATCAATCCACCTCGCTCGTTACATGTGGAGACAGTGGTATTGATGTCAAGGGTAAAAGAGTGAGTGCCTCAAAAGTGTGCCGTATTTACGGGCTTTTTAACGATTGTAACATCAGAGCACAGAATGAATTTTGACCGCAAAAACACCTCCGAGGGAACATATCAACCGTTTCTTTCATAGGGTTGAGGTTGTGATTTAGATGTCGAGACGACAACTCATTATTTGAGACATTAATGGCATAGAAATAAACAAAATCCAGATAGACAAGTGTGTCTGTTATCAAAATACGGTATTTCTCGCTTTGTGTCGTGTTAAAAAATGTTGGCAGACTCTATTATGGCATAGAAAGGAGGTCACCAGTATGGATCAAGTCAAGATAGGTTCTTTTCTTAAAGAACTCCGAAAAGATCAGAACCTGACACAGGAGAATTTGGCTGAACAGCTCAATGTCTCCAACAGAACAATATCTCGATGGGAGACTGGAAACAATATGCCGGATATCAGTATGTTGATCGTGATAGCTGATTTTTATGATGTAAGCATACCTGAAATTATCGACGGAGAAAGAAAAGGCGAGAATATGAATCAAGAGACAAGAGATACTGCTATTAAAATGGCAAAATATAGTCAAAATGAGGTTAAGACCGGGAAACAAAAAGTTATTGGGTTTCTGATGTCGGTGTTTGGTATATTCATCATTGTTTCGGCTTTAGCGATATTTCCAAATGATAGCAGCTGGGGAAGTATTTATTCTGTTTTTGGAAGTATAATTATGATAATAGGGGTTTATTTCATAACGAAATCTGTATTGGTTAAGAGGAACTTACGTATGTTGAGTGTTATCGGGTGTGTCATTCTATTGTTCGGAATCTTTACTATTTCAGATTATCTTGCAGTTACACAATTCAATCAGGTGCCCAGATTTAGTTATGAGAAATCATACAGTTCGGTTAATCCGGATGAAATTATTCATAAGACCTTATTTTATACAGCCGTTCAAAAGAATATCGGAACAGAGTATGAACGAGTTGAAATTATAAAATAGGTTCAGGAGAGAAAGAAATTAATGTGAACATTCTTCGTTTCTCATTTAATTGCATGGAGATATAATTAAAGGTTTTCAGCTGACGGTAATATAACCGATTGCTGGAAACCTTGTTTGTTGCCCTTGGATCTTGATTTGAACATAGTTACCTGAACCTAGGGAAAATCCGTCTCATAATAGCTAAGATTATAATTAGAGGAATGAGTATTATTATAGATAAAATTAATATAATCTTTATAATCACATAAAGTATCCTATTATCTGAGCTATCTATATTAACAGGGCCATTTGCCACGTTTGGATCATCAATTATTGCTATAGTTGATGGATTTATACCAGTGATTTGTCCAGTAAGATCTGACTCTACAATATCAATTTTGTATTGCTCTTCGCTTGTCTGATTAAGGTTCTGAATACTTACTCCATTTGTATTGGCATTAACTACATTAGAATGTATAATATTAATCTTATAAGTGCTGTCACCCCTAAAAACAACGGTACCTTCCGTTGAGTTAGAATTTAATATACTATTGTTAATAGTTACAGAGCCTGTATTAGAAATTGTACCTGAAATTTGTCCGCTACCAACTGCATAACCTACTACGTCAAAGGTACAGTTACTAATAATTAAATCTCCAAGGCCATAGAAGTTTACTCCGCCACTGGAGTTACTTATGGTACTGTTTTTAACAAAAGCATAACCTGATACAGACCTAAACTGTGCAAGACTGTGCATATCAGTAGCCGTACAATTGATTATGGAAATGTTTCTTGCACCGCCTGTCACACTTTGAACAGCTATAGTTTTATCAACAACTCCCTTGAAAGTACAGCCATTAATGGTGATATTGTGGGGATAGCTGTAGCCAGCTCTTGGTGGAATCAAAGTAAAATGAATAACGTATTCAGGAGATTTTGAATTGAAATCAAAGTTAAGACCTTCTATTAACAATGTTTCTGGACTGTTAAGATTTCCATTACCATCAATCTTAATTGAATTTGTAAATGTGACAGATGCCCCAGCCTGTGGTTTTATAACTACATTTTTGTTTGGTTGCTGTGAGATGTTCAGTGAATCGGAAACCTTTCCATCTGCTATCTCAATAATAAAATTACTACCTGGGGTAAGGGTGATTGCATCTACTGCCTCTTGTGCTGAAGCATAAGTGCCAATTAGTACCCCATCTACTGTAAGCGTTGCAGCAGGAGTGGCTGCAAGGGCTTTATTCGGCAAGAAAAACAAGCATATAATAATCACTAAAAAATAAATAAATTTTTGTTTCATAACAAACCTCCATTTATAGTTTAGTATTACTATATGCTAATTAAATCTGTCTTGTTCTATATTATGACAAAATAATTCAGAATCATTTATCTATTCGACATAAAGCATACTTACCACTTATTTATCTATCATAAAGTAAGCGTTTTGAGAAAGCGTTCCTATACTCGGAAGGAGTAAGACCAACTACTTTTTTGAAAGCTTTCATAAAGTTATGGCTATCAGAAAAACTTAAGGCAGAGGCGATTTGTTTTATAGTGTCGTTGGTATCTGTTAACATGTATTTGGCCAGTTCCATTTTTTCGCGAAGGATATACTGCTTAAGTGGCAAATTTTCAATATTACTGAATAGATGGGAAAGATATTTTGCATTATAACCAAAGTGTTCAGCAATATCATAAACCTTAATATTTTTTGTCAGATTTAATTTGATATAATCAATGATATCGTTATATATCTGCCGTTTAGTATCTGAAGTCTGTATATTCTTTTTGTGAAAAAATTGATTGTGAATTTCGCATAGGATCGAGGTTGTCATATAGTCGAGAAAAGTTTTATTATAGCCTGACCGGATTGAATCTTGAAGTTGCTTCATTAGGATAACTGTTTTTTCTGGAGCTGGCAAGGCACCCTGAGTTGGGATAAAAAGCTTGTTATCCATATGCTCCAGGGAGCTAATATCTTCGTTTTGTATGATTTCGTGATAACAAGTAAAATGTAGCCAATAGAAGCTACATTCAGAGGAATTATAGCCATACCTGGTATTGTTTGGTGTAGGTGAAAGTAGCAGATGTTCACCTACGTCAACTTTGTATTGACCATTATCATCAGCAATATATAAGCAACCATCAGTCATGACTATTAATTCGTAGTCAATCAGGGGCATGGTTTCGTGTTTCCAATTAGAAGATGGAGCCTTAAACTTTCCAGTGAAACTATAGTTTAGCGGTCTATCAACTGAAAATAAATATGTAATCATCTGCTTATTCCTTTCATTATTTGTTTTATAACTTCCTTAACTATTCTAACAAAATGACACCAATTATGAGTAAGCCTACTTATGAATCTAACAAAATGACATCAAATCAATCCTTATACAGGAGATTGCTGTTTTATTCTTCTAGTAATATAGTATATTAAATCAAAGGAAAAGTAAAGAATGTTGTAAGAAGTCCATAACAACAAGCTATATTATCATTTGTTTAATCCTTAGAATATCCTTAACCCAGTATTTTAGGTGTTAAAAGGTAATTATCTAACAAAATGACACCAATTGTATCATTACACTATTTTATCAAAAATATCCAGTTGTTATAATGTTGATATATACAATAGCATTGGTAGGCTATTTAATAAGGTGGAGGATGATTATGAAGAAAAGAAAGTCATGGCTGACATTACTTCTAGCAACAATTTTATTGTTAGGTAATATTTGGACTCCTACAGTCAGTAGGGCTGAAATAATTTCTAAGCCACTTTCAGATTTTGCCATGGAGGATGTGGTAATAACAGATGAGTATTATGCTAATGCTCTTGCCCTTGAGGTAGAATACTTAAAAGCCTTAGAAGCGGATCGTCTTGTGTCCGGTTTTTTAACAACTAAAGGATTAGAGAAAAAGGCTAATCCCTATCGTGGATGGGAAAGTATGGAGATAAGGGGCCATACTTTAGGACATTACTTGACAGCAATCTCACAAGCCTATGTCAATACTAAGGATGAGGAGCTTTTGGATAGGCTTAATTATATAATCGACGAACTTCACAGAAGTCAACTTGATAACGGGTATCTTTCAGCCTTTCCAGAATACTACTACGACAATGTTGAACAGAACAAACCATGCTGGGTTCCCTGGTATACTATGCACAAGATTATAAATGGCCTTCTTGATACCTACAAATTAACAGGTAATGAAAAAGCTCTAGAGATAGTCACAAAGCTTGGTGACTGGGTATATAGTAGGACCAGTAAATGGACAACTTCCATTCATAGAAGGGTTTTAGCAGTGGAATACGGTGGTATGAATGATTGTATGTATGAATTATATAAAATAACTGGTAACGAGAACCATTCCAAAGCTGCCCATAGTTTTGATGAAGATCCACTGTTTACATCACTAAAGCAGGGTAAGGATGTGTTAAATGGTAAGCATGCCAATACTACCATACCTAAATTCATAGGAGCATTGAATCGCTATCTTACCCATGGCGAGGGTCAAGAGTTTTATCTGGAAGCGGCAGTAAACTTCTGGGACATCGTAATTAATAATCATACATATGTTACGGGAGGTAACAGTGAGTGGGAGCGTTTTGGACTTCCCAATATCCTAGATGCAGAAAGAACCAATTGTAACAATGAAACCTGTAACATTTATAATATGCTTAAGCTTTCTAGGGAGTTATTTAAACTAACCGGAGATGTAAAATATGCTGACTATTATGAAAATGCCCTAATCAATTCAATTATGTCATCGCAAAATCCCGAAACTGGTATGACAATGTATTTCCAGCCCATGGCTACAGGGTATTTTAAGGTGTATTCCACCATGTATAGTCATTTTTGGTGCTGTACAGGAACCGGTATGGAGAATTTCACGAAACTGAATGACAGCATATATTTTCATAGTGATAAAGATATTTATGTAAATCAGTATCTAAGCTCGGAAGTAACCTGGAGGGAAAAGAATCTAAAATTAATTCAAGAAACGGATATACCTAATTCTGATATATCAAGATTTACTATAGAAACCCTAGATGGAAAGACTTCTGATGTTGCCCTAAGACTAAGGGTACCAAACTGGCTTGCATCAGATGCAAGTGTAACTATAAATGATATGGCTTTTGATTATAAGATAGAGAATAGCTATATAGTAATAGACAAGACATGGTCCAATCAAGATGTGATAGAGATAAAGTTTCCCATGGAGGTTGTGGCTTATGCACTCCCTGATAATGCTAATACCATAGCCTTTAAATATGGTCCCATTGTGCTTAGTGCAGGTCTTGGTACTGAGAGTATGCTACCATCAACAACCGGTGTTAATGTTACCATTCCTACACTGGTTGATGTGAAGGATACCATTACGGTAGATAATATGAGTGTAAAGGAATGGCTTGATAACCTTGGCAATAATATGGTAAAGGTTGATGGGGAACTTAAGTTTAGTTTAAAGAATACGGATTCAGGTGAGCTGGTATTTACCCCTCATTATCTGCAACATAAAGAAAGATATGGAATCTATTGGAGAATGGTTACACCTGGAGAGCTGAATTTTGAGTTAATAATGGATAAAAAAGAGAAAGCAAGACTAGAAAGAATTACCTTAGACAGTATACCAGTAGGTAATGACCAATATGAATCCCAGCATAATGTTCAAGGAGTGAATACAAGCAGTGGACCATTTGGAGGATTAGTATACCGTGATGCCAGTCAAGGGGGATGGTTTTCTTATGACCTGAAGGTGGATCCTACAGTCAACAATAATCTACTGGTAAAATATTACAGTGGTGATGTGGGACGTACCTTTAACATCTATGTGGATGACACCCTATTAGTTCAAGAAACCCTGGGAAATCCTAATCCTAATAACTTTTATGAAAAACTATATTCAATTCCAAAGGAGCTAGTGGAGGGTAAGACTCAGATTACAGTTAAGTTTGAGACAAGAGGGGCTAGCTATGCCGGTGGAATATTCGATATCCTCCGTCTTGTTACTGATTACAGTGACAATGCCAGCCTAGCAGATCTAACCTTTGATAAGGGAAGATTGTCAGTGGCAGGAGAATCTTCAGTAGGCTTTGATGGTGAGAAGACAGAGTATACTCTTACAGTACCAAAGAATGCAACGGACGTAACAATGAAAGCCACCTTATCGGATGTTAACGGTTTATTATACCAAGATGATATTCTAATCGATGATAGCCTAGCTCAAACAATTGGCCTGGAGGAAGATGAAACCCAGCTAATGTTACTTGTTAAGGCAGAGGATCATACAACGGAAGGTAAATATACCATTAACATTATAAAGTCAGAACTGGAAGAAGCAGTTACTGAAACTTTAGCTCCAGATTCATCAGATGATAAGGATAGTGGTATAAAAGATGAAAGCAAGAATGAAGTGAATGAAGACCATAAGACTAAGGATGATAGTGGTAAGAAGGGCATGGGTAGTCCCCTTATCATAGGAATGGTTTTTGTAGTTTTAGCAGTAGGGGTGGCTATAATCATACTGTTAAAAAAAGGCAAGAGTTAAGTTAATAAGGGGTTGTTTTGACATATAAGAGGTACACAGGTGTCTATGCATTGTACAGAGTGCAGGATATACTGTGTGTCTCTTTTTATTGAATAAGTTTCGCAAGGATACACGCTCACGCAATCTTTACTTTGCCAGCAGAACAGGCTGAATTTGGCATAAGGACTTCCCAAAAGCAATTCAAAAAATAATAGTGTCTAGCATAAAAAAATCTGCAAATTGTGGAATATTATGGTATGATTAGTTTGACCAGTAGATACGGCATAAAACAAATAAATGTTTTTGATGTTTCAGGGGGAAAACTATGTATAAGGTATTTTTGGTTGAAGATGAAATCGTAATACGAGAAGGTATTAAGAACAAGATCCATTGGGAAGAAGAAGGTTTCAAAATTGTGGGTGATGAGAGCGATGGAGAATTGGCCTATCCCATGATTATTAGGGAGGAGCCGGATATTCTTATTACAGATATTAAGATGCCCTTTATGGACGGTCTAGAGTTAAGTAAGTTATTAAAAAAAGACATGCCAAATCTAAAGATAATCATTGT
>JAAYNY010000086.1 GCA_012520635.1 Clostridiales bacterium | reverse complement strand
CCATCTTCTATTAATACTTTTGTTTCACTTTCAGTTAAAGAATTACCTTCTAGTGCATTTGATGTCCATGTTAATCCTACACGATAAAAATCTTTAACCTGATTTAACATTTCACCCTCAAACGGTCTTAATTCATTAATAACATCCTGGTATAAATCCAATTTTTTAATATTTTCCATCAGTTCTCTCCCATTTAGATTTTTATATTAATAAAATCTAGTCTATAGCACTTTAGGTGTATCTATTGTAACATATAGAATTTGTCAATTAAACTTAAATTTTCCACCTCTAGGAAGATAAAAAAGGTTCCAGTCAATCAGCTATGTTAACTGAAAGTCTGGAACCTTTGATTTACTTAACTTATTTTATATCACATATTGTACCATTCAATGTGAAAGCTCTTGGTTTTTGATTATTACCGCTGTGACTGATATTAAATCCAAATGTTACTGTACCGCCGTTGGCTGGAATATTTTCATTATAAGAAAGACTGCCTGCTGTTACAGTGGAGCCACTTATTGTATATGAAGCGTTCCACATGTTGGTAACCTCCTGTCCACTGGGGTAATCCCACTCTAATACCCATCCATTGATTGCTGTGGAAGAATTGTTTGTTATGGTAATACTAACAGTTGCCCCGGTATCCCAATTATTTTCCTGATAGGATACACTAATCTTTTGATTGGGATTAGGGGTTGGCGTGGGTTTAGGATCTTCAGGCTTAGGTGTCGGAGTAGGAGTAATGGGCTTAGGTGTTGGCGTAATAATTGGAGTTGGTATTATCTCAGTTCTCATGTTTCTGCTTACAAACTTACCTGATTCAGATAAGTTGGCATCAGTCCAGCCACCACTAGTACTGGCACCACCTCTTAAGGCTGCAGAAACCTCATTCTTATCACATAAGGACCAATTACACCAACTTAATTTTCTTGCATTCATATAATCAATCCATACTTGTGCTTCAGAAAGAAATGGGCCTCCATCACCAGATGCATCAGAAGTACCCCACTCACTAATGAATACAGCAATTCCTTTTGACAGTGCCGTATCAATTTTATCCCTTAACCACTGAGTATGAGTTCCAGAATAGAAATGACAGGCATACATAATATTTGAGAAAGATAAAGGATTATTGGCCGCAATATCAACATCTTGGCTCCATGTACTGGTACCAACAATAATAATGTTATCGGGATCTATAGCCCTAATTGCAGGAATGATATATTCTGCATATGGCTTAATATCCCCAGACCAGGATACTCCATTGGGTTCATTACATATTTCATAAATCACATTAGGGTAATGTCCATAACTTCTTGCCATTTCTTCAAAAAAGGCTTTAGCCTGCTCTCTATGGGTATTTGGATTACCGTCACTTAAGATGTGCCAGTCAATAATCACATAAATACCTGCTTCTATAGCGGCTTCAACAATTTCCTTAGTTTTTGACTTCATATAGGATGGATTACTCATATATCCTTTTTCTTCAGTATACATAGCAGCCCTAACTACATTAGCTCCCCAAGTATTTTTCATATAGTTAATGCTATCTCTGTTCATATAATGTCCGTACCACTGTAAACCATGTGAACTCATACCTTTAAGTTGAACAGCTTGTCCCCTAGAATCACATAATTGATTACCTACTACTTTAAGTTGTCCGTAGGGCGATGCTGCTTCAACTTTTTCTGAAACCACATAAGAAGTTGCCATAAACAATAGTAAACATCCCATAAATACAGAAAGAATTTTCTTAAACAGATTCTTTCTTCTCATTAATTTCATTCCCAATACCTCCTTATTAATTATTTAATAGATATATAATATCCAAATATATACTATTACCCTATATACTATATTATTTGTCATTTTTTGTCACTGGGGAAAATTTACTATGTTTACTATTTAAACAGTTCCTAAGCTTCCTTCATCTCTACAATTTCTCCTTGATTAATAACACAAACTCGGTTACAAATCTGATAGATAACATTTAAATCATGGGAAATAAACACATAGGTTAACTTATACTTTCTCTGCAATTCTTTTAGCATCTCTAGTATTTGAGCCTGAATGGTAGTATCCAGCGATGATACTGGTTCATCCAAAATAACCAGTTTAGGGTTTACAATTAGAGCAACTGCGATGGCTACTCTTTGTCTCTGACCTCCGCTTAATTGAAAGGGATACCTCTCCAAATATTTAGTGGTCATCCCCACCTGCTCTATCATCTCATTGACTCTTGCTACCCTTTCCTTTTTCCCTAGATTGCTTTGAAGCTTTAGGGGCTCTTCTAAAATCCATCCAATTTTTTTACTTGGATTCAGGCTTCCATAGGGATCCTGAAAGACCATCTGAGGCTTAGACACAGAACCATCATTAGATATAGCGGTAAAATCATTGATTTTAATTACTCCTTCAATTTCCTTATTTAAGCCCACAATTGCCTTTGCAAGGGTAGACTTTCCACTTCCGCTCTCCCCTACAATACCAAGGGTTTCTCCCTCATTCACTAAAATACTTATATCCCTAATTACCTGTTTTCTGCTCTTTTTTCCAAGTAGACCGATAGCTTTTTCAGAATAAAACACATTGAGATTCTGAATGGTTAGTATTGGATGGCTGTCCCTATCCACCTTATATGTATTCTTATATTCCTTATTTAGCATAGGAACTGCTGCCACTAGCTCCTTTGTATATTGGTTACATGGATTAGTAAATAATTCATTTGTCATTCCAGACTCTACAATTCTACCATCCTTCATTACGATTGTTCTGCTACATATACTTTGTATCACTCTCAAATCATGGGAAATCAAAATAATACTCATTCCATATTTATCATTCATCTTTTTCAACAGTTGGAGTATTTTACTTTGTATTGTAGGATCAAGTGCTGTTGTAGGTTCATCTGCAATAACAAGTTTGGGACCTGCAACCATTGCCATTGCTATCATTGCTCTCTGGCGCATACCACCTGATAGCTGGTGAGGATACTGATGATAAATCTCATGTGGTTTTGATAACCCTACCTCCCTTAATGCCTTTATAGTTAAGGCTTTATACTCTTCCTTGGTATATTTAGAATGAAGTCTTAGCATTTCCTCAACCTGAGCTCCTATTGTAAGAAGAGGATTAAAGGACGACATATTTTCCTGGAATACCATGGATATTTCTTTGCCTCTTAGCCTTCGATGTTCTTTTTCCCCCATAGTTAGAAGTTCATTCCCAAGAAAATCTATTCCTCCACTTAGGATTTTTGCAGATTCAGGAAGCAGTCCCATGACAGCCAAGGCCGTCATAGTTTTTCCAGAACCCGATTCCCCTACAATTCCAAGAATTTCTCCCTTTTTCACCTCCAAGGATATATGATCTAGCACTGTATTCATTTTTCCCCCCTTTGAAAATCCAATGGAAAGATCCTCTATGCTTAAAAGTATTTCATTCTTATTCATTCTCCATACCTCCACTGATGAGGCTAAAGCCAAGTATTGTCAGTATAATCATGAGACCAGGTGCTATTGCATACCATGGTGAGTCAATCATATAACTTTGGGCTTCTGACAGCATACGACCAAGACTTGCCTGGGGTGGCTGAACACCCAGGCTAAGATAACTAAGACCGGCTTCAGCTAGTACAGCGTTATTAAATCCAATCAGAAGAGCCGGAATTAAAACTCTTCTTGTATTTGGTAGTATGTGGATAAACATAATACGAAAACTTCCTGCTCCCATTAATTTTGCATTTTTGACAAAATCTCTTTCCTTTAGGACAATAAACTCACTTCTAACCACACGGGCATAACTTGGAACAAATATAATTCCCAAGGCTATGATAATATTATAGGTTCCCGGCCCAAATACACTTACAAAGACCAGTGCTAGTAAAATACTAGGAAAAGAGGTTAAAACATCATTTAACCTCATAACCACCTCATCAAACCATCCTCCAAAGTATCCAGTCAAAGTGCCAACTATTGTTCCTAGGGTTCCACCAATAATTACTACCACCACTGCTATGATATATGTAGTTCCAGCTCCTTTCATAACACGGCTCAAGATATCCCTACCAAAATTATCGGTGCCAAGTAGGTGTGCGAGGGTAGGTGGATTGTTCTTTAGTGCAACATTCATTTCATTCGGATCATATGGGGTATAAAAAAATCCAATCAATACCATCAAAAGTACCAAGGATGTAATAAGTAGACCTAATATATAATTAAAATGACAGGTTTTCACCTTTAATTTCATCATTTCCTCCACTTCGCCTTACTACTAATCTCTTCTAACTCTTGGGTCTATCCATTGATAGATAAGATCAACTATAAAATTTATAATAATTACTAGGGATGCAATATATAGAACAATTACATGCACTACAGCATAATCCCTATTTGCGATGGATGTCACCAACAATCTACCAAGACCGGGAAGGTTAAAGACCTGTTCCACAAGAATGGCTCCTGCCAAAATGTCAGCAAGAACCATAGCTAAAAAGGTTATAACCGGGATTAATGCATTTTTTAATATATGTCCAAATAGAATGCTTATCTTGGTCATCCCTTTGCTTTTGGCTGTTCTTACATAATCAAGTTCCATTTCCCTAAGTAAAGAACTTCGTAAAAATTTAACCATCATGGCAATCTTAGGAATTGCTACTGCTATGGCCGGATACATCATAAATCTTAAGAAGCCTCCAAAGTTATCCTCTGGACTTATGTAATCTCCTGGTCTAAACCATTTTAAGGTGATACCAAAGATTAATGTAATAATCATTGCTAAAAAAAAGGATGGCACCGACATAAAAATCTGCGTCACCAGGGTAATGAGATCATCAAGAATACCATTCTTTTTTCTAGCAGATAGGATTCCAAGGGGAATGGAAACAAGGACAATTATTAGAAATGACAAGATGGCCAGCCAAAGAGTAACAATTAAACGATTCTTTATTAAAGTACTGACTTTCATCTGCATCTGGTAACTGGATGAGTAGCCAAAATCTCCCTTAATCGCACCCTTTAGCCAATTGATGTAACGTATAGGAAGACTTTTATCTAAACCCATTGCCTTTCTGTATTCTTCCAAGTGTTCCTTGCTGGCATCCATACCTAGAGCACTTAGAGCACTATCCCCTGGTATTACCTCAAAGGCGGTGAAGGTTAGAAAAGATGTTAAAAACAATGATATAATAAAGACAATACATTTTTTAAAAGTATACTTCATCCAAACCTTCACCTCCTAATAATAAGTTTAAAGCAATCTTTAATTTAATCGGATTCAAATTCCTGTTTATAATAATAGACCAGTGACATGTCCTGAACATAAATCGGATAATAAGTATATCCACCTAAGTCATCACTTACTGCAGTCATCTGATAGGGGTCTTGAATAAATACTGCTACAGCATCATTGGTAAGCATAGCTTGCATTTGCTTATATAACTGAATCTTCTTTTCTTCTACCCCTTCTATTTCCCCTTGTTTGTAAAGGGCATCAAATTCTGGATTGATATAGTTCATAAAATTATTATCAGCATAGGAACGGAAGCGAGCCAAGGCCTGCCTTGGTGCCAGTTCAGCTGCCAGCCCTACCAAAGTTGTCTCATAGTTACGGCCTCTATATACATCTGACTTCCAGCTTGACCATTCAATCAGCTGAATCTGGGCTGTAATACCAACCTGTTTAAGCTGTTCCACAATAACCTGAGCCGTATCAATATGATACTGATAATTTGAAGGAACTTTAATCGTAAACTTAAAACCATTGGGATATCCTGCTTCTTTTAATAATTTCTTAGACTTTTCTGGATTATAGGGATAGACATTCACAAGGCTTTCGTCATAATATTTCTTAAATCCAGGGTACATATTGGTCCCAATTACATTACCCCGCCCTCCAGCAACCATATCAATTACAGCCTGCCGATCCACTGCATAACACAGAGCCTGTCTGACCAGTTTATTATCAAAAGGTTCAACCTTATTATTAATAAATAGTCCCTGAATCAGATTCATTGCTCCCGATTCCATATGGTAACCTTTGGGAAGCTGAGAAACCTGGGAGTCAGTAATATACGGAAGAATATCTAGGTTTCCCCCCTGAAGATCCATAAATGCAGTATCTGTATTGGAAAATATCTTGAAGGTTACCTGATCTAAATAAGGCGTATCTTCCATATAATACTGGTCATTCCTTTCTAAGACAATGCTTTGCAGTGGCGTGTAGGATAAAAACTTAAAGGGTCCCGTGCCAATAGGCTTAGTATCCAACTTATCATAATCCTTTGGCACTATAGAACATGTTAAATATGGAAGCAGTTCTGTCTCTGCCTGCTTCAAGCGAATCTCAATTGTCCTTTCACTGGTAGAACCCACATCAGAAATAACAGAAAGCGCCGATTCTACTATAACCGTTGGATCTTTCGGCGTAAGCATATCGGCGCATCTTTTTATAGAATATACGATATCATCAGCTGTGACAAGACTGCCATCATGGAATCTCACACCCTCCCGTAAAGTAAAGGTATAAACCATTCCATCTTCTGAAATATGATAGCTTTCTGCCACAGCCGGAACTAAATTCCCATCATAATCAAGCTTTACTAAGCCCTCAAAAATGTTGAATAAAACCTCTTTAGTTCCTGCCGACAATGCTTTGTGTGGGTCAAGACCATCTAAATCCTGAGTTATTCCTACTGTGATTGAACCTCCATAAGTCGGCTCCGATTGTGCCGCTTTCGTAAGTTCAGTAAAAGACAATTTACCATTCGCGGGAGTCATACTCTTATTTGTATCTTCCTTCCTGCCACTACATCCGTAGAGTGCAATAGTAAATACAGAGATAAGAAGTAATACTTTAGTAAGTTTTCTTATAAGCATAAATTCCACTCCTCACTTATGATTAATTCTCATTATTAAGTTGCAAATACTATTATAAGATATTTTTTCCATATTTGCAAGGAAAATATTCCACATAAAAAACGGAAAGTCCTTGTTACACTGTAGCTAAAAAACATTGGCTACATGTAAATGAACTTTCCATTTCATCAAATTCCTATGATTTAATATAAGATTGTAGATATTACTTATTCAGTATGTATTGCTTTAAAATTGCAAGGTCTATTGCATCTATAACTTTGTCATCATTCAGGTCTCCCACCTCAATATCAAATTCTACCGGTAAATCTTTAATTGAATCAAGAATGTACATTTTCATTATAGAATAGTCTAGTGCATCAAGGCTTCCATCTCCGTTTAAGTCTCCTAATATTAAGTGGACTTCTTTACTGAATGAAAAATAGTTGATGTTAAATAAATAACCAGTTTCTCCTGTAAATTTCAAATATAAATCATGTTTTCCACTGACACCACTAACACTGCATCTTACATCCGTCCAAACCTGCCAACCTCCAGTTCCGCTAACAGAGCAAGTCCCTATAAGCTTACCGCTAGGACTATCAAGCCTAATCTCAATCTTTCCGCCGCTTGTGTCACTGGCTACTCTGGCCTCAAAACTTGCAGCACCGGTATCGAAATCAACATCTTTATAAACAAGATAATCACCATCTTCTATATAGCCCACATCCTGTCCGCCACCTGTATCCATACAATCTTCTAACTCTATTCCTGATTGTGCATAGTAACTTTCTGCTTCTATCTTAGAAAATGCTGAAATTGGGTCTGTTTGTATATCGCCTTCATAGTTTCTGATAATTCCCAAATCCCAGGTGATCTGCTGATAAGGCCCTGACAAGTCATTAGTCCCTTGGATTAGAAGATCCACCTTATTAATATCATTGATTTCTAATTTTTGATTATATCCCGTACGAATAAGTTCACCATGAGAAACATTGGTGGTCCACTTATCAGCATTATATCTTAGATTACCCCGCCATGCCCATTTTTCAGAAACTTGTTTCCATGGTCCTCCTGCACTTGACGATGTCCATAATTCATAATATCTTCCATCTTTCATATCCTCAATTAGTAGATAGTACTGTCCATCTGCAAGTGATTTGTATACCTCTGCTCCTTCAAAAGTATCATTCAGAGCAACTTCAGGTGCACTCCAGCCTTTGGGGAAATTCTCTAGAGTAGTCTTGCGTAGATACAGCTTTCCTGAACCATCATCAGGGGTATTGTACATATAAGCATAATGATCATCACATATGATGAAATAATCCCATCCCATGTTTCCGGATATACCAAAGGATTTGGGTCCAGACCAAGAGTTGGGGTCAGCAATATTAGTTGTTGTGGCATATGCAGCTCCATAAGTTCCATCCTGATATACCAAATACCATAGCTTATGTGGTTCGTAATAGAACACTTCAGGAGCACAAAAATATGCTTCTCCTATTTTGCTCATATAAGTTCTGGGCGCATTTTTTAATCCAGAAATTGTTGATGCAGATGTATAAAGCATCTGCCATCCACCACCTTGATTGGCACCAGTGTAAAACACATGATATTTGCCATCGTAGTATACAATGGTCGGATCTTTTGCCCCGTAATAATCATATGGTTTGCATTCTCCATGGTAGATGATTCTCTCATCTACATACCAAGTTGGATTAGGATCGGCTGCTGCCAAAGCTGTAGTACAAAACCTTAACAGCATATAAATAGAACAGGTAAATACTATAATTCCTTTTCGCACTAAGTGTTTCATAACCTTCCTCCTTTTTTTAACTTTTCATCTTCAAGCAAGGGCTTTATAACAACAATACGCATTCACAAGACATGTAACATATATCCATATTATACCAAATAATTCGTTTTGTAAATACAAATTATGGAAGATTTGGTGTCAGGTACACTTTACATGATGGACACAAAATGTTCACACATTTGACACTGGTCAGAATGAAGCAAAAAAATCAGAGTAGAGACAATTTGATCTCTACTCTGATAAAACTTTTTTCTGTGATATCTAACTTTATTCTTTTTTATTCATTTACCATTCTAGCAGCCTCTTCTCCGGCTTTTTTTCCAAATACGTGAATATCTACCAGTGCATTTCCGCCCAGACGATTAGATCCATGTATTCCACCGGTTACTTCTCCTGCAGCTAAAAGTCCTGGTATTCTATTACCATTTGCATCTAATACATGGTTGTCCAAATCAATTTCTATACCACCCATAGTGTGATGTACTGTAGGAACACGTGGTGATGCATAGAACGGTGCTTCATCTAGTTGTTCTCCGAAAAGTGTACGTCCAAAATCATCATCTTTTCCTGCTGCTACATAACTGTTAAATGTATCATGTGTTTCTCTAAGAACTTGAGGATCGATTCCTATTTGTGCTGCCAACTCTTCAATAGTGTCTGCTCTAAAAACAACTCCATCTTCTACTAATTTTTCGACGTCATCACCCCAAATATTTATGCCAGTTTCATTTATATCAACATCGTTGTTTGCACTGGATATTACATAGGATAATGCATCTGGCTGAGCAAGCAAGGAAGCTGTCATGGTATCTCTTCGACCATCTTCTGCCATGAATCTCTTACCTTCTTTGTTTACTTGATAATAATATTCAACACCTGCTCCACCAATCCAACTATTTAGAGTACCATCTACAGGATTTCCCAGTGGCAAGGATTGTATATATTCCATTCCAATAAGATTAGCACCTACTTTTTCAGCCATTGTGATACCATCACCTACGATGGCTGGACTATTTGTTGTTGGAAGATTTTCAGTTAATGAAGGATCATATTTTTGTCTCATTTCTATGTTTGCAGCAAATCCACCTGTAGCAATTATTACTACCTTGGCTCTGATTTCCATGTTTTTACCATCTGATTCACCTTTGATTCCAACAACATTTCCATCCTCTACTATTAACTCTGTAGCCTTAGAGTTTAAAAGGATTTCAACTCCTAAATCTCTTGCAGTATCTTCGCTAGCTTTGATGTAATCATACCCAGCGGCGTTAAATGGCAAATGAGCTCTTGGCCACAGGCCACCTGGTACTGTTGTTATTTCATCTGTCCATTGTACACCGTTTTCTGCCATCCACTGGCTAGTTGGTAGAGATTTCTCAACTAATTCTTCTATAAACTCTAGCTTACCGACGTAATCGCCACCATCATAAGTTTGGAGTTTATGAAGTGCTAGAGAATCGAACAAATAATCCTTAGTTCCATTTTCATAAGCTTCTATATCATCTTTTAATTCTTGCATTAATTCAGCATGTCGGTCGTTTTTAGGCTCTACATTGGTTAGATCTCTGGCCTTTTGCATACTGTTTTCATCAGCTGGATCTACATCCTCCTGCCTTGCTGGATCAACAGCATTATATGGTCCTCCAGCTCTAACGGTATTTCCTCCTAAAGCAGCAGTCTTTTCTACCAATATTACTTTAGCACCATTGTCAGCTGCTGCAACAGCTGCTGCAAGGCCTGCACCTCCGCCTCCAATTACTACGACCTCAGTTTCTTTAATTACATCATTACCTTCTTCTTTTACTACTGGTACATCCTTTAGAGCTTGTACATCTCCTCCTGCTTTCTCCACAGCTTTAGAAACTGCTTCGATTATTGCGTTAGAAGTTCTTGTAGCTCCACTTACTACATCAACACCCAATGATTGATATTGTACAATTTCTTTAGGAAGTTGCTCTATGGCAACACTTCCAATACCAACTGTTTCTGAATTCTCTAATATATTGATTTTATCGATTTTTCCATCAGTAAATGTAGTCTCCACTTTAATTACACCACCATAACCTTCTGCTTCAGTGGTGTATGTACCAGACTTGTATGAAGTATCTTCTCCAGTCTTTTTTCCAGTACATCCAGTGAGTGAAATACCTATTATTATTACTAAAGTAATAACTAATAATCTGTGTTTTCTCAAATTCATATGGCACGTCCTTTCTTATTACATATAATTACCGTAATAATAATTTTAACCATTAATCACAGAATATATTCCACCCTTATAATCAATATATTTAATTATTACATGTTTTTATTTTAAAACTGCCATTGAGTTTTACTGGCGACTGTTTTAAATTATGACTTAATATAATCAACTTCATACAATATATTAAGAAGATATGGCCAATCTAGTTCTTACCGCCATAGCTCTTATATGTACCGTATACTGAATCTGCATATAGATTTGCCAGAATAGGACGGCCATAAGAGTCAGTAGCACCTGGATACCAATAATCTCCTCCGTTATAGTGCAATAAACCATTATATATACCACCAAATACACTAATCTTTTCATCTAAAATCATAGCACCCATATATACCTGATCTTGTTCACTACTGTGATTATAAGCTCGGCCAAATGTGGTGCTAAATTTATATAGATAAGAGTTACGTGTGTTTGGCTCTACCTGCATCAATCCATCGCCAGCTGATGGACTACCTGCTAAGCCTGCTCCAAAACTACTTTCCTTTTTTATTACTGCACATAGTAGTAAAGCAAAATCTCCGCCTTTACCATATTTATTATCCGCATTCATGGCATATGTCCATATATGGCTTGGAACCTCAGAAGGCTTTGTTACGGAAGTAGATGGTGAACCAGAATAAATTTTTACTGATGACATCTTGTCATTAATATCATTACCAACCCAAGAAGAACTTGAATTGAAAGTCCATCTTATTCCTCCAAAATGATCATGCTCATATACCTCAACAGTCCAACCACTAGGAAGTTGAAGAGATGACATCCAGTCATTGCCAATTCCATGGGAGTTTAACTGAGACAGTGTGTAATCGCCCGTTCCAAGTGTTACTGCTTTCCCACCATAGTTTATATGCTCATAGAATGTAACTCCGTTGCTTGCTGGAGGAGGTGTTACAGGTGGAGGTGTCACTGGTGGAGGTGTAGTTCCACCACCGCCATTGGACCATAAAGCAGGAACATTAACTGGCTCCCATCCCTCTAAGGATGTATGTGCCTGAATACAGGTATAAGTACCACCATTATAGGTTACTGTGTCATTAACTGAATATGCTGTATTTGGAGCCCATGCTCCTTTTGATGCTGCACTCACTGGTACCGCTACATAAGTGGATATAATTAATGCTAAGGCTATCATAAGTGACAGCGCTTTAGTAATATGTTTTCTTTTCATGATATATTTGACCTCCTGTGATTTTCTTATTGCTATTACCATCCGATGTTAATGATGGCACCTCTTGGGCTGATAGCGTGAATAGTAGAACTTTGATCGTTCACATCATCATAGCAGAAGCCATATGCTTTGCCGTCTATACTATGATCATGGAAGAATTTTGCATAATAATCAGCAGGTCCTGCCTGATAGTAAGCAGCTGGATTATTTAAGTTAGCCGCATTATCCATAACATGACGATGGAAGGCAGCACAAATCTGCGCTTGAAGCACCTTTTCAATTTCATTTCCGGATGCTAGTGCACCTGCACCGCCAAAAACTTCTTCAGTAGTAGGTTTATTTACACGGTAAATGGTAGAATCTCCTGGTCTTGTAAAATTCATCTGTGTACCAGACACTCTACCTTTAAATGTCCCTTGGGGAACTGTTAGTACAAAATCACTGTTAGTATATTGGGACCAGATTTTATTAATATAATCGTCAAAATATCTACCGTTAGGCTGACCCATTCTGAAACCACCATGTACGGGGGCAACAATACGATATGGTGCCTGTACGGTAGCTAAACTCTTGAACTCAGAAGGTACTTCATTTTGGAATGCTCTAAAGATAGACTCTCTAGATTCAACGATTCCAACCTTAGTAAAGTATGAATAATCGGTGCTAGTACCAGTATACATTTCAATAGTATAAGGTATACTGAACAAATCCACCTGGGTAGTATTCATCCAAACTTCCCCTTTAACAACAGCAAACTCAACCCAATCAAAATACTTGTTATAGCTAGGATCTGATGGGTTTCCAATATTAGGATAGGCAATACCTACAGTACCATCTGCTGCTGTATTAAATGGAATATTCAGAGGCCCATCCATTGAAATATATAATCTACCGGAACTTACATATTTCGGAATCTGAAAGCCATTGAAAGAACTGATTGGATAGAAGTAAGGTGATGCATCTTGTCCAGAAACACATGGGGTCATGGTTCCATCAGGGGAAATGGTGCAAAATCTTCCATCATTATTCTTTGCAATAATATTAACATAAATCTGGTTATCCTTGAAAGTTCCATTGGTATTGTTATTGAATTGAATGGTCATCTGCATACCATTATTCAGTGGAATTAAAGTATTATTGTTATTATTATTTTCACTAATAATCTTAACTGATGACATCTTATCATTTGCAGCTGTACCAACCCAAGATGTACTTGAGGTATAGGTCCATTTTGTTCCGCCAAAATTGTCATGTTCATATACTTCCACAGTCCAACCACTTGGTACACGAAGAGAGGACATCCAATCATTAGGAATACCCTTTGCTCTCATTTGAGACAGTGAATAATTGCCTACACCCAAAGTTACTGCTGTTCCACCATAATTAATATGCTCATAGAATGTTGCTCCGTTTGTTGGAGCTGGTATAGGTGTTGGTGCCTCCGTTGGAACTGGTATAGGAGTTGGTACTTGTGTTGGTGTTGGAGTATATCCTCCACCCTTCTGCCATAAAGCAGGAACAACTGATGGTTCCCAGCCTACCAGGGAAGTATGTGCCTGAATACAGGTATATGTACTTCCGCTATAAGTAACTGTGTCATTTACTGCATATGCAGTATTGGGAGCCCATTCTTCTACTCCACTAGCAGCTGAGCTCACTGGTGTAGCCCCATGAAATACAGTAACCACTAATGCTAAGGCTAACATAAGTGACAGGGCTTTGAATGAAAATTTCTTCTTTGTCATTTTTCTTCTCCTTTTTTTATATTATCTATGACTTACCCATAAGAGCAGCCATAGGATATAACGATATATAAATACCCTAAAGAAATTAATTACAAAATTTTAAAACCAGTAGTCAATTTGTTACATAATTAGATACAATTGTACAATTTATGACATTTAAATAATACTTTAAGGTGGAAATAATTACAATAGTACATGAGTTTTAAGTCAATTCCGTATAAAAAAAGTTTCCATCAATCGATATACTTACCGAAAGTATGGAAACCTTTATCTTAATTCTGTGTTAAAATGAAATTTAATTATTTAAAGAATTTCTAACTATTTCTTTCAAGACCAACAAAACTTCACTTTCAAACCATGGGTTTCGTTTAAACCATCCAATGTTTAATGGAGAAGGGTGAACCAATGGCAAATATGTTGGTAGATATTTTCTATAATTTCTTACTGTTTCAGTTAGATTTTTCTCCCTTCCTTTACCAAGATAGTGTTTTTGAGCATAATTTCCTATAAGAATTATAGTTTCTATCTTTGACATTTTCTCTAATAATATCGGATGCCATTTTTCTGCAAATCCTTTTCGAGGTGGCAAATCCCCTTGCTTTGCTTTACCTGGGTAATAGAAATCCATAGGTAATTGAGCAATACGGTCAGTTTCATAGAATTCTTCACGTGAAATTCCCATCCATTCCCGTAAACGGTCACCACTTAAGTCATTCCAAAACAACTGAGTTTCTTCAGCTTTTCGTCCAGGTGCCTGCCCAACTATTACAATACGGGCTTCTTTAGACGCTTTGAACAAAGGGGAAATTCCCTTTCCTGTATAGGACTGATTCATAGGGTCTTCCATTATTTCTTCCTTGATCTTTTCAAATATAGTCATATTGTACTTCCTTTTATTTATCATTAATATTCTTTTATCAAATAGTAAATAATATTATAGAGCCTTTATCATTACCAAACATGGATTCCCAATATGCATATCCTTTCTCCACTGAGGAGCAGTTCCATCGTCACCACAGTATTCGTCCAGGCTTTTTATTTTTTCTTCTCTTATATCAAAAAAGAAGTCACATGAAAAGACATTCCCTTTAGGTACGAGTTTCGCAATTATCTAATATAAAAACAACTGGTAAATACTACAATTCCTTTATTTACTGCTTCATACCTTTCCCTCCTTAAAAACCAATATAGAGTAGCATTCTTTGTTATTATTATATTAACACGAATTGTTAAATTTTACCACTAGGTTGTCTATAGTGAAGAGTATGAGTAAAGAATCAAGAAGATGTAAAGTAAAACACTAATAATGCATACATAAATACCAAAAGAAGCTGATATTTAAATCAGCTTCTTTTAGTAAGAATAATTCTAACGCTATTACAAACCCATATCAAAGGGCAAAATAAGTCGCTTTATTTTTTCTATCTTATTAATTCGATCAATTCGTATACTCTATCTCTAGTAAGTTCTGCACCCTTTAGATATTCTATCATTGGGCGAATGCTTCCTCCTTCATATTCAGAACCTGCCTTTTCTATTTCATTTTCTTTCCTAGTAATCCATTCCCTTTGTTCAGATGTTAATATATCCATTGTATCTTTATCTAGAGTCTCTTTTAAATATCCCCATATTTTATTGATTTCATCATCCCATAATACATAGATCTCTTGTGCTAAGAAATTCATTTCTGTTTGATTTAAATCCTCATTTAATCGTCGATTATTCATTTGTTCATATTGTTTTTCAATTTCTGCTACTTCTTCTATTATATCTAATACAGGGTTCTCTTCCCCGATCTCATCTATCTCATAACTAGAAAATCCACTCTCTGTTTCTACATTATACAAGCCATAAAAGGGTAGCAATTCATCTTCAGTATTACTCAAGTCCCTATAGCCAACCCAACTTCTAAAACCTTCAGGCAATTCTTTTATTGGAGCTAGTGTTGTGTAGATATAAATTTCTTTTGCATTATCTAATCCATACGGTTCACTATATATGAACTTGACCCCATCAAGTATTTCTTCACTTCCTACTTCTTTTTCTAATTTAATAGTTTCAATTGACATGGAATAAGTATAATCATTTACTCTCTTTGGTGTAGTAAATTCACCTTCAAATTTGGATGAATAAATAATTCCATTTGGATAGCCTTCTCCAGTATCCCCCATATCAGAATCAGAATAGAGTCCTTGGAAACTTCCATCTTCATTAATATTCAACATTGTTTGCCAAGCACCAACTCCACTTGAAAATACAAACTCATACTTTGATAATTCAGAAAATTGAATAGTCTCTTCCACAGGTGTAATTGTATCTGTACTATCACTCTCAGTAGTATTGCTATCTATTACTTGATTGTTCTCTGTATTTGAATTATCTGTATTTGTATTATTTATAATTGCATTCCCACTCTGGCAACCAGTAAATAATATTACCGTACTACTTACTGCTACCAATAATAACTTACTGTATCTATTAAATTCTTTGTATTTTTTCTTCATTTCCTTACTCCCTTAGATTCATATTATTATTAAAAGGCATTAAAAATATAGAACGGTTTACTAAATATGCATGAATAGTTTTCAATACCTTCTATCTCAATAGAATTATTGTCGATCATATATTGTTGCATGCTATGATATACTTCCATAAATAAATTATATATGTCAATAAGATTATTATTTTCCTCGATTTCTTCAAGCATTTTCAATATCCCAAAATCATTGTTTAATTGCTGTAACCCTTTTGAAAGCCACTTAGTAGGCGGATAATATAGATTATTAAGTATGTATGTAAGTCTAAGTGTAGCTTCAATGGCTCTGTAAAGGTAAATCTTCCCTTCACTTTTCTTGTTACGATTTAATGCTTCTTTGAAATTATAGACACCACTATCATTGATAGTTACCCAGAGTCCTCTAATAACACT
>JAAYNY010000085.1 GCA_012520635.1 Clostridiales bacterium | reverse complement strand
TTTTAATCACATAAGTTGGCACTATCTCTTGAACCTTCTTCCTTATCTCAACAGGCTCTAACAGGCATATATCCTTAAGTTCCTCCAGTTGCCTTAGGAAATTCTCTTCATCGATATCTATAGGCTTGCCTATGTGGATTAGCTTATTCTCTGTATCCTCCATACCCTCTTCATCCATCAGTAGCTCCTCATATAGCTTCTCTCCTGGACGAAGGCCAGTGAATTCTATCATTATATCATCATAGGGTTTATAGCCTGATAGCTTTATGAGATTCTCAGCAAGGTCTAGTATCTTAACAGGCTCTCCCATATCTAGGATAAATATCTCTCCGCCCTTGGCATATGCCCCGGCTTGTAGAACCAAAGATACTGCCTCAGGTATGGTCATAAAGTATCTTATAATCTCAGGATGGGTTACTGTTACAGGACCACCCTCTTTAATCTGCTTTCTGAATAAGGGGATTACACTACCGTTAGATCCTAGGACATTTCCAAATCTCACTGCTACGAACTCAGTCTTTGACCTCTTATTATAAGTTTGAACTATCATCTCACAGATTCGCTTAGATGCTCCCATTATATTAGTGGGATTTACTGCTTTGTCTGTAGAGATTAGAACGAATCTCTCTGTTCCATATAGATCTGCTGCCTGTACTGTCTTCCAAGTCCCTAGAACATTGTTCTTGATGGCCTCGTTAGGACTATCCTCCATAAGAGGTACATGCTTATGTGCCGCTGCATGATATACTATCTGAGGCCTGTAGGTCTTGAATATATAATTCATTCTAGTAGTATTTCTAACAGAGGCAATCAAGACCACCAGATTAAGCTCTGGATAATGGGTCTTAAGTTCCTGTTGTATGTCATAGGCATTATTCTCATATATATCTACTATTATAAGTTGTTTTGGTTTATGGCTTGCCAGTTGTCTGCATAACTCACTACCGATGGAGCCTCCTCCACCAGTTACAAGTACAACCTTATTCTTAACATATCCCATAATAGAATCTAAGTCTACCTTAATACTATCCCTACCAAGTAAATCTTCTACTTCCACATCTCGAAGCTGACTTACACTTACATCACCATTCATAAGCTGATATACACCAGGAAGTATCTTCAAGTTGCAATCGGTCTCATTACATATCTTTACGATTTCTCTAATGGTATTCTTGGCAACCGAAGGCATGGCTATTATTATTTCATTTATATGAAAGAGGCTTGCTGTATCTACTATATCCTCTCTGGTTCCAACTACCTTTACTCCTTGGATATAGGTGTTTTGCTTGGCTGGGTCATCGTCTATTATACATCTTACCACTGTATTATGTATATGTTCGCTTCCACGGATTTCCTTTATTATTACATTGGCTGCATTACCCCCACCGATTATCATAATACGTCTTATCTCACTGTTCTTGTTGGACAGACGCTTTACATATCTAGCAAAACGGTAGGTGAAGCGGGTTCCAAGGGTAAGGAAGAATAGTATTCCTCCATATAGAAAATGATAACTTCTTGGGACTGGGTAATCGAATATCTTAAGTCCTGCAAACTGTATTAGAGTAGACATGATACATGCAGCTGTTACACTCTGCATCTCCACGATTCCCGCAAATCTCCATATGCTATGATATAACTTTAGTACATAGAATATAATTATGGTACAGATTATATTGATAGGTAGATAACTCCATAAGGATTCTACGAAACGCATGTCCACCCTGGAGAACTCCAAATCATAACGAAGCAGTAACCCTAATGCACTAGATGCAACGATTACTGCTATATCGCACAATATTAAAATAAATCTTATTAAACCTAATTTATTATCTATTAATTTTCTAGTCATTTTATTTCCTTCTTTTTATATCGTACTTGTATATAATAAAGCTATTTCACTTCTTGCTCTGCAAGTAGATTCTCTGTATTATCTTTATATATTTTCATTCTTTGAATGAATTTTTGCTTGTAATCAGATCGTTCTTGTTCACTCATATCTGTGAATTCAATGAAGTCTATGTCGCTTCTATGTAGCATTGCTCCACAATGAAAGCATGTAGCATCTGGCTTTCTTGATACTATTCGGTAGTTATAACATTTGGGACAAATAAAGATTGTTAGCATATTATTACTCCCTTCCATATCAGCGTTAGCAATATATATTATACTATTTTAAACTATGAATGTAAACCTTGTTATTAAAACTTGTAAATAATTACAAACTACTTTATTAATATTTTTCATTATTTACCATAATATTCAAATAGTATTTACCATTAGTATAAGAATTTAGTTATTAATTTTACTTATTTCCTGCTGCAATTACCACTAAGCAAAGTGGTTTTCTAGACTTTAGTATGTTAGTATGTTAAATTACTATATATGTAAAGTCAAGTTTATATAGTTGCATTTTCCTAGGAATGTACTTTTGTGATTATTAAATAAAAATCTGGCAGTATTGGTCGTTATGGCCTTTACTACCAGATTAGCATCTTAAATATCTATTATTTACACTTATTCTTTCATATTTAGTCTTTAGCGGTTCCCATACATTTTCTCATAATAGTTTTGATATTCGCCGCTTATAATGTTCTCCCAC
>JAAYNY010000084.1 GCA_012520635.1 Clostridiales bacterium | reverse complement strand
GGCCATAAGGTATATATAAGTAAGCAAATGGTCATACCAATAAATAGAAAGGCACAACACTTATAAAAATCCTGTCGTGAAGTGAAGAAAAAGTAAGCTACAGTAGCAAAAATGTAGCCAAACCATATAAAATAAGGAATAATGAAGATCTCCCAAAATGGGATATAATCATCAAGCCTAGAGTAGACAGGTGTAAATTCTGTTGTTACAGTTTTCTCTAGTATGGTAAACCATATCATATATATAAAAAAGTAAGATAATACTAGACCATGTTTATATTTATTAAATAATTTTTTAAAATTGATATTACCATTGATTTTCATGGTATCACCTCGTTTCTAAACCGTATTATTATGCTGTTTTGTCATTATATCACATCATATGCTCATCTACAATATACATAAAACTACAATTATTAATTTATATTATTAAATAAGTTGTTATTATTACTATAATTTTTTCTAATGCACTAGATTACATATAAAAAGATAATAGACATGTAGGAAGAAAATAACTATAATACAGTTACAATATATTTTAAATAATTATATTTTAGATACTATAGTGAGTTTAAGAGATAAACATAAATAATTGGAGGTAAAAATTATGAAGAGAATATTTTTGCTAGTACTTGATAGTGTTGGTATAGGAGAGCTTCCTGATGCTAAAGATTATAATGATGAAGGAAGTCATACTTTATATGCAGCATCAAAAAGTAAAGAATTTAGCATGCCCAATATGGACAAACTAGGGCTGTTTAATATTGATGGAGTTAAAGAGAAGTTTGCCGATAAGGATATGATTAAAGATTTTGATGCTAGTGTTGCTAGGTTGGGGGAAAAATCTAAGGGTAAGGATACCACAACTGGTCATTGGGAGATAGCAGGAGTTATTTCAGAACAACCATTTCCCACATATCCCAATGGATTTCCCAGGGAGATTATTGATTTGTTTGAAAAAAGGACTGGGAGAAAGGTTATATGTAATCTGCCCTATTCAGGTACAGATGTAATCCGTGATTACGGCAAAGAGCATGTGGAGACAGGAGCCCTTATAGTATATACTTCAGCAGATAGTGTGTTTCAAATAGCTGCCCATGAAGAAATTGTCCCTCTTAAGGAACTTTATAATTATTGTGAGATAGCTAGGGAAATTCTACAAGGAGAACATGGAGTGGGCCGTGTAATAGCAAGACCATTTGTTGGTACTCACCCTGAATTTAGCCGTACCTCCAACCGTCATGATTATTCCCTCCTTCCTCCATCAACAATGCTAGACCACTTGGAGAAAGCAGGCCTAGATGTTCTGGGTGTTGGTAAGATATATGATATATTTGCTGGTAAAGGGATTACAGAGACAGTACAATCTAAGAGTAATGAAGAAGGAATAGAGATCTTAATTAAGAAAATGGATAAAGATTTTAATGGGCTTTGCTTTGTTAATCTAGTTGATTTCGATATGCTTTATGGACATCGAAATGATATTGACGGGTATGCGAAGGCTTTAACTTATTTTGATAGCCAGCTTCCTCGTATATTAGATGGCTTAAAGGATGAGGATATCTTAATAATAACAGCAGACCATGGATGTGATCCTTCCACAGCTTCAACAGATCATTCAAGAGAATATGTTCCTAT
>JAAYNY010000083.1 GCA_012520635.1 Clostridiales bacterium | reverse complement strand
GGTTATAAAGTCGGTTGGTATCTATCGCCGGCTGTATATTCTTATAGAGAGAAAATTCAGATATTAGATAAAACCACTAGCTATATTACAAAAGAAGGCATAGTAGAAGCCATAGAAAAGATTAAGCAAATCTGTGATCAGATGGTTTTAGATGGCTTTAATCATCCTACCACCTTTGAGATTGAGACTGCTATGGCATTCTTATATCTTTTATCTGAAAGGGTAGATTATGCCATCATAGAAGTGGGGATGGGAGGAAGACTGGATGCAACTAATGTAATAAGAAGACCTGTATGTAGTGTGATTACTTCCATAAGTATGGATCATATGCAGTATCTTGGAGATTCCTTGGAGCAGATTGCAAAAGAGAAGGCAGGAATCATTAAGGAAGCTTGTCCCCTTATTACTTGTAATCAAAAACCTGATGTATTTAGTGTCTTGGAGAAAAAAGCAAGGGAGTTAAATTCTTCTTTATATATTGCCGATACCAGCAAAATTAAAGACATTGACTATTCCTTAGACAAAACATCTTTCTCCTATTTTATTAAGGATTTCATAAGAGACTATCAGATTAGGCTACTTGGCAGTTACCAAGTTAACAATGCCATTCTTGCTATTGAAGTAGCTAATTACTTAAGAAAAGCCAAATCTTATCAGAATTTTAACGGTTATTCAAGCACAGATTTTGGCAATAAGATTAACCATAAGACTATACAAGAGGGTCTTTATAATGCCCAGTGGAAGGGAAGGTTTGAGCAAATCTCAAATAATCCTGATATATTTATAGATGGTGCACATAATGAAGAAGCGGCACTTAGACTTCGTGAAACCATAGAAATCTACTTTACAAATCGTAGATTAATATTTATAATAGGTGTATTAGCCGACAAAGACTATGAAAATCTTCTAAAAATACTGGCTCCACTGGCAGCTACCATCATTACCTTAACTTCTGATAATCACAGGGCATTAGCTTCTGATATATTGGCAAATGAGGCAAGGAAATACTGTGAGCAGGTATATGACGGTAAGGATATTAGACATGGTCTTAGGCTAGCTTATAAAGAGGCAGAACCAAGTGATATTATAATTGCCTTTGGTTCCTTATCTTTTTTGGGTAGTTTGGCTGATGAAATTAGTAGGAAAGGATGAAAGTATTATAATGGATGATAATAAAATTCAGCAAGCAACCCGACTGCTTTTAGAGGCAATCGGTGAAGATATTAATAGAGAAGGACTTGAAGATACCCCTATAAGAATAAGTAAGATGTGCAAGGAGTTGTTTGGAGGTATTAATCAAGATGCCTCAGACCATCTTAGTGTTACTTTTCATACTAAGAGCAATAAGATGGTAATTGAGAAGGATATTACTTTTTATTCAGTCTGTGAGCATCACCTACTTCCATTCCTTGGTAAAGCCCATATAGCTTATATTCCCAATGGAGAAGTTGTGGGACTTAGCAAACTGGCAAGAACCGTAGAGACCTTTGCCAGAAGACCACAGATTCAGGAGAATCTTACAGCACAGATAGCAGATGCTATTATGAAGCATCTAAAGCCTAAGGGAGTTATGGTTATTATGGAGGCAGAGCATCTATGTATGTCCATGCGAGGTGTAAGCAAACCAGGTTCCAAGACAATTACCTATATTTGTTGTGGTGATTTTGAAGAGGATAAGGCCTTACAGGCATCTGTATTTCAATTGATTAAGTAGGAATTCACATATATAAGTTATTGTAGACATGATTATAAGGAGAGTTACAGGATATATGGTTGAGAATATAAAGATAGGTGGCAAAACATTTTCCATAGGGAAGCGTACTTATATTATGGGTATATTGAATGTAACACCAGATTCATTTTCTGATGGGGGAAAGCATAACCTTCTTGATAATGCCGTAGACCATGCCCTTAGGATGATTGATGAAGGTGTAGACATTATTGATGTTGGTGGTGAATCCACAAGGCCTAATTATACTATGATATCGGATGAAGATGAGATGGGAAGAGTTATCCCAGTAATTGAAGCCATAAGAAGAAAAACTGATATTCCCATTTCCATTGATACTTATAAAAGTACGGTTGCACAAGCAGCATGTCATGCTGGAGCAGACCTAATTAATGATATATGGGGATTAAAGTACGACCCTGACATGGCAAAAGTAGTAAGGGAAAATAATGCAACCGTATGTATAATGCATAATAGAAAGGCTATGGACTACACTGATTTTTTATCCGATTTTACAAAGGATATGAATGCTAGTATTGATAAAGCTATGGAAGCCGGTATTGCAAAAGATAAGATAATACTGGATCCCGGTATTGGATTTGCAAAGACTTATGAAATGAATCTCTACCTTTTGGGTCATTTAAATATAATGCATGATTTTGGATATCCTTTTTTATTGGGATCCTCTCGCAAGTCAGTTATAGGCCATACACTAGATGAAACTGTGGAAAATCGTCTGGAGGGAACCTTGGCAACTTCAGTAATCGGGGTTATGAATGGATGTCATTTTATTAGGGTTCATGATGTTAAAGAGAATTTGAGGGCAATTAGGATGTCCGAAGCAATTCTAAAACTTAAAGATATTTGATATTGCTTTGTATAATTATAGAAGAAGATAAGATAAGGTAGGTGATATTATGGATTGTATTACAATATCTGATTTGGAGGTATTTGCATATCATGGAGTTTTGAAGGAAGAGAATACCTTGGGACAGAAATTCTTGATTTCTGCAGAGCTTTTTATGGATATATGGGAGGCTGCAAGAGAAGATGATATAAGTAAGTCTATTAATTATGCCGAGGTATGTAAGGAGATTGATGGATATTTAAGGGCAAATACATTTAAGCTTATTGAAACCATAGCAGATAGATTGGCAAGACATCTTTTAAGGAGATATAAGCCCCTAAGGGAGGTTAATATTAAAGTTAAGAAGCCTTGGGCTCCTATAATGATGACTTTAGATACTGTTTCAGTATCTGCAAAAAGAAGCTGGCATAATGTTTATCTTAGCCTAGGTTCTAATCTAGGTAATAAAGAGGATAATATAAATAAGGCAATCCAACTTCTTAATGATCAAGAGGATTGCCGTGTAATCTGTAAATCAAGCCTGAAAGTTACAAAGCCCGTAGGACCTGTGGAACAGGATGATTTCCTAAACGGTGCTTTATATATGCAGACAATATTATCTCCAATGGAGCTTTTGCGTGTAATTGCTTCGATAGAAAGTCAGTTAAAACGTGAAAGAGTTATTCACTGGGGTCCTAGAACCATTGATCTTGATATCCTATTATATGATGATGAAATCATACAAAGTAGTGAACTTACCATACCCCATATAGAGATGGCCAATAGGGAATTTGTGTTAGAGCCTATGGTGGAGATAGCTCCTTGGTTAAGGCATCCCATATTTGGTAAAACCATGAAGGAATTACTTGAGGAAATTTGTTGATAATTGTTGATAAGTTTTATTTTTCTCCAAGAGATGGTGGATTAAATGTTCCAATTTTTACATTTTCATCAGCGGGCATAATATAAGTGTTAAGGTTATTAAAATCCTTGAAGAAAACATAGTTATTGGTTACATGAATTTGCTTGTGGTGTCCATCTAGCAAAGGTTCAGACTCCATTGTCATAAGATCAATACGACCTATTCTGCTATTATCTAGGTCATCTACTTGGTAGTATAGGTACTTGCCTGAATTAGTTATATTAAATGTGGAGCAACGCTCATTTACAATTACAAGGCGGTCTGTTCCATCAAGATTCATCCTATTAATAGTATAATTGTTGGAAGGATCTATGTAGTATATATATTGTCCAAAAAATATTGGATAAGCAAAATCTCCTTCAATATATGTTCCGCTGGTGAAGCTTGATAAGTCATAATAATTAATGTTGCGATTTTCATTTACACCAGTGTAATACATTCTATTATCAATAAAGACAGAAGGAATTACAGCTTCTTTGATAAGCTGACGTGGAAAGGCCCCATCGGTCTGGTTGCGATAAAGATAAAGTCCTTCCTCAACATCATAGTTTTGATAATATACATGATTACCTTTTACTGTTACGAAACTACCGGGGTTACTGCTTATAAGCTTTAGTTTTTTGCCGCTATGATTAATTCGATAGATACCGGTGTTACTAAACATTAAAACATTGGCTGTTTGATTCTCCCTGGTGTTATTGGCACGAAGATAATATATATAATTTTCGTCTACATTTATATAAGCGGCCTTATCATCATGTATTTTTTTGATGTTGGAAGTATCAGAGTTCATTACATATAGGCTTCCATCGTCATTATCATTACTAAAATAAATTTTGCCATTACTTTCGCAAAAAAGACCACCGTTATATATATTTCCGGTAGTATTACCTATTAAATATTCATCATTTAAGAAAGTGCGGTTAAATGAGTAAATGAAAATGATTAGTATAGTAAGGACTGTTATGGCAGATAAGGAAATCAATAATTTTTTTATAGTTGACATATTGTGTACCCCCAGATTAAATAAGATTAGTTACAAATATTATATATCGACAAGATGATTTATGCAATTATAAATGCTAGACAAACTTATGAGATAAACTGACTTATGGGAACTTGTGAAGTATACT
>JAAYNY010000082.1 GCA_012520635.1 Clostridiales bacterium | reverse complement strand
CCTTAACTGTGTTGGCGCATATGTGACTACATCAACTACTACGGTCTTTATTTGCGTGGAAGGATTAGCAATGGTTGTTACGGACACTGATGTATACGAGGGTGATATTATAATCACGGCAGCAAATGGCAAGTTTGAAAGAAGTGTGGCACCGACAGCAGGGACCGTAGTGGGTAAGGTTGTTAGAGCTGGTGAAACATACAGCTTAGTTGACCTAAATTAATCCACAATTGGATTCTATTGCGAACTAACGGAGTTTAGAAAAATCTAGGCCCCTTTTTATTGTAGTTTAGAGCCATGAGGCTCTTTTTTAATATCAAAAAAGAAAGAAGGTAGAGAAATGGAAAACACAAACAAAGCTAAGGCGTGGCTCACAGCGTTCTTGGCAGTACTGACCGGATGGATTGGGATAATAGATAAAATAATATTTGATGCAATAAAATGACCCTCTCCTGCATTAACCTATTAGAAGGAGTAAAACGATGAAAGCATTTTCTTATAATTCTACCGAAAGAGTAGATTCAGATGTATTAGATCAATATATCAAAATAATTGCAAATAGTGATAAAGATGCACTGGGGAAACTCTATAATTCCACAAGTGGATCTGTATATGGTTTTGCCCTTTCCATACTGAAGAACATGCAGGATGCGGAGGATGTGCTTCATGATACATATCTTAGAATATATTCGTCAGCTTCTGGATACAAAAGTAAGGGAAAGGCCCTGGCCTGGATACTGACAATAACTAAGAATCTATGTCTTATGAAGTTACGAGAGCGTAAAAAAACTGCAGATATACCGGAGGAATCTTGGGATTTGGTACTTGAAAGACTTCCAGAGATGACCCCAGAGGATAGACTGGTACTTACCGCTTGTATGAATAAGCTATCAGATGAAGAGAGTCGTATAGTTATGCTTTATGCAGTATCAGGATTTAAACATAGAGAGATAGCTGATTTACTTTCATTACCCCTTTCCACTGTTCTTTCAAAATATAGAAGAGCACTTAAGAAACTTAGAAAATTTTTAACGGAGGAGAATTAATATGAAGAATAAAGATATTAATGAAATGATTAGAACTGCTGTTAGTCATAGTGTTCCTGACATTCTTGATTCCATTCTCTCCGATTGTGATAAAGAGAAAGGAAAGGTAATTCAAATGAATGAAAGTAAGACTAAAAGAAGTAATTGGATGAGGACAATGGGATTAGTGGCTGCGGCCTTTATACTTACACTTGTTGGTATTGGAGCTAGAGGAATATATACTACAAAGGCTGTTGATTCCATAGTATCTTTTGATATAAATCCTAGCCTTATAATGAAAGTTAATAAAAAGGAAAAGGTTCTTGAAGTATTGCCTCTTAACGATGATGGAAAACTTGTCATCGGGGAGATGGATTTTAAAAATACTGATCTTGAAGTAGCCATAAATGCACTTATTGGATCCATGTTAAAACAAGGATATATTGATAATATACAGAACTCTATACTAATCAGTGTTGAAAATAAAGATGAGAAAAGAGGAGCAAGATTACAGGCAAAGCTTGTTAAGGAGATTGATAGCCTTCTTAATGCAAACTCCGTTCAAGGAGCAATTTTAAGTCAGGCTCTGTCAGCTGATAGCACTATAAAAGCCCTTGCTGATGAAAATCATATATCACTGGGTAAAGCACAGATAATTGAACAACTAGTAGAATATGATATAAAATATGAATTTAAGGATCTTGCTAAACTATCAATTAATGAGCTTAATAATCTAATAGATTCTAAGAAACTAGAACTTTCTAAGGTCTCTACAGTAGGAAAAGTTAGCGATAAGGCTTATATAGGTACTAGTAAAGCCAAAGCAATTGCCTTAAATCATGCTGGAGTTAATTCATCTCATATAGAAGACTTTGAAGTTGAGCTTGACTATGATGATGGTAGGATGATTTATGAAGTGGAATTCGAAGTTAATGGTAGGGAATATGAGTATGACATTGACGCTATCACCGGAGAGATTATATCGTATGATATTGAGGGTGATTATACTAGTGATGATAAAGATGATGAAGAAGATTATGATTATGATGATAGTAATAATGACAAGGATAGAGTCAAAGAAAAAGATAAAAATAAGGATGCTAATAAGAATGTAAGTAATGATAAAGATAGAAGCAGAGATAGGTCGGACGATGATGACGATGACGACGATGATGACGACGATGATGACGATGACGATGATGATGACAAGTCAAGGAGAAAGAGTACATCCGATAAGGTGCAAGAGACAAGTACTATGTTATTAGCATCGGAGGCAAGAAAGAAGGTAATTAATAAATTTGGTGGGATTATACAGAAGATTGAATACAACTATGACGATAAAAACCCGCTATATAAAGGAGAAGCTCTAAAGTCCGGAAAAAAAGTAGTATTTGAATTAAATGCAAGAACAGCTTCCTTTAAGAAATGGGATGTGGATAATGATGATGACTGGGATGAATTCTCCCATGCAATAGCAGATATGCTTACCATGGATGAAGCAGTAAACAGTGTGATAAAGAAGTCTGGTAAATCAGATACCTTTGTACAAAAGATTGAATTTAAATGGGATGATTCGGAGCCAATCTATCAAGGAGAAGCCTTTAACCGGGGAGTTAAATATAGCTTTGAGATAGATGCCTATGGGGGTACATATGAAGAATGGGATATGAGTAAAGGCGATGATACATGGGCCGATAAGTATTACAATGTAAAATAAAAAAATAAACCTCAAATAATTGATTGCTATTAAAGTAAGAGATTGTTTGGGGTTTTTATATGGTATAAAAGCTATATACTTATGTCAGACTAATATGAGTAAGTGAAACTAAGTTGGACAGGGGATGTATATGATTAAATTTCATGGGACATATAAGAATAAAAGCTATTTTGAAGGATGGTATTTTAGAAATCAGAATGAGTCAGAGGTCATATCCTTGATCCCTGCTTTTCATATAGATGAGAAAGGAAAGAAGTCAGCTTCAATCCAAGTGATTACTAACACCACTTCTTCACATATTACCTATCCAATTGATGAATTTACAGTATTAAAGAAAAGGTCAGGTATGCGAATTGGAAATAATATATTCACACCTGAAGGTATAATACTTAACATACAAACAGAGTTTATAAGATTAAAGGGAAGATTAAGATTTAGTAAAATCATTCCACCAAAATATGATATTATGGGGCCATTTAAATATGTTCCATTTATGCAGTGCCGTCATAGTGTATATAGTTTGGCACATAATATTAATGGTAGCTTAAGTGTAAATGGAAAAAAGATGTGTTTTTATAATGGATTAGGATATATTGAGGGTGATAGAGGTGTGGGGTTTCCAGGTAACTACCTGTGGACACAATGCAGTTGGCCTACTGAAGAAAATAATGTAATTGTAATTGCTGTTGCGGATATCCCACTAGGGAAGATTCACTTTATAGGCTCTATTGGTGTGGTATATTATAAGGGTAAGGAGTATAGAATTGCAAGCTACTTAGGGGCAAGAATCAGGAGATATAACACTCATCAATTATGGGTACAACAAGGAAGATTAGATTTACAGGTTACCTTAATAGATGTAAACCCACACAATCTACTGGCACCTGTCAAAGGAAATATGTCAAGGACAGTCTATGAAAGTATTGATTGTAGGGTACGATATAGATTTATGGTGAATAGAAAGGTAATGTTTGATTTTATTGGGAGAGGAAGTTTTGAAAGAGGAAAGAATTTGTAATAATACTCTGGAATACCCATAGGTGGTATATTCAGAGTTTTATTATTTTATATAAAAAATTTTACAGACATAATTATGTATGCTATATTCTAATACAGTATATGTGTAATTTGATCCTGGTAAAAAACTTATTAAAACAATTGATATAAATTCAGATTAAACAAATGAAAATAGTAAATAGAAAGAGGTTATCTTTATGGAGAAGAAGTTAAGAGTCCCCACCTATCAAAAAATTGCTGTGGACATTGCATCAAAAATTGTTGAACATCAATATGTAATAGGTGAAAGAATATATACAAGATCAAAACTAGCAAGTAGTTATAATGTATCTTCTGAAACAGCAAGAAGAGCTGTAAGTATATTATCTGATCTAGGTATTGTAGAAACCATAAAAGGTAGCGGTGTAATAATAAAATCCTATGAAAAAGCCTTGGAATTTGTCCGTGAATTTAAAGACTTGCAAACTGTTAATAGCTTGGTAGCTGATATAAAGGATAGTATTAGCAGGCAAAAAAAAGAAACTTTAGATTTAGAGGAGAAGATTGCAAAGCTTACAGAAAATATTGCACGTTTTCAATCTATTAATCCATTTATACCATTTGAAGTAAAGATAGAAAAATCCACTCCTTATCTTAATAAAAGTACATCAGAAGTTAACTTTTGGCATCATACTGGTGGAACAGTCATTGCAATAAAACGTGATAATCAGACGATTTTATCTCCAGGTCCATATGCTGCTTTTCAGGAAAATGATGTCTTTTATTTTATAGGTGACCAAGATAGTTACAGACGGGTTGTGGAATTTCTATATCCCGAAGATAGCATATCGTAGATAAAAAATTCAATTATAAATAAAATACGGTTATTTCAAGTATAAGAAAGAGGAATCTATCATATATTAAGTGCTTGCAACTTACTTATGATAGGTTCTTTTTTGATTTTTTAGTAAATTCACAAATCTATAATAATATCTTATATAAAATTGTTAATCATTAATGATGTCTTGGCTAAAAATGTATAAGGCAAACAAAACTATAAATATTATACAAATTAGGGGAATATATTTTGTGCAAATAGTACAATTATCTCTGGTTTATTTATAAAAACACCTTTTTGACAAAGTAACAACCCTATACTATGATACAGGTTGTTGCTTTTTGGACAAGGTGAGGAGGAAAAAGATTAATGATTAAACTTGAGAATGTTTCAAAGAATTTTAAGAAAAATAAAGTCTTAAAAAACATTTCACTTGAAATAGAAAAAGGAGATTTTGTTGTATTAATTGGTCCTAGTGGATGTGGTAAAACCACTACATTAAAGATGATTAATAGGTTAATAAACCCAACAACAGGGGAAATTACTATTGAAGATAAAGATATATTAAAAACAGACCCAATTAAACTTCGTAGAAAAATAGGTTATGTAATACAGCAAACAGGATTATTTCCACATATGACTGTAAGAGAAAATATTGAATTAATTCCAAAGGTTGAAGGGCTTGATGAAGACAAAATAAAGGAAAGCACAGAAGAACTTATAGAATTAGTTGGATTAGATACAAGTTATTTGGATAGATATCCAAGCGAACTTAGTGGTGGACAACAGCAAAGAGTAGGTGTTGCCAGATCATTTGCCCTAGATCCAGATATTATCTTAATGGATGAGCCATTTTCCGCAGTTGATCCAATTACAAGAGGTGTGCTTCAAGATGAATTGATTAATTTGCAAGCAAAGGTTAAGAAGACAATAGTATTTGTAACTCATGATATTAGAGAAGCTATCAAATTAGCAGATAAGATATGTTTGATGAATGAGGGTCATATAGTTCAATATGATACACCTGAGAACATCTTAAAAAACCCTGCAGATGATTTTGTAACTGAATTTGTAGGTGATAATAGAATCTGGCAATCCCCTGAATATATTCGTGCTAGAGATATTATGATAACGGATCCTGTGACATGTCATATGGACTGTACAATAAATGAGGCAAAATTTTTAATGGGTTCAAAGCATGTTAATACCTTAATGGTTATTGATAATGAAACAAATAGATTACATGGTGTTTTGAGAAAGAAACATGTTCAACATGCAATAAATTGTGATTCACCAGTAAAGGACCTTATTATCTCAGACTATATATATGCTAATCCTGATGATTCGATTGTTGATGTGCTAAAAGAAGTTGATAAGTACCACATCTCCAATATACCAATAGTTGATAATAAGAAAAGATTAAAAGGCTTAATAACTAAGAGTAGTTTAGTTGAAACCCTTAGCCAACAATATATTGATGACGAGACGGAGGTGTACTAATTGGAATTCTTACAAAACTTTATAAATTATATAATCTTGAGTTTTCGTAAATTGCACTTTGAAAACAAATAAATCTAAACAAAGTGGTCATTTTTCACTTTTATAAGTTTTCGATTATTACTTATTGAAGTACTAGTACTTTAATAAGTCCCATGCGATATCGGACTTTAGAAAAAAGTATTATCAATTATATTTAACATAT